>JAFMDL010000029.1 GCA_017857255.1 Puniceicoccaceae bacterium | reverse complement strand
ATCGGTGTCCATCTGTGGTTTATAAATACACTAACTTAGCGTGCTCCACACTAGGGCCACGCATGGTGCTCTGATTTAAGAAAAATCGCCTGACTCTACAGTTGCCAGAGCAAGCAGGGCGCCTCACATTCCTTCGTTTCCAACACGTACAATCAGTCGACATGTCAGAACTTACACGCGCTCAAAAAGACGAATTTATCGAATTTATTGCCTATCTTTGTGATGAGGCTTCTAAAGAAATTCTCCCACACTATGGGCCGGATGTTGAAATTGAACGCAAGTCCGACAAGACACCTGTCACATTGGCGGATCAAAATGCGGAAAAACGAATTCGCGAAATCCTCAACGAGCGCTACCCGGAGCACGGTATTATCGGTGAGGAATATGGTCGTGAGCGTGACGACGCTGACTTTGTCTGGGTGCTTGACCCAGTCGACGGCACTAAGTCATTTATCTCAGGCGTGCCACTCTTTGCGACGTTGATCGCGCTGCTCTACAAGGGTCGCCCTGTCATTGGTGCCATCAATCAGCCAGTACTGAAGCAGCTCGTAATCGGCGACTGTGAAACCACGACTCTCAACGGCAAGCCTGTTTCAGGCCGTGATGCATGCCCACTTGCCGAAGCCACATTGTGCACCACCGATCCCATCCGCACCACACTTTGGCAAAACAATGCCGACTGGACCGCATTACCGCCCAAGACTGCATTGTATCGCTCTTGGGGCGACGCTGGCGGTTACATCCTATTGTGCTCTGGATTTACCGACATTATGTGTGACCCAATGATGGAGATTTGGGACTGCGCCGCAATCATCCCATGCCTCCAAGGTGCCGGCTTTACCGTCACAGGCTGGAAAGGCGGCGATGCCTTCGATGAGCGCTGCATCATTGCTGCGAAAGCACCACTGCACGCCGAGGTGATGGCAACACTCTATCCCAACGGCCAGTAACAGTTGCAATTAACTGAGCTCTGGATACTATTATATCTAAATAAATCCTGAAGTGTCCGGAATTTTTCAATATATTAAGCAGACCGCGAGCGCCGCGAAGGATTACAATATTCTAGATTTTTTCCCGCTGCGAAAATCACTGGCAGGATATCAGCGTGATTTCAAAGGACACTTGAGTGGCGATACACGCGCAGGGGTAAATGTAGCACTCTTAGCCTTTCCCCAAGGTATGGCTTACGCCTTGATTGCTGGGCTGCCGATTGAGTACGGCATCTACGGCTCAGCTGTCGCGGCGATGGTCGCACCGATCTTTGCCAAGAGTCACTACATTACGCTCGGTCCAACCAACGCCACTTCTGTCATGCTGCTGAGTGCATTTGCCAGCCTGGGCATCGCAGGACCACAGATGCTCAGCCTTGTGCCACTACTGATATTAATGGTCGGCCTGTTCGTGGTAATTGGTGCTTATTTTAAAGTCGCGAATTTCGTGCAATATATTTCACGCTCGGTAATCACCGGCTATATTACTGCCGCGGCTTTACTGATTATTGCCAATCAGCTACCTAAAGCACTCGGCCTGAGTTTGCCCCGAAAAGGAGCGACCTTCTACGACTCGCTCACCCTTATTAGCTCACACATAGACACGCTGCATTGGACCACGATTGGTATCAGCCTCGCAACGATGGCGCTCTACATCCTGCTGAACCGTTGCTGTAAGACACTGCCGAATGTCGCGATTTGCCTGGTTGCGATCTCAGCCGGCTCCGCACTGTTCCTCGAACCCGCTGCGAATGTTGCACTGCTCTCAGGGATCAATGCTGCGGATTGGTCCTTGCAATTACCCACACTGGCATGGAGCGATATTCAACTGCTTGCCAGCCCCGCATTAGCCATCGCTCTGCTATGTATTTTAGAAGGTATCTCGATCGGTAAATCACTCGCTGCAAAAACTGGCGCGCGCCTCAACGGCAATCAAGCGATGTTCTCGATCGGCATGGCAAATATCGGATGCGCATTCTTCTCTGGTATGCCGGCGTCGGGCTCGCTCACACGTTCCTCATTAAGTGCTATCAGTGGCGGACGGAGTGTTTTAGCCAGCTTCATCAGTGGCGTTATCGTCTTTATCGGCGCCTATGTACTTGGACCCTATACGAAGTTTATCCCACAAAGTGCTCTCGCAGTGCTCGTCATTGTAATTGGGATCTCGTTACTGAATAAGCACGCGATTCGTATCGTCACTCGTGCGACTAAGTCCGATGCTTTTGTATTTGTTACGACATTTGTCAGTGGCCTGATCATGCCACTGGACTCAGCCATCTACATCGGTGTCGGCATCTCCATCGTGCTGTTCCTCAAGAAAGTTGCCCGCCCTGAGATGGTCGAATACGCATTCAACAAAGAAGGCCACTTGGCAGAAATGAACACCGCTGAACAACGCGGCACACCAGAGGTCTCGATTGTTCACATCGAAGGTGAACTCTTTTTCGGAGCGGCCGACCTCTTCCAAGATCAAATGCGCCGTATTTGCGAAGATCCAAACTTAAAAATTGTCGTCTTAAAAATGCGTAATGCGCACAACATGGATGCCACCGCAGTCATGGCACTCGAGGAGCTGCTTCGCTACATGGCAGAGAAAGAACGCTACCTAATTCTCAGTGAAGTAAAATCAGACCTCATCCGTGTGCTAAAAAATTCCGGACTTTACGACATCATTGAAGCGCGCAACATTTTTACCGACGAGCCAAGCAACCCAACGCTCTCAACGGCCAATGCGCTAAAACGCGCAAAGGACCATCTCGGCGACGACACCGCTAATGTATCGATCTATGTCGACCCCATTCGCGATCAGCACAAACAGGGTGAACGTAGCTAACTGCGATTTTTCATAATTTCAAGATGCATGTCACCGACTCCACCATGGAGAAGTGCATAATTTCAATTATTTGCTAACAAACATCATGGTTTTGTGCTGTTGATGAGTGATCTCGCCTCATCTTAGCTGGTCTAGTTCCACTCTTGCAGGGCGTTAACACTTACAACGCTTTGGCATCACTGGAGATTCCCCCATCAGACGCCGCGATAAAAATGACGTGTGATGTCGACGTACATACCTGCTCAGCAGGCCAAAAAATACCATGCTTACTAAACTCCTCGCCGCCAGTTCAACACTGCTCCTCATCATTGGGCTCCTCACCTTAAGCGCAGCAAACGAAATCCCCTCGACAGTCCCTCAATCAGATAACTCCGCCGTAATCAGCGAAGACGGTACAGCTGTATTCACCATTCCCGTCGCAGAGAGCGACTCGGTAGACAGCTCCTCCGATGCATCTGATATGGCTGACCAAGTTTTTGCAGACGGCGAATCTGAAGATGAGGATTACTACACACTCCCCGAATTCGTCGTCACTTCCGAGCGCGACCGCGGCTATTATTCTGCGAACTCCCTCGCAGGCACCCGAACAAATCAGTTGATCAAAAATACTCCGATGACAATTTCGGTAGTGAATAAAGATTTAATCGAAGATTTGAATCTATATGGTATTGATGACATCGCAGGTCTGATCGCAAGTGCCGAGACTGAGGAAGATGGCTTCACTAATCGCGCAGTTCGCTTTCGTGGATTTCGTTCTAATTTCCAACTCTTTGAATTCATGCCTCGTCAGATTTCACAGAATGGATACAACATTGATCGTGCTGACGTGGTGCGCGGTGCGAACAGTCTCATCTACGGACAAGCCGCACCAGGCGGTAAAATTAACTTTTTAGCTAAAACGGCACGATTTGATAAAGATAAAACTTCGTTCGATACCAGCGTAAGCGATAAAGATCTCTTCCGCGTCTCCTTTGACCACAATCAGATAATAAATGATAAATTAGCCGTGCGCGTGATGGGCGTTCATGAGGAGCGAGAGTTTAACCAAGATTTCAAAGAAAAAGAATTTAACGGTCTAACTGTTGAAGCGACCTATCGACCCACCGAAAAAACTCAAATCAGACTTCACTTAGAGGGGATTGATGAACGCCGCAACAGCCCAGCTGGCACATATATTGATAAAACTGGCATATCCGGCATGAGTGGAATTCCCGATGGCCTACCCGCGACCCCAGACATCGTTGACTTCCTGCCCGATGCCCTTCTTAGCAGCATTTTCGACGCTGGTGACATTGAGACTAGAAATGGCTTAACACCCTATATTCAACTCAACTCCTTGCAGGATATTAGGGACTTTTACAGTGATATTACTGTGGAAAACTCTGGAACATTAAGTTCACCCGATGAAGAACGTAACACGGATGGATTCTTTTTTATCGGCGACATCACTCACTCGTTCACGGATGACCTGCAGTTGAAAGTCGCGGCCATGCGCGAAGAGCAAAATACTGATTTACTCCAAAACGCTAATCGAGCTGTTATCTTCGGCTCACTTAAATGGGGAGGAGTGATAGACCCTGAAGCGAATGAGGTGGGAGGCGTTGATGCAGAGAATAGCGATCGTCTCTTCATCAAGCCAGTCTGGCAGCAAAAAGAGGGTCGTGATGAGACCAGTGCACTCCGCAGCACGCTCTCATGGAAGACGGAAATCGCAGGATCCAAACAACAGATTCTATTGGGCCTTGATTATGACCGACGAGATGGTTACGAGAAGCTAGACACACTAGTCGGCGATAGTATCATTAACCCATTCAAAGGCAATGCTGCGAGAGATTACTATCTACTTCCGGCAGGCGCTTATAACTATTTTGACACGACGACTACCAGTAACCTAACTGGAAATACAAATCCAAGTAATTTCACAGCGGGTGAAAACGCAAGCTTCCGTCCAGACCGCGAGCAATCCGCAACGGTTGAGACAAAAGCGATTTGGACGGCTGCGCAAGGTAGCTACCTAGACAATCGGCTCCATACCCTCGTTGGCTTACGCTTCGATACGATGAATGTGAAGTCTAGTTTTTCTGATTTCAAGGAGGGCCGCGACCCAATTAAAACGGAAGAAGAGTATACCCAAGCCAGCCCTTCGATCGGAGCACTATTCTGGATCAAACCAGGCTGGGCAATCTTTGCTAATTATGCGGAGTCGATTGAATCACCCACTGGCTTTAGTATTGATCCAGAAGGAAACATCGTGCCTCCACAAACAGGTAAAGGCTTCGAGTATGGCTTCAAATTTGATTTACTAGAGGGCAAGCTCAACGGACAAATCTTAGGCTTCCAGGTCGAAAAGGAAAATGACACTGTACGGCTCTCCGATTCTGTGTTGCGAGCGATCTATCCAGACCTAGTAGACGGCGGCAATTTCACCAAGGCTGGTGCTAATGTTGCGGGCACCAACGTAGAGAGCAATGGCTTTGAAGCGGACATATACTACAACCCCGCACCCAAACTCTCGCTCTTTTTAGGCTATGCCTATCTGGACACAGAAATTACTGAGTCACCCCTCGGCCTTAACGACGGCAGTATTGTGCCTGGCACCTCGCGTCACAGTGCTACCTTCACAGCACGTTACAGCTTTAAAGACGGTAAATTAAAGGGCTGGTATTGTGGGCTCAGTGAAAAATATCGATCAAAGTCTTTCTTAGGAAACTTCTATGAAGACATCGCCCATACGAATGATAAATTTCCAAATCAAAACGACATCACCCAACGCGATGGTAAACCCGACCTTTTGCCGGTCACTGATGGTGTAACCGGTGAAGTCGTGCAGCCAAAGAAGCATAAGGTTTACCTCTCTGATCACTTGGAAACCTCGGTATTTGTTGGTTGGCGTGGCAAGCTCTTCAATAAGAGTCGCACCGCGCCAGTCTATAACTTTCAGGTTACCGTAGATAATCTTTTTGACGCGATCGACTTGGTCAATCGAGGTAGCACTGCATTCTACACCGAAAACAGAACCATCAGCCTGAAAGCTGGCGTCCAGTTCTAAAGAAAACGCTATTGGTACCTGCAACCTACCCTTTAAGCACGTAATAGCTTTTGGGCAGTAACTTGAGCGCATCGAATCCTCACTCCATGTGCTCAAATATAAGTCGGCGATGCTAACGAATCCCAAAGTATTTTAACAACGCTAAGGGAAATATTCGGCCTCAAACTGCAATCTGATTAAGAGAGCACCGCCACGAGCTCACCCATGATCAGCTCAACGCTGACTACAGTTCCAGATTCTGCAAACGGAACTGTATCACCTTCGATTGGCGAGCCATCCACGATCAATTGCGCCACGCCCTTGCAAATGTGATCTGGGTTTTTGATCTGTATCTTGTAAGTCACACCACGGAATTTCCGAACCACAGAAAATCCATCCCACACACTTGGAATACAGGGATCGATTATCAATCCCTTGTGCGATGGACGCACGCCTAGAATGTATTGGGATGCAGCTTGATAGGTCCAAGAAGCCGTCCCAGAAAGCCAGCTATTGCGACCAAGGCCAAATTGCGGGTGCTCATCTCCAAGAATATTCTGCGCGTAGCAGTATGGCTCGACCTCGTAGCTTTCAATTGAATCATTCTTCGACGCTGGGTTCATCTGCGAGTAATACTGAAATGCACGGTCGCCACGGCCGAGCTTAGTCTCCGCAATCATCACCCATGGATTGGAATGCAGGAAAATGCCGCCGTTTTCTTTTGCGCCTGGGGGATAGGTGGTCACCCCTCCCTTCTCTGGGTCATAACCTGTAAAGCCAGGACCGCTCAGCTTAATGCCGTGTTCTGTATTGAGCTGGTCATAGACGGAATCGAGCGCAGTCTGCGCGCGGTCCTCCGAGGCAAATCCCGAAATCACTGGCCATGACTGGCCGTTGGTGAAGATTTTCCCCTCGAGATTATGCTTCGATCCGATGGCAGACCCATTTTCCTCAAAATAGCGAACATACCATTCGCCGTCCCAGCCGTGTGTATTGACCGCATCACGCATTTCCTTCCAGTCATCGAGGAATGAGGCGACCTCACTCGACTCACCTAGATACTCCCAAAGATCTATTATTTCACAAAGCGCGACACCATACATGTTAGCGATGAACAGGCTTTCGGCGTCGCCGTGAAGATTGACCGTGTCATTCCAATCTGCGAAACCAAGAAGCGGAAGTCCATGTTGGCCGACATTTGCCTTCGTGTAGGCCACGGCACGGCGCAGGTGCTCTAAAACACTTCCTTGTTCGCGCTCTGTGAGGGATAAATCTTTGTCATAAAAAGTGATCTTCTCTTCGAGGAGGTCGTAGTCGCCAGTCTCCTTGAGATAAGCGCAAACAGCTAACACACACCAGAGGTGGTCGTCACCATACACACGCTTGGTGCCCTCTTCGCGCGAGTCTCCCTCATTTGCTTCCATTGTAAGCGGAAAGAATTGGTGCATCGCAGATCCATTCGGATTTTGAACACTCAATAGTTTGCACAAAAGTGCCTTTGCCTCTTTTGGAGCACTGGCAAGCACCCCCATCACATCCTGTGACGAATCACGAAAACCGATACCCCGAGCACCATAACCAAGTTGATACAATGAAAGGTAACGCGACCAGTTAAGCGTCGTATGACACTGTCGCGGATTGTGTATGTTGACCATCGAGTTAAAAGCAAGGTCCGGCGTTTCACATTGAAAAGCATTGAGATAGTCATCCCAAAAAGAATGTAAGCCAGTAAAGGCCTTGTCGACTTGAGCCTCGGCTCGATATTGCACGATGATATCCCCAATATCAGATGGTGCAGCTTGTCCTAATTGTGTAATGATTCGACGAGATTCGCTGGGTTGCAAAATGCTAAATTTATGAAGTAAGGCTGCGATATTGTTACCGCGTCGTGCTTCGTAGTTTGAGAGTTGCTTATTTTGCAATTCCTCAGGCCAGCGCCAACTACCGTAGCCCATATTACCGAGTAACTTCTCGCGATCCGTTTGAAACGAATCTACCTCATGGTTAGAAGTAAAAAAATTAACTTGCGCATCTTTTTTCATGAAGGCCGCTTGCCGTAATACGACATGACCGCCCTCTTGATGCTCGGCGTCGACCTGCATCGTTTGTGGCACCCAATCAGCGTTGACCAGCTGCTTCAAGGCATCAAAATGACTAAACTCAACCACTGGAATGAGGTCTAACTCCAGATCAAGATCCCCGACATTAGTGACTTGTATATCACGTACCACGACATCCGCACCAGGTGGCACAAATATGGTAACCTCCGTGCGCACACCATAAATTTCGGATGTAATCTTCTGATACGAAAGTCCTACACGACATTCATACATATCCATCGCATCAAGAGTCGGCGTGTAGAATGGTGAAAAGACTCGATAAGAGCCATCGGGGCGTTTGATCCGAATGTAAAGCGACTCACCCTTGAAATCTGAGTCAGGCATTTGCGGCACGTACTTTAAAATACGATTCAACGCAGGGTCTTGTTTACAGATTAATGAGCCACCAGTGTGATCCACAATTCCCCCAAACGCCAGGGTTCCAACATAATTTATCCACTTTGCAGGTGTGCGTGGGTCGGTAATCACATATTCGCGATTTGCGTCGTCAAAGTAACCGTACTTCATAAGTCGTATATGGATTTAAAAAATGCCATCGGGGATAATATAATTAAAGGCTGTTTGATTGGCAGACCTTTAACGACTCACTTATACAATCAAAAATGAACAGTACTTAATGATTATGTGCACCGTAATTGGATTTTAATTAATATGGTCGGACTACAACTCGTCCGAAACCTTTACCGCCCAAAGGCAGGTTTTCCCTCACCAACTGCCCAGCTGGAGTATTCACAGGCACTTCAGGGATCATTGCCCAGTCACTCAAATCAGTCGCTAGTTGTATCGCATAATTAATAATAGACGTATCACGGGCCGGCGTAAACTTTAGTGCTGAATCAGCCCCACTTAAGTCAATTGATACAGGACTCGCCTTGCTTGAAACCATCGGATCAAGACCAAACGCAAACTCATAGAAATTATTTAGACCATCACCATCCGGATCCTCTAATTCGCCACGCTCAAGAACACCCATCCATGGATAAGCCGAGGCGTACGCATCATAAAGTGTGCCACCCGCCAGAAGCTCTATCAGTTTTATGTGGTCGATACTGAGCGACGTGGCGGCAGTGCTCCATGCGCCATTCTTCGCATAGATTAACTGGCCTAGGTTGTCACCGGTAAAGGGATTCGATTGAAGGACAGTATCATTGAGTATAAAATCGACCTCATCGGCATCGAAATCGAATTCAACCGCAAGTGTGTTAGTACCAGCTTCTACTAAATTAAAAGTTTGCACCTTCTCAGTGGCGCCTGCTGCTGCAAAGCGAATATCCATACTGCTTGCAGTTATTTCGGCAGCCACCGCTACGATCTGACTTGCGGAGGTGTTGTTTAATTTAAACCTCCAAACATCTCCTGCACTCGCTGCATTAACATCCCACGATGTGAATTTAACCTCTAGCCGATATTTACCAGACGTGAGCGGCGTGACATACATATCATCGTCCACCAGTGCATTTGCGGTATTTCTAGCAGGTAGCTTTCGTGTATGTGAGCCACTGTCTCCCGCCAACACAAACTGCCCTGAACCATTGGTTTTATCGACAGAATTAAAACGCCATAGACTGCCGAATGTACCGGTGTTAATCAAGTCATTGAGATCAGTATTAATGGCTTCAGAAAACTCCCATCCTTCACGTAAGGTACTCGCAGACGCAATGGGCAAAGTGAAGGTCACCGATGCGGTGTCGGTTTGTTGCGCTGCATCTTCAATCGTATACGTCATCGTTGTACTGCCGGCGAAGCCATCCCCTGCTTGATAGCTAATCCAATTTCCATCGATGACTGCTGACCCCACGCTCGGCTGCGTAATTCCAGTAATCGCTATTGCACCTTCCCCTTCGTCATTAAGTAAGGGGTTGAAGCGACGCACTTCACACGGCACAGTCGTAACGGTATCATCGACTGCATTGATCGCCAAGGGGTTGCCAGTAGTAGACAGTGTAAGTGTCTTGTTACCAGTATTACCAGCAGACCAACCGCCGAGATTTTCGGATTCAACTCGGTAGCGATAGTATCCACCAGGTGTTAGATTCTGATCACGAAAGGTCGTGGTGCCGACAGGCACATAGGCATGTTCGCGGAAATTGCTTTCAGTTGGAGAAAAGCGGTAGACCACTGAGTGCGTTGCATTACTGGCATTCACAGTCCAGTTCAGCTCAATGGCAGTTGGCGATAGTTCAGTCAACGTAAGCCCTGAGGGATCCGCATCTGGCACAGCTGGTAATGTGACAATCAGACCATTATCAACCAAAACTGCTTGTTCGTTGGCCCATGTATACGGGCCCGGCTTGGGCATATTGATACCAGTTGAAAGCGCTTGCTGATAGACTTCATGCAGCATCTCAGCAGCCATATCAGGACGACTCACAGCGAGGTCATTTCTTTCATAAGGATCGGCAGCAAGATTGTAGAGTTCAACGCGGCGCTGCACAATGAAGTAGAGTAATTTGTAATCTCCCTTACGGTATGCTCCAAGCGCTGGGTTGCCTGTGCCCGAACTCGCATTAGTAAAGAAATGGTGCATTTCATCGCGGGCGCTTGCAGTCGGCTTCACCGCGGTGAGCATAAAGCTTATTGAATCGGAGCTTTCGGCAGTCTGCGAACCACCTGCCATATCGACGAAAGTCGCGAAGAGATCGGCATGATGCACAAAGGCATCGGAACGACTCCCCCCCACAGTAATCCCTGGAATGTAAACCAAGAGCGGAACCTTGAGTCCACCTTCATATACCCAAGTCTTACCGTAGCGATATGGGTAGTTAGAAGTTGGATACGAATTGTATGCATTCGGCGTCCCAGATTTGTAGGCCCCTTTGGCTGGATCGTAAGAAGGCGCAGCGTTCACTTGATCGGTGGCATCGTCTTCAAGTATTTTGTTATCATCAAGTGGCGTCGTGGATTTGCCGCCGTGATCCGAGGAGACTACAATAATGGTTGTTTCAGCAAGCGTCTTGCCTAGGTTGCGCGGATCATTGGTTTCACCTAGGTAGGTGCGTAACTCTGCAAAGCTGTCGTCGTAACTCCTCATCATCGCAGCATACACTACGTTATCCTGCCAGACTCGTGTCTTTGAGCTGTAGTCCGTAATTAGTCCGCTCGCACCTGCCGGATGCGCCGCAAAATCGGCGGCCATGGACGCCTTCTTGCCTTTGAAATAATTAATGTCGCTCAACTTTGCCTCGACTGGCGTATGCACCGCATAATGCGCCAGCGTAAGCGCAAAAGGTTCACCCGTATAGTTCGTAATCGCATCCGCAATAAAACCAATTGCCTTATCCGTCATGCGATCGGTGATGTATTCACCCGCAACTGGGGTAACAGTGCCATAGTTGGCATCGTCCATATCAGGCAATTCAAAGGTGTAAGTGCCGGTGGCATGCATATTCTCGACCGAGAAATAAGACGCTGGGGGCGCCCCGGCATGACCCGCTGCGATACTCACATCATAACCTTGCGCGTCAGGCCCACGTGCGGGTTGATCACCAAACGAATAGCCAGTAAGAGGCGTGTCAGAAGGTGACTCTCCAAGGTGATATTTACCAATAAAACAAGTGCGATACCCTGCATCTTGTAGCGCTTCTCCGTAAGTTTTGTTGTCAAATGGTATGGCAACTCCCGCCCCCGACTCGGAGCCAGCAACCGTCGTCCCACCAGCCCACAGTCCACTGCCGATTGGATTACCCGCAGAATCGACATAATAATCATTATTGGGCACCGCTTCGGGACGCCAATCATATTTGCCAGTTTGAATCGAACGTCTCGCGACCACACAACGTGGGCCCGAGCAGTACGCATTGTTGATAGAAAGTGCGGATGTCTCAATAAAGCTGTCCAGCGCTGGAGTTTCATAAATTGTCGGGCCATCAATTGCTTGGTCACGTAAGCCGACGAGATCCTTGTAGCCCATATCGTCAGCGAGAAAGAAAATGATATTTGGCTGATAGTCTAAAGTGGTGGCGGCGCCGGATTCGACTGCGACCGAAATATCTGAGTCATTGCTCGCATACACACGGTAGTTATACGAAGAACCAAGTGCTAAGCCACGGTCGTAGTAATGTGTGCTGCCCGCGGGCAGTGTGGCAATAGTTGCCCAGCCGCCATCATTGCGTTGGACAATGTAGCTATTTTCCGTGGTCTCATTATCGTCCCAAGACAAGACGATGGTCGCGGGTCCAGCAGTATTCGCAGTGACATTTGAAGGCGCGTCCAGTGCAGCAAGTACCGATATAGCTGGGGCCATTAAAGCCAATGATGCGCATAAAGAAACCGGTGTATTCATAGGATAAAAATAAAGGGGATTTTTCAGGACACTATCAGGACAGGTGATACGAACAAGGCATCTACTTATTGAATATAACAACGGTTCAAATGATTAAGTGCATATTACAGCTGATGAATGTCATCTCTGGCCTAATGATTGATGAATCAAACGAGGCAGTCATGGCGGGTAGGAACGCACGCGGTCAGCTAAAAGAATGAACATGGGGACACCCAAGTATCTAAGCAAAGTAAGCAAAGACGACGAAAGTCATCTACCGAACAGGGGTGAGGTCTGCCACAGCAGCGCTCGTCGAACTGTCGAATCAATCAGCAGCAGTTCCACGATTATTAAGGTTATCGGCTACGCCAAAGCAGCAACTGTTCGGGTGTAAAGATCGCCAACATCTGTTTTGCATATTCGCCAAAAATGCGACTTTTCTCGTCTTCAAAGCTCTCCTTGTCCATGGCTTTTTTATTCGCTATAAGAGCGCCCCATTCAGCTGTGCGCGCTTCTAAAACGCCCACCAAGGCATTAAATTGAGAGTCGCTCAAATCCAATAAGTTATCAGCTTGATTTAGTGTTTTTAAAGCAGCTCCCGGTAGATTAGGGATCACACGCGCGACGTCGACTTTAGGGGCTGCTGGATTCGTCGATTCAGCGATGGATAGTGATGCAGTAAGGAAGCTGAGCAGTAGAGAAATAGAAAGAAGTTGAAGTGTAAGTCGCATATATTGAGTTGTTAAAAAAAGAAGTTCAAAAAAAAGCCTCCGGCGGACCGGAGGCTTTACAGATGTAAATAAAACTAAAGTTTAATTACGACGACGAATCATTACCGCAGACAGACTGAGAAGACCCGCGATGAGCGCGTAAGTGCTTGGCTCTGGGACAGTTTGTACCACAATTTGGTCTAATTCAATGTAATCGGTCGTTCCATTGGCACCATCATTAACGCCGGACCAAACCCATCTAAAGTTGTCAACTACTGCGTCCGAGAGATTAGCAATTGTGCCAGACTGCTGAGCGCCATAACTAGTTGACCAAGAATTGCTCTCTAACAAATAACTGTTGTCAGCGAGTCCCAGTGTTAAGCTGATGGTCACTGGAGCTGTTCCTGATTGGCTGGCAGATACAAAACCACCAATCGCTGTTGCTCTCGACACGCTATTACTATCAGTAATCGGTCCGAATTCCTGATCTAAAGTCACTCGAGTACCGTCAGCGTGGGCTTGAAAGCGAAATTGCGCCACACTAGTGTTGCTGGCGTCTCTAAAGTGTATCGCCCAAAGTCCATTCCCACCTGAGTTCGTTAAGTCCCACGAAGCAATCGTCATATCTACTTTAAGAAACTGGTCATCCGAATCGATTCCCAACCCAGTAAAAACAGAAGAGCCGCTGCCGGAGCCACGATTGACAGTGAAAGTATTATCTTCAGCACCTCCAGTAACATCTGTGTTATTAGTATTAACAAAAGTCATTTGATTACCATTAACACCAGCCAAGCTATTGTTAGTATAGTCCCACTGTTCAATAATTGTTTGCCCAGATAGAACCGAAGCGCCTGAGATTAGCGCAATCGCGCAGAGTATATTTTTCGTAATCATTGTTTTACTTGAAGGGGTGAATATTGGAGAACATCTACAATAAGACGATTTCTAGAGTTATTCACAAATACATTGAGCAGTGATAAATCTGCCTACCCCAATGATTAAACGTACAATACTGCACTTGTTTAGTTATTTGCTATAAATTCTCATTGTTACCAGTGATCACGCTGCGATACCACTGAGTGGATTTTTTAAGTGTTGGTTTTTAATTTACTAAAATTATGTAAATAATACCAAAGCATTCACCCGTAACCTAGGATTCAGCCTAAGTTTACCGCATGAATTATAATGACCTGGAATTCTGAATGATCTCACGGTACGCATAATACGATGCCTTCGGCGTGCGTTCCAGCGTCTCGAAATTACAAAAGATGAGTCCAAAGCGCATATCGTAGCCTCGGCACCATTCAAAGTTGTCCATTAGCGTCCAACAGAAGTAACCGCGCACATCAACACCGTCCTCTTCGATCGCCTCATTCATGGCATCTGTGTAGCTTTTGATAAAATCTGCGCGCTCCCTGTCATCGATCGCAGTTTCGGCGTCGTTGTTCGCCAAGGCGGTACCGTTTTCGGTCACGTAAATTGGCAAGCCGTTGTAGCGTTCGTGAATCCAATTCAACATCTTTCGTAAGCCCCAAGGCACTACAAACCAGCCCATGCTAGTGACATGCCACTCGGGGTCAGAACTGAGCACCACGTTCTGGTCATCACTCATGCCGCCATTACCATCTACTGAAGCGACTGCGTTTGCCACTTGATCTGAACGGGAGGCGAAGTGCGTGGTGTAGTGATTCAAACCAAGGAAGTCTGCCGAGCCCTTCAGTAGCTCTTTTTGCTCGGCAGTGAACTCTGGTAAACGATCCCCCAAGCGCTCACGCATGATCGCGGGATACTCGCCGAAGACCACTGGGTCAGTGAGCCAGCCATAGAAAAACTCTAAACTCTCCTGAGCGGCAGCGCGATCCTCTTCCGAATCTGTCAACGGCTCGCGAAAATCACAATTGTTGGCGATACCAATCTGCCCAGCATACTCACCCCTACGAAACGACTGGACTGCCAAGCCGTGGGCTAGCAATAGGTTGTGCCCGACCACATACGGATCCGTTTCCGAAATGCGACCTGGAGCAAATAGACCGGTGCCATAGCCGAGTACAGCGGTGCACCAGTTCTCGTTAAAGGTCATCCAATGGTCGACTCGGTCACCAAATGCCTCAAAGCAAACCTCTGCAAACTTAGCAAAGGCTTCAGCTGTGCTATAGCTCAGCCAGCCATCATCCTCCATTTGCAGTGCCAGAGGCAAGTCCCAGTGATATAGCGTCACAAATGGAGTCACCCCCTTAGCAATCAAGCCATCAATTAGGCGATTGTAAAAATCAATGCCTTCCTGATTCACCGCACCTTTACCATCTGGGATAATACGTGCCCAACTGATGGAAAAGCGATAGCCGCCTGCACCGAGATCCGCAATCAAGTCGATATCCTCTTCGTAGCGATGGTAATGATCACAAGCGATTGCCGAAGTATCTCCGTTGGTAATCTTCCCTGGAGTGTGCGAATACGCATCCCAGATGTTGAGGCCTTTGCCGCCCTCTAGCCAGGCGCCTTCAATTTGGTGGGCTGCTGTCGCGACACCCCAGATGAATTTCTCGTTAGATTTCATATAAACTACTTCTTATTTTTCGCAACGCTTACGCTCCTCGGCGATGGCTTTAGAGAGTGAATCAATCACACTGGCATATTTTGCTTCAGCTGCCCGATTAAAGTTTTCACCTGGATCTAGTTGGTGATCATAATACTCACGATCGACCACTTTTCCGCTGTCTCTTTTGAGCCATTCGGTGTAGCGACCACTGGGTGCTTTTACGGAATAACCCATTACTCTGCCCCATCGGGGATACTGTGTATAAGCGAGCTCATTCCACTCAGCAAAGGGATCTCGCAACAATGGCATCAAACTAGAGCCTTCGCACTGAGAGGGCGTGGGTAATTTAGCCAAATCGCACAGCGTCGGGTAGAGATCCAGCAACTCAACCAAGGCATGAGTCGAACCAGACTGGAACTCTTTACCTGGTGCTTTAATCAAAAACGGCACATGCGCATCAATCTCGTAGTTCGTGTGCTTGCACCACATGGCATGCTCGCCGAGCTTCCAACCATGGTCACCCCAAAGCACGACGATAGTATTTTCCGTTAGACCAGCCTCGCCAAGCGCCGCCATAAGACGACCGACTTGGGCGTCAATAAAACTAACCGATGCGTAGTATCCATGTATTAATTTCCGTCCTACCGCATCACTGACTGGCCCCTCACCTGGTATCCCTGCATAAGCTCGCAACTCCCCCCATGCCATTTGCGCGATGCTAGGCGCGCCTGCAGGTTGAAAATAATTGTCGGGCAGCGTGATCCGTTCGTAATCGTAAAGGTCCCAATACTTTTGAGGTGCCACAAATGGAAGGTGTGGCTTCTTAAAGCCAACGACCATAAAGAATGGCGCATCTCTGGATTGCTGTAGGGCTTTAATCGCGAGATCTGTCATTGCACCATCATGATAGGCATTGTCTGGCGCATCAGCAGACTCGTAGGCGGGGCCTTTTACATACAGTCGCAATGATTTCCCCTTGAGCCCTTTTACTCTAGCTTCATTTTTTAAAACTTCTATGCGCGCGATAGTTGCTGGAGCTTGGTAGAAATTCACTCCTCCCAAATTATGTGTATCGATCCACTGCGACCAATCCTGCTTTTGCTCGTCGTGATAGACCTTGCCCATGCCAATTGTTTCATAGCCGTGCGCACCAAAATGCTGCGGTATCGTGATGGCATCTGGAATTGTCTGCCGGAATTTCGTAATTAAATCATGCACGCCAGTCGAATCGGGACGCATCCCGGTAAAGAGACTGATACGTGATGGTAAGCAGACCGCCTGTTGCACGTAGGCGCTCTTAAATAATGTAGACGATTGAGCCAGCGCATCGATATGTGGGGTCACCATATGTGATGCACCGTAACAACCTAGCTCAGGACGAAGATCGTCGATTGAGAGGATCAAAACATTCGGGCGCTCAATATCAGATGCCGAAAGACTCACACAAATACAGAAACCGTAAATCGTGAGCCGCTGGTAAAAAAACGAGGAGATAAGAAACCTTAAAATAACTAACATTGATTAAAAATGATTCACAAATTCAGCATTACAAGGCATATTCTCATTTAAAAAATCACTCGATATTATGAAAATACGCCCTATAAGTAATATTATGCTCTCAAAGCGATCGACTAGAAGGTCAAAGAAAACCTCAGGACTTGAGGTTAAAAGATCACGTCAGCGGTCAATCATCATCGCGCTCGATTGGTATGATGAACGAATTGTGCGCGGTATCTATAATTACGCCCGCGAACAAAATTGGCATATTTCACCATATTTAGCCTCGGGAAATTTCGTACCACATGGTTGGCCAGGTGATGGTGCTATTACCTGCTACGGCCCAGAAACCGCCGACTATATCGATAAACTTAATATGCCAGTCGTTGACATCAGCTATATTGACATGCCACGCCAAGTGCCACGCGTGCGCGTCGATAATGATGCGATCTGTAAATTGGCCGCGGAACACTTTATCTCTCGCGGTTATAAGTTTTACGCATTTTACGAATGGAAGGAAGTGCCAGTCAATTCACATCGTCACGTAGCTTTTAAACAACACTTACTGGAGAAAGGGATCCCTGAAGAAAATATCTTTGCGATCAAACAATCGCCACCCGAAAATATAGGCGACTGGGAAACCCACCAATCAGATACCATTGATCAAGTGAACAGACTCCCTCGTCCACTCGCGGTCTTTGCTGGCCAAGATAATCTAGGCGCGTGTTTAATCGAGATGTGCGTACGCGCAGGCATACACGTGCCGGAAGAAATCGCCATTCTGGGCGTCGATAATACAGACCTCATTTGCGAGAGCTCTCCAGTGCCACTTTCCAGTGTGCGCACACGCTTGAGAGAAGTTGGCTATCAAGCAGCTCGTCAACTTGATCGTTTAATGAATAAAGAGATCAACAATAAAGTAGATCCAATATTAGTCGCACCACATGACATAGTCAGTCGACAAAGCACGGATGTGCTAGCCGTCGAACATCCAGCCGTGGCCACTGCGTTACGCTACATCAAGCAACATTATGGAGAGCCGATTACGATAGAGGATATAATTGAATTTACCGGCCTATCCAAACGTGGACTAGAAAAAGCATTTGAAAAACATCTAGGCCGCACACCTGCCAGTGAATTACGCCGCGTTCGCCTTGACCAAGCCAAACGCTTACTCACTGAGACATTTGATAAAATTGACAGCATCGCACACGATTGTGGCTATAGTAACAGCTCGAACCTTAGCTGCGCTTTCCGGCGCGACACCGACATGTCACCACGAGCCTATCGCCTAAAATACAATAAAGCTGAAACGATCGTAGGAGATTAGATTTGGGACTTAGCAGATCGGTCTTTATTTATGATACCAACTATCACTCAAAGCATTAATTACTGCCAACCCGCAGTCGACTAAAGAGCATCTGATACAGGCTATTAAATAGTGGGATTTGAACGACGTCTCCAATCTGGCCATTTACTGAAGTGCTAGGAATAGTCGTCCAATGAATCAGGTCATTGGAATGCTGTATCGAATATTGGAGATCTACGGAATCAACTCCCAATGTCATCTCGAGGTGCGGCGCGCCTGAAAGCATAATTACCTTCGGCAGAACCGATATTGCATCATCGGTGGTAGGATCAGCGCCAAGAGCATATTCCATCAAATTGAAGATGCCATCGCCATCGGGATCATCCGCTTCATCGGTGAGTGTTTCACTCAACCAATTCGTACGATTTTCCCAAAGCTCATAGTTATCTAATTGCAGCTTACGGATGATCATCGAATCGATTTTGATCACATCATCCGGCCCCCAATCAACACTGTTGTTGACCGCCGAAAATGATAACTGATCCCAAATTGCACCTGACGGTATAGCGATTTGGCCTAGTAACGATTCCGCACCTGCGCCTAAAGCCATGTATATATCTGCCGTATTGGCATCTAGGTCGATGACCGCTCTAAGCTTCAGAGGATCAGTCAGAGTATAGACACTGTCGAAAGTATGAAACACCGTGTAGGTTGAATCGAAGAATGTATTAACCGTTAAGCCGGCACTAGTTTTATTCAGACGAATACGGAATAAGTCACTCCCTTGACTTGAATCCTTGAAGCCAATTCCGACATTGGCACCGCTGGCATCACCACCAGTCAGCACCACCGAAGTAATCATCAACTCCAACTCATAGACACCTTTAGAGCGCCCACCAATCGTGATTCCACCACTTCCCAGGAAATTACCGCCGGATGTAATCGACGCATCCTGTGAAACGAGCAGCGCCCCTGAGCCATCAGTCATGATTGAAGGAGTGGCATCAGGAAACTGCACTGAGCCGCTAACATTCAAAGTATCTGCAAGCTGAGTATTTGCAACATCATCGAACGGCCATTGCTCAATCGTCGCCTCAGTTGGCGGCACGGTGACATCCTGTAGTTGTACCTGCATTGACCCATCTTCCAATAGCGCATAGGTCGCAGGGTAATCATTCCCTTCGTAAGTCACAGAAATCGCATACTCACCTTTGAAGCCACTCAGTGAGACTTCGCCATTCGCTGGAGTCGTTTCAGTAAAGTCGGTATGGTAGCGTATTCGATGAAGGTAATACCACACCAGACCATTTAATTTCACAGTGCCATCGTAGTAGCACAGTGCACGAGAAGTGGTTGGATCAGCCGCATCAACTTCAGGGTTCATGAAATCCCACGCATTCATCCCAGTTACATTAGGATGACTGTAATAGGTGGTGAGGATTTCTTCAGTCATCTGCGCTCGCAGTGTTTCATCATAGACTGCAATGGCATTTCCAGTACTGGTATCATACCAGTCTTTAATCTCAAACTCTGTGCCAACCAATTTCAAATCCGGATAACGCGTTCCATATTCCTGCAAGCGCGCATAGACAGTCTCAGGCGGGATGTGGCCATATTTGAAACGACTCTGAAAGCCGATACCAGTCATCGACCCGTTGTCGGCGATGACTTGGTCAATGCGAGAAAAATAGGTATCACGGCGTGTTTCATAAGCGTCGTCGTTTGGTTCAAACTGTGCGGATACAATCTGAAATTCATTGATAAATAAATCGGCATCTGGATTCACCTTGTTTGCTTCAGCGAGATCAAACCACTCCGCCATTTGGTCGTAGCCGAGTATCTCTTGAAGTAAAGTATTGCTGAGAGTTTCGTTGACGACGTCCCATTCATAGACATCCCACTGGCTGGCCCATTCAGTAATCTCGGCATTAACGACTGATTCTAATGCGGCTTTTGCAGAAGCATCACGAGCACTGGCTCGATAGGTGTCAACAGCACCTCGAACATCGTAGGTTGCATACGCTGAAGTGGACGAGTTGGAGAGATGGTTCCCATATGCCACTCCCGAGACAGCATTAGTATCATTCAGATCTTCTACGGTTCCAGTCCCTGGCCAGATTAACAAATGCCCACGCACATCTAGCTCATTCGCTGCTGCCCAAGACATGAAATTGGGAATGTATGCATGCTGACTAGTAATTTTCGGTTTTAAGGCATTGTTAAAGCCCACTGAATTAAACATGGATTTAAAAATTTGCTGCCACCCTGCGACATTCAAGTCACCGGTGAAATCATCCCTCGCATTAGTCAGGTCCGTCACCGTGGCAATACCACCAAACTTAAAATCATTCTTCTTCAGCTCCACATGCACCGTGGCTCCAGAAATCGGTGATCCGACAGTATCGACCACTGAAACCGTCAGATCTGCCTTACGATGTGATTCGATCCGCAGGTTTGCATCGCTGCGCCAAAGCGGCAGCGATTGAGGCTTCACAATTGCCGATACATCTAAAATATCTTGCTGACTTAGGGTAATCCCCAGATCGCTTTCTATTTGGCTAATCTCCTCGGAGCTTAAGCTTAATGAAGGATCTAATACCGTTATGACGACGTCGACCGTATTAGACGGACCATCTAAATCCACAGCTTGATAGGTAAATGAGATTAATCCAAAAAATCCCGTCGGTGGATCATAGGTAAAGCTGCCGTCTGCATTCAGGCTCAAAGTGCCCGATGCGACATCGGCAACAAGAACGGCGGTCACCTCATCGCCTTCTGTCTCTGAATCATTCGACAAAACCCCTGAAGGCTCCACGACCAACTGTGTGTTCATTGCCACGGTATATGAATCAGCTTGAGCGATTGGCGGCACATTAGAAATTTGTGCGAGGGCACTTATTTCGGATTGCGTCAGGACTGCATCGTAATAACGCACATCGTCTAAACTACCCGCAAATCTGGTCGTACCCAACTCTTTTGCTCCGATCGCAGATGCTCTCGACTCAGTCGTCAGCGATAACAAATTCTCCACTCGGCTTCCAATTAAAACTCCATCAATATAAAGCTGAGTTGTTGTACCGTTATTTTGCGCAACAAAGTGATGCCACAAACTATCGTCAAGAGAATCACCCCAACTTGGTGCAGTAGGCGCATTTCCATTAAATGACAATCTAAGCCGACCACCTGTGCTAATACGCATTTCATAAGCGCGCTCTATCTGAAACAAAAAGCTTCGACCGGAAACACTCGCAGCCGTCTTAAACCAACCAGCAATCGCTACAGAAGCCGATGGATTGGTGACTGAATCGTTCGTGGTAGTTTTGGCGTAGTTGGTGCCATTAAAAGTAAAAGCCCCACCATCCTTTCCGTTTGTCCAGCCGGTCGATGATCCATTAATTGACATGTTCGCCGATCCAACTGAATCAGACACCAAGCTACCAGAAGCTTCATCAAACTTCCAATGATGTAAGAGATTTGCCCCAGACATTGCTGTCGAAACACATGCAGTTAGCAACAGGTAGCGGGCATACACAAGTACACGACTAGAAATAGTGGGATAACAAATCATATAGGGGAAATGCCTTACACACTCTTTATTTCTCCAAACGATGTTACGCCAGCTATAAGACCGTTCCATTTCGCCCAAAAAATAATGAAATTACGCAGTATCAGAGCCACACAGTAATCACCTAATTCCCTTAAAAAACCCTGACAATTAAACCTGCCCTCGACGGGCCTCGAGTTGCTCGCGAATGCTAATTGCTTTCTCACGATTAATTGGGAAAAATTTCAACAAGCACAGAGCAGCCACCAGAGCGACCACTGGAATCAAAACATAGCCGACACGCATGTTTTGATAAACTGAATCAGACTGTGCCCCTTCGAGCGTAGCATCGAATCCTGTCAGTTCGAGCAAAGGCCCGGAAATTAAGAACCCGACGCAAAAACTAAGCTTTAAAATCCACGAAAAAATCGAAGCGAAACTACCCTCACGACGCTCGCCAGTCTTCAATTCATCCATATCGACTACATCAATTTGCATCGAGGGCAACATAAGCCAAAGCCCCGCATATCCAACTCCAATGAAGGCAGTATTGATCAACATGAGCCACGGATAGTTGGGGTTAAAAGTCCACCAGGTTGTCGAGGCTGATAGCAGGACAATACTGATGGCGATCGCTAAACATTTGTTCTTCCCTATTCGTTCAGAGAGACGCCTGAAAATGGGGATAAACATTAGACTAAATCCCGTATATACCAGAGTGCCCCAACCTGCAAAAATGGCTCCAAGATCCCAATCGCCACCCAAAACATAATAGGTACCTACATAGCGACCATAACTATCAAAAATAGCAGTTCCGAGTAAGAAACAGAGAGTGAACAAACACAATATCACAAAGGCACGATTAGAGAGCGTTTGACGTAAACTATCCAAAAGCTTTACCGAGGTTTGTTTAGCACCTAGTTTTTCGTAGTAACGCTCCTTAACAAATATAGCGGGTATCAGACCACCCACTAGTATAACTGCTGATATTCCTAGACTGATATAGCGCATGCCGTTGGCTGTGCTCGCTACCAATTCTCCCGTGCCTGGCTCTACGACCATAAAGAGCGGCCGCAGTGTAATCCACCAGATCCAGCCATTCACTAGACCCGCCATTGTTTGAAAGTAGCCGCGCACTTCAGTTACACGGGTGCGCTCGTTATAGTCTGGAGTCATCTCCATCAGCATGCTCTGATACGGCATCGCCCAGATAGTGAAACAGGTATAAAAGAGAATACCAAAACCGATTACCCAAAGCATATTTTGCTCCGGAGTAAGTCCCACTGGAAACCAAAAAATCAAGGGATACGTAATCGCCGAAAGAATAGCTCCAACAAAAATAAATGGGCGGCGACGCCCCCAGCGCGTACGCGTATTATCCGAAATCCAACCCATAATTGGATCGATCGCACCGTCCCAGAGGCGCAGAGACATTAATATGATCGCCACATAAAGAGGGCGCATCTGCAGCTCCATATTGAACAATGGGTAGGCAATACTGACCAAAACCCAAACCGAGAGAATATCGACAGGACCACCTAAGGCGTAAGCAAGCTTCTTAGCGAAAGGAACGCGGTCAGATGCAGCGATCGCATTTTCTTGGGGGTTTGGGATAGTCATAACAACTAGTTTCGTTTGAGATAGCTATGCAGCAAGGGCATTAAAACATTATATAATAAGGTTTTTAAATGAGAAAACGCCCACACTAAATAACGTCGATTAAGAAAAAAACGATTCGAAGCAGGCCTAAATAATTAACATCTTATAACCCAGAAAAGTTCACAAATTCATTATTTTAAATGTAAGTATAAATGGCATATTACATTTACCTGCCTCAAATATCCCTCACATTAGTAGTGTTTGCAATCCCCTGTTATGGCTTTTAACTTCACTCTTTATATCAAATCGACGTCGACCTTGGCCGTCATTGCACTCTTGCAGTCTGCCTGCCACGCCGACACCAATTCAGTCGATGCAACTCTGCGTATTGATGCAGACACAGTTGTTCAAACAGCCGACCCGCATCGACTCACTGGCACGAACCTGTCACTATGGAGTCGCCTACCTATTATAGAGAATGTAAACTTTCAACAAGCAATCCGCGACTGGCATCCTGGATCCATTCGTATACCGGGTGGCTCATGGTCGAACGAATATTATTGGAACGGCAACGGGGTCCGTATCGGCGATAATGATCATAGTATTGAAAACTTTGACCAATCCAAGCAACAAGCCGATGGCAGCTGGGAGGTCGACTACTCCGAATATAAGAAAGGATTCCGACTACATGGAGAGGAACGCCATCTATCCAATTATCACGGCGATCTAGATGTAAAGACCCAGCACGAGTGGATCAACAGTCTCGGCACCGAGGCAATGGTGACTGTCAATGTCGGCTCTGGAACGCCGACTGTCGCTGCCGAATGGGTCAAATGGGCGAATCAAACGCAACGCTACGGCGTGCGCTACTGGGAAATCGGCAACGAACTGAATGGCGACTGGGAGCTCGGCCACCGACTGCCCGACGGCTCCTCTATGGACGGCACGATCTACACGCAACGCTTTGTTGAATTTGCAAAGGCAATGCACGCAATCGATCCCGACATACTTCTCGGTGGCCCCGCTTGCTCCGACCTAGCACTTAGCTTCGTCGAAGAACTGCTTCGGGATGGTGGCGACGCTGTCGATTTCGTCAGCATCCATGCCTACCCAGTTGGAGTAAATACGCGCCAGAGCGCAGATAAATTTGCCGCGATTTTAGAGCTCCGCAAAGCGATCCACCGCGTAAGGGGCTGGATCAGTAAATACCAACCCGAACGTACCGATGAAATTGAAATCGGAATTAGCGAGTGGAATATTAAGGTCAATGAAGACCGCGACACCGCGGAACTAATCAGTGCCCTCTGGTCGGCAATCTGGATTGGAGTCATGTTCGAAGAGGGCGTCGATTTTGCTAATCAATGGGACCTGACTACTTACACTGAGGGAGGCGGTCACAGTGCATTCTATATTGATGAAGGCAACATGTCTGTGCTGCCCAAGAGTCAATACTGGGCACTCTGGATGTGGAGTAATTTAATGGGCCACGAGATGGTAAAAAGTAGCCTCGCAGGATCAGTAACGGTGAAGAGCTTTGTCACCCGATCAGATGTGGGTCTGCAAATTATGTTGATCAATACTTCGGAGACAGACGATGCCACCGTCGCGCTTCAACCTAGTGCAGCCAGCGGAGCCGTCGGACAGCTGCACAGCTATTCCAGTGCCGAATATTTTTGGGATGCCCATGCCCGTAAACCACTTTGGAGCCGTCCCCCCTCGGTTCGTCAAATCACGATCGATCGTAGCCTCACACTCACCTTGCCCAAGTTCAGCATCAACGTGCTCGAACTACCCTGGGCTGGCCAGCACACTACCCAGTACTCGCCCCCAACTGCGGCAGTCCACCCATCCCTCCAGCTCAGTCTCCCTCATCGTGTACCAGCCGATCGTCCAATTGAAGGTTGGGTCATTGCCAGTGATCCCAAAGCCAAGCTACCCTACCTTCAATCAATCAACACCATTCAGCTCAGCATCGATGGACCAGCGATACTTAGCCAAGCTTCAATTGAACTGGATAATGCCGTCGGATCATTCACCATCACCCCAAAAGGCGCAGGAAAGCTTACAATCCACGCACGCTCAGGTAAACACAGTACTAGTCGCAGCATCGAACTCGTGGCAATTGAAGAACGCGCCTATACGAACTGGACCTTTGATAACCCGATTTCTGATTGGCAGGCAAAAAGCACTTTTGAGCTCGGATCTGAATCTTCTATCAAACCGAACCAGTATGTCGCAGCCGCTCGACTAAATGGGGAAACTCCAAAACGTGATGCCGACCTGCTGTTCCACTTTGAACCATTACCACGCGAGAAACTCTCCTTCGCAAATGCCAACGGTGTTACAGGCCAACTTCGAGCCGCTCACAATCTACAATGCGCTGACCCCAAAGCGCGAATTAATATCATCCTACAAAGTGACGCTAACCACTGGATGCC
>JAFMDL010000088.1 GCA_017857255.1 Puniceicoccaceae bacterium | reverse complement strand
TCGCTGCGTCCGAACACATAGAATTTAATCTTCGGCTCAGTGCCCGACCCACGCACAGCAAAACTGTAGCCGTTACTCAACTCAAGGAAGTAGAAATCCTGCGCAGGGATTTTCTCACCATCCGCATCAATGATCTCATCTTTGCCAAAATCAGTGAAGCCAGAAACGCTCACATCGCCAAAATTCTTCGGCGGATCATTTCGATACGACGAGAGGATATTGGCGATTTTCGCACTACCCGCCGCGCCTTCGTAGTAGATGTTAATCGTCTTCTCTTCGTAGTATCCATGTTGCAAATACAATGAGTCGAGAAATTCTGTAAAGGTCATGTCTTGAGCCTTTAGGTATGCTGCAACTTCACAGAACATGACAACCGCGGCATTGGCATCTTTATCACGCACCTTATCGCTCGCCAAATAACCATAGCTCTCTTCGCCACCAAAGACAAAGTAACTGGAATAATCCAGTAGCAGATCCGCGCGCGTCCAAATATCGCAGGCATCATAATCCACTGCCGTGCCTTCTTTTTCCATCAACTGCTCCTTCATTTGCGCTTCGTAACCCGCTAGTTTCGCACCGATCCACTTGAATCCAGTTAAGGTGTTGATCGTTTTTAGCCCGTGCCATTCGGCTACCGCCTCCTGCATCGGACTCGTCACAAACGTCTTAATAAAAACCACATTATCACCGCCGTCTTCAGGAATAATTTCCGCATCCTTAAGTACAGAAATACGATATTCAGCCAGGATGGTGCCGATTTGATTACCGGTAAGCAGAACCATCTCGCCCTTGCGATCACGCACCGCTACTCCCATGCGGTCGGCATCCGGATCTGTTGCAAGAATCACATCAGCTCCGACTTCATTCGCCTTCGCGATACCCATCGCTAGCGCCTCTGCATTTTCCGGATTCGGCGACTGCACTGTCGGGAAACGCGCGTCTTGCTGCATCTGCTCAGGCACTTCGATTACTTTGACGCCGAGTGCCTTCAAAGCAGGCACCGAGCTAATCGCACCGGTGCCATGGATCGGAGTGAACACAATTTGCGGTGCTTCCTTTTCCATCACTTCGGCATCCACGACCATCTCTTTCAACACGTCTTGATACGCGGCATCATCTTTCGCGCCTAATGTAATTACGCGAGTAAGATCAATCTCTAGAAACGCTGGCACTTCAGACAATTCGACCAGATTGACTAGGTCGACTATACCTTCGGCATGTGGCGAAACGACCTGCGCGCCATCGTCAAAGTAGACTTTGAACCCGTTGTCATGCGGCGGATTGTGACTCGCAGTAATTACAGCACCACAGGTTGCCTTATTTTGCCGTACCGCAAAGCTCAACTGTGGAGTCGAGCGCGGTCCATCAAAGATCAATGCCTGACCTCCGAGCTTACACCATGTCGATGCCGCAAGCTCACAAAAGTGGCGTGAAAAGTGACGTACGTCATGAGCGATCACAAAACGGGGAAGATCATAGCTGCCGGTCTCTTTGAGGTAATTCTCGACATAACGAAACAGCCCGATCGTCGCGCGCACCAGATTAAAGTCATTCAATACATTCGAGCCAACTGCAGCATGCTCGGGCGAACCCATCTCTGTGAGCTCACCTGTCTCTGCGGCCGCAGCGACAAGACCAATCGTGCGCCCGCGAATGCCTCCGGTACCAAAGGCTAGATTCTGATAGAATCGATCATTCAACTCGTCCCACTCCTGATTCTCAACAAGCTCCGCAATACTTGCGCCAGCCCAGTCTGGAAGGAAGTCGGCACCCGCCCACTTCTTTAAATTCACGACAGTGCTTTCAAGCAGAGAACCCGCGGCTCTGGCGGCTTCGATTTTTTCAATAAGGCTCATAATTTTTAGATGTCCAATAAAGGCTAATAAATTTCAATACTCAGTAGCGTGGTTACTCGATAATTAATCCATCTACAATCGCAGGCTGGTCGACACGAGCCGCCCACTGCGCAATAAAATCAGCTTGATCAACAGCAAAGCGTGGGCTGATCTCAAAAGTGATTGCAGGCAGACCCGTCCCGTCCACCTCAACATTCTCGCCTGCGGCGATTAACCAACGGGTAAACATGCGCAGCTGATCCTCCTTGCACGATTGCGGGGAATCCAATCCTTCGGCATTCTTCACTGGGCTAAAATCATCCTCACGCGCCGCTTCGATGATGACTGGATTCTTTGCCAACGGCAACGCATCGAACACAAACATTTCAAACTTCACGCCATTCGCAGCGTCGGGAGTGACAATTACGCCATCCGCACCGACATACGGAATCTTCTTATCGGCACGATGGAATGGCAGCTGCACATCCGATGTAGTGCTACCCGCACGCGCGATAAATGCGCGGTCAAAAATATGGATGGCAACACTGCCCCCATTGAAGCGGATCGAGCCATCAGGATTGGTCTCTTCCTGCATCGAATTCGGCATATCACTGTACTCAACAACCAGTGCGGAATCATTCTGCATACAAAAGTGACCGACTTTTTCCAGCGCATACGCTTTCGGCACCATCTTACTCGATAGCTCCGACTGCCCCAATACGTGAAATCCAATAAAAGCCGGGTCGATGCATTGAATAATTGGATTATCCACCTGAAAATAACTGACACAATCGACGCCCAATTCCTGCATCTTCGCCACCGCACCACTACGTACCAAGGCGCGTAATGAACCACCGTGACCATCTGGCGTCATCGCAATTTTTGATGTCTCCGCGAGCAAGATTTTGCCCTCATAATCGACCGCGGGCACCAAGCCCTGGACAATAAAATGTACTGCCTCGGGTTTCAGCCCAAAAAAGTCAGCCGCTTCAAAGGCAGCGACTGTCGCTGAGTTATTGATCTCACTGGTCAATATAAACCAATGGATCGTCACACCAAAACGCTCACTCGAACGCGCAATTTTCTCCGCAAATACTTGAAACAACGTTTTCTCTGAAACAGGAGTCACTGGATAAGTGCCCTTCGGCCCATCATAACCGAGGCGTGTGCCTTGACCGCCGGCAACTGTAAATGCTGCGACACGACCTGCCGCGATCGCAGCTGATCCGGCTTCAAACGCCGCACTCCATTGAGTTGCGTCACCACCATTGACAGGCAATGCAGTATAAGGCGCGGGGGTAAGTCCCTCCAGATCGACTGCACTCGTATGCTCACCCTTAACATGCTCATCGACAAGCGTAGCCACCTCGGCGAGATCAATGGAAGCAGCTTGCTCAAGCAACTGAGCCTGCTCTGCGGCATCCAGCTGGTCGAAATAACTAAAGACCTGCCCTTGGCCTGCCTGCTTGAACGCTTGTAATAGAGATGTAGTCGCTTCGGTATGATTCATAATTGTAGCCGAATTAGCTAAGGTGCCGCGGTAAAAATGCAAACCTCGATACGCCTACAGTGTAAAATCTACGTAAAAAAATAAGCGCGCCTCTAATAACCTGATTCAGGCTCATCGGAAAAACGAAACAGCAATTCATCTGGACGGGCGTAGCCAAGGCGCTCCCGAACCACACGCTCTAAAAACTCAGGATCTTCTAATAGCCGGGCCAAATACATCTCCTTTTGATCAAACTCTTTTCGAGCTTGTGTGAGCTTTGCCTCAATTCTAAATTCACGGGCTCTGAAATTCTTATATTCGCGGTAGGTTTGAACCAACAGACTGCTAAAGAATACAATCAAAGCCAACAGCACGCCCATCATCATGAACAGGATAACTCGCTCTTTTCGCTGTGAAGGTTTAGACATTAGAACCGAAAGAGAACGCCATTTTTACAAAATTGGAAAGGGAAATCTCAGCCTTGCTGTGAAGATTCAATAAACGATGTATCAGGACTATTTTGGATTTGTGGAAATGCCCTTCCACGTCACGCCTAATCCGCGTTTTCTCTTTCTCAGCCCAACCCATGAAGAAGCCCTGCAGCACCTCCGCTATGGGATCGAAGAAAAAAAAGGGTTTATCGTCCTAACAGGTGAAGTTGGGTGCGGTAAAACGACCCTCTGCCGCAAGCTACTCGAAGAGCTCGATGCCAACGATCAGTGTGACACCGCACTACTGCTCAACCCTAAGGTTTCGGAAACACAACTGCTGAAAGGCATAATGAAGGAGCTCGGAGAAGAGTCGAGGGCGCGTTCCAAGAGCGATCTCCTCGACAAGATGAACGACATCTTACTGCAACGCATCGAGTTGGGGCGCGAAATTGTGCTCATCATTGATGAAGCACAAAACCTCTCATTCGATGTGCTCGAAATGCTACGCATGCTCTCCAATCTAGAGACCTATGACCAAAAGCTCCTGCAAATTATCCTGATGGGGCAACCTGAACTGAACATCAAGCTCAAGGAAAAGCGGTTACGACAATTGCGTCAGCGCGTACTCGTTCATTATGATCTCCAGCCACTCAATGTCGCCGAAGTGCAGCTCTATATTGCACACCGATTGAGTTTAGCCGGGAGTAATGGCCAGCCCCAGTTTACCCCACGTGCGATGAAAAAAATCGCTAAAGCTAGCCTCGGCATCCCGCGGATGATCAACAATCTTTGCGACAAAGCCCTTCTGGCATCGTACATTCGTAACGGCAACAACGTCAGCTGGTGGGATGCTCGCAAAGCACTCAAAGACATCAACCGCCTTCATACATAGTTAATAATTTTAATGAGTTTAATCAACCAAGCCCTCCGCAAAGCCCAAGACCAACGCACGACATCCCGCGTTAGCACGGCTGCCCAGCAGGCTAATCTGGCGCAACCAACTCAGCCCAGCACTAACAGTAAGCCTAGCCTTGTCATTGGCCTCATCACAGCGATCGTGATCCTAATTGGACTCATTGCAGGGCTTACAGTGGTCATGCTGCTTACAAAGCCCGCTCCAACAGAGCAACAAGCCCCGCTGCAGACCATGCTTCCCGTAGCTCCCGCAGTTCCATCTTCAACAATGGAACCGATTCGCTCAGCGGTACCAACACTCACCGCCAACCAACCAAATGAACAAAACAGCTCTGATGTGCTTGAAGAGCTACACGTGGCTCGCCAAGCAGCTGAAGCAAAAGCTGCCGCTGAAACAGCCGCCAGACAAGCGACCGAAGCACGTACGATGGCAAAACCCAGCCAAGAAATTATCGAATGGCTCGGCCGTGCAACTATTTCAGGAGTCCGACTGTCTCCCGCGGGCAATAAAGTCATCCTTAACAATAGGGCCTACAGCGTAGGAGAATTCGTCAACAGCAGCCTCGCGATCAAAATACTCATCATCCAAGAAAAACGTATTCTTTTTGTCGATGCGAACGGTAAAAAATACCTCAAGCAACTGTAAGACCGTTCTCATCTCTCAGGAAATAAGCTGGTATCCCCACTGGGAATCGAACCCAGATCGACTATTTAGGAAACAGTTGTTCTATCCATTGAACTATAGGGACTTTTAGCTGAAACAGGACGATTATAAAAAATTTCAAGTAATAACGCTGAGCCATTAATTAGGGGCCGACAGTTAGCCTTCTATTCCTTTAACGCGCGCAGTGATCATACTTTAATCGTACTTTATAATTGGCAAGAGAAGGTCTAACTTCCCTCACCACATCTTTAATGTCTATATTTTAGGCGCCCCCAAGAAAAAAGTCCTCAAAAATAGGAATCGCACAACCAACCCAATCGATCCTTTGCCATCGATTAAT
>JAFMDL010000087.1 GCA_017857255.1 Puniceicoccaceae bacterium | reverse complement strand
CCCGTCCAATTTGCACACCCAAAGAACTTAATGAGTTTCCTCAGCTAATTTTGAACCTCCTTAATTCTCAGTTCCTCCATGCGGAATATCACCTACAAAGCGCTCAAAAGCAGCCATGGTATTGAGTTCCGATTCGTTTGAATTGGCCGAACAAATCCAATACTCCAAGTGCTGACAGGGCTTTGATATCAGCAATGCCTGAGATGGATCATCCATGGCTTGCACAAAATCATCGGCATCAAACATCAAAGCAGCGCCCACCTCAACGGCCCCGTCGGCGACGCCGCCGGAAGCTTCTGCCCAACTCAAATAGTAATCGTCCCCGGCAATGAATTGCTCGCCCTTGCGATGATTCAGCCCGGTGACAAACTGCACCTGCTGTTCGGACTGCGAAATCACTTCCACCTTTGCAGCGCGACGATCTGAAAAGACGCTCACCCGAACCATGATATCCACCAGCCCACCTCGATACGGGATCGACCCCGAACGTATTTCCATGGTGGATACAGATCCTTCGCGCACGACACGCCCATGACGGCCAGACACCGGATCGAGTCGAAGCACCTGTTCGCCATCCCACAAGCGAACACCACCGAGGCCCACGGTATCGCCCACATGATAGAAATCGCCCCCAAAGCCTGCCGCTTGCTGCGCTTTACTCGGATACCAGCGAGTCGTCTCCAATTCCAGTCTGGGCTGGCTTTTTGAATAGATATCGATCCCACCCTTGCGGTCAAAATACAGCCTCAGCGCATAATACGGGTTCTCCACAGCCGGGCCATGATGCCCCAGCTGTAGGTATAAATCACCCGACTCCGAACTGCACTCGGTTAGCAACTCATCCGGAGCTTCCCGCATAAAGAGGCTCACATCTGTCCGGTTCCCTGCAAAAAGAGCACCGACCATCCACATACATAACAAGGAGCAACGAAATCCGATCATCATAATCAGTCCACCAAATCAATTCGAAGGTCTTTAATCAAGCAGACGCCGATGCGCTCTGAGGTGCCACGCATGCGGAAAATGAAGCGCCCCGCCTCAAGTGCCGCAGGATCGCTCGCCTCAATGATGATGGCACCATCCACCTTCAGCCACAATCGGCCGTTCTGCTTGCCGACTTCCACCGTATGCCACTCGGTCGTCATACTGTTTGATTCCGCGAGGACTAGTTGCTCCCGCCCAACTGTCGCCTCTGAGTAGCGACGAATGAAAGGTGAGGCATTGTGCGCGGCATTATGAAAGGCGACAAAATAGTTATCCGTATCAGTCGTCAGGTATCCCATATTGCCATCATAGTCCTCAGGCAAATGAAGCGTCGCATCCGCACCGCGATCAGAGACTGACAGCATTGCAACCAATACCGATTCCGGAGTCAGCGGACGAATTTTATAGGATACCACAAGATCTCCGTCATACGACGCAGGACTCACCAACATCACACCCTTGGAGCCGGGCGTTTCCGCCAGCACCGTGTGTTGCTGTTGCGCATCCACCGCAACAAAACCGCCACCATAAAAGGACCACTGGCTCAGCGCTCCAGGACTCACTCGAATCTCTTTTGCAGAAACAGGTGACAGCAGCAGGCAGACCAGTGATAGATAGCCGAACAAGCGTTTATTTTGCATCATTTTGCTTCCTTTCATTATTCTGAACCATTTTCAACCCATTGAGCTGAAATCACTACTTAGTCGGATCAAACATGGAGTCCTTCGCCCATACGCTGGTTGGCAAACCATCACGATAGATCTCGTTATTATCGTTCGAGAGATCCAAAGGCGCGACGCGTCCACTCAGATAGAGCACCATGCAATTCGAGCCATGATTCGGTGCTAAGCCGCCGCCGGCGGTTGGACCCTGCCAGCCATAGCCTTCCGCTTCAGGCGTCGGCAAATAGCCAACCCCACCGCCTTGCCCCGAAACACACCATTGATACGGCGTCGAATCGGGATGTGTCGCAGCAGCCAGTCGCAGCGGCACTGGTATTTGATTATTGAATCCTGAGCCATCTGCATTACGCATACCGACCATAATACTATAGCTATAGTGATGCGCCTGACCGAAGCCTTCGATACCATCATGCACTGGGCAGTTGAATAAATTCGTGTTGCGCAGGTCGCCCGTGCTCGTGTTGTCACGATCCAGGAACGGCTTGAGCAGCGTGAAGGCTCGACCATACTCCTTGTTGTCTTCATCCGGCAAATTCGAAAATGAATTATACTTACCATTGGTCGGGAATTGGTTTTTGTGCTCGGTCGCAAAAAGATGCGCGGCCGTGCCCAATGCACGCAATCGTGCCACACACTCAGCTTTAGTGGCAGACGCACGCACCCTGGAAATCGCCGGCAATAAGACACCCGCCAAGACCGCAATTATCGCGATCACCGTCAGCAATTCAATCAAGGTAAAGCCTTTGACCGTTTGCGCTGAGCGGGATTGATCGCAAGCCTGCTTTGTTTCCGGCAACGGCAGTGCCCAGCGCTTCGGATTCACTTCAAGACCGTAGTGACCTTCGTTCGATGCACGACTGGCTGAAAGTGCACTATCGGTCAATTGGAAGCCCTGTGTCGTCAGCTCCGAGAAGTCTGCCCCCTCGGTTACGGCGCTCAAAAATGGGGTGTAGAGTGGCGGTGCCACCGCAGTCACCTTGCGCAGTTCTTCATCCTGCCCCTTGCGGATCAAACGAATTGTGCCTAGAGCGGGGTTGGCTTCGAGACACCCTTCAGTGCCGACAATGCGGATCCAGTCGTCCGCCCAATCAGGCTGCCCGTCGGGGCGCAAGAGATCGACACTCACCGTCATCTGCACATCGCCCTCCAACAGGAAGAGCCCTGTCAAACAGTCCGGGCAGCCAGGCGCATACTCGGGATGAGCGCCGTTGCGCTCCTGAGCAGCGACCACTTTAACCGCATGGCGCCCCAGGATATATTCGGCCATTCTAAAAGCGCTAATACCGACCCAGCCCCAGATACCACCATAGGTCTCACGCTGCTTAAACCATTCAGCACGTGTGCCCCATTGATAGGACTTGCGGACATTCACCAGCAGCGGTTCACCGATCACACCCTGCTCCATCAGTTCGCGCGCTTCAACAAAGGCGAGCGAGTCGGACATGCCAAGCATCGGCAGAATGAATTTCCCAGTATCCTTTACGACTTGGTGCAAGCGGAGCAAACCGGCTTCATCCACCGCAATCGGCTTTTCCGCAATCACATGGCTTCCGGCCCGCAGGCTCTTCTCAATCAGGTCCGGGTTTAAATCCGGACGGGTGCTAATCACCACGATGTCCGGTTGCTCGACGCGCAAGGCCTCGTCGATGTCCTGATAAATCGTCGGCGTGAACTGCGCAGACCATGGATGCGCCAAAAAGCCATCCAAGGACTCATCAGGCAACGTTTGCACCGCGCCCACCAGACGGACGGCTGCATTATCGCGCGACCATTCATCAAAGACACACACCGCATGGCCGAACCCACCAACCAATAGAACCGTTGCCTCTGTATCCTGCTTAATAGTTTCTTTCATAATAGTATGTTTCTTTTCTTTAAATTCTTACAAAATGGCCTGCACCTGTTCAGCCACGGCGATGCCGAGCTTGCGGTGTTCTTCCGGCTCCCAATGCACGCCGTCCACCGGACTGGTCTGCACCACGCTTCCGGCATCGAACATACGTATCTGATTGTCCTCGCAAAACGCCCCCAGCACTGCGGCCAGCTGACGTGATTTTTCTTCGGCACCGACCATAATCCCTGCAAATGGACTACTGCTGAGATCCGCCAGCGGTGGAGGGCAGAGCACCAACACTTCCGGGGCCTCCCCTAAAAGCGGGTGACCGCTGTCGCGCGCAGCTTTGACCAGCCGCCCGATGCTCCAACTAATATCCAACGGCGACACGCTGAAACGATTTTTAAAGTCATTGGTGCCCAGCATAATAATCAACAGATCCAACGGCATGTGCGAGTGGATCAGAGGCAGCAACTGCTTGAGACCGTTCTTACCACCTTCAACCGGATCATCCCAAACAGTATTACGCCCGGGCAACCCTTCTTCGATCACATGATAGTCCTCGCCCAACTGCTGTTGAAGCACGCCTGGCCATCGGGTCTGACGATCATAGCGCGCCCCGCAGTCCGGCGGGAAGCCCCAGGTGTTTGAATCCCCAAAGCATAAGATTGTTTTTTCTCTCATACTATTCGTCATAGCGTGCAGTTAAATCGAAAGGAATGAATGCCAAATGGACGGCATGTGAATTCAAAGCCCTGAGGGGTCGCAGAAAGGGTTCCGTCATCGGCCTGTTCCATAACCGTGCAGGTCTGCACAGATTGGACCGCAAAAGGAAGTTGCACGCTTACCCGGCGTTGCTGTCCAAAATAGTCCACCAAGCGCAGAATCCATCCACGACCATCTTCTGCCTGTTTGAACGATTCAATTGAAACGCCCTCAGCCGAAATATCCACGTAATTCAGGCACGATTCTTTTGCTTTACCCTCGCTCAACCGAAGCGGGGTGTTGAGCAAAACCGCTTCCTGGAAAACGCCAGCAGACTGCCAGTCATCTAGGTGCGGTAGCAGCGAATAGGTGAATTTGTGTATGCCAATATCACTCTGCGGATCTGGGTAGCGTGGTGCTTTCAGCAAGGACAGCGAGGCCACGCCGTCGCGCACGCATCCGCCATATTTGCCGTTATTCAAAACGGCAACCCCATACCCATGTTCACTGAGATCCATCCAGCGATGGAAAGGAACCTCAAATTTCGCGAGTTCGTATGAGTTGCTCGGACAGGCAGATCGCTGAATGGCTCCGAATGCAATTTCATAGGTGGCGCGCTGGGCGCGCAAGGCCAGCGGGAAATCCACGCGCAGCATCTTACGTTCTTCATGCCAGTCAATTTCGGTTTGAAAATCGATGCGCCGCGAGCGCGCATAAAAAATGATTTCCTGAGAGATCTTCGATTTTTCACCGATTGACCAGTGAAAGATCCGGCTGGACATCAACTCCCCGTCCTGCCCGGATTCGCTTCCCATAAAAATGATCTGATCCACCGGATGCTGCTGATAGTCTTTGGCAATATCCCAGGCCTCATAACGTCCAGGCTTATCTTCATAGAGCCGGAATTGGTTGCCCGGCGCAGCAAAGACCTCTCGATCCTCATATCGATCCATCAGACTCTGAATCTGCCCGTGTTCATTAAATACAACTTCATAATACGGCGATACGATCCGGTGCTCTTCCAGAACGAAAGAAGTGGCGCCCGCGCTTTCTTGCGAAACCACCTCGACGGATTGATGCCCAAACGCCGGAAGTTTATCCACATAGGTCAGTTGGCGACCATTGCCAAGCGACTGCGTCTTCATGACTTGCCCCTCCAAGCGCAAAGTTGTCGGGCTTTCAGATTCCCAGGTCAGGTGCCCCTCGGTCACCGTTCCCGTAAAGTTGAACAGTGTCCGCTGACTTGGCATGGGGTCTGGATCCATCAGTACGCGCATTGATTCATGGTCCATTTCGCCTGTCATCCGAAGGATGTCTTTATAGCTCTGTTCGGTTTCGATTCCAGCCTCGGTACAATGTGTACCCGTCACCGCATCGTGAAAGTGACACTCCAGAAGCATCTTCCATGCAGCCTCAAGCTTGTCTGATGGCACGGTCCCCTCACCCGCCAAGGCGGCAATCGAGCAGAG
>JAFMDL010000028.1 GCA_017857255.1 Puniceicoccaceae bacterium | reverse complement strand
AACTACGCAGCACTGCGCTACTTTAACGCCGCAGGCGCAAGCGCTGAATGTGGCGAGGATCATACTCCCGAGCTACACCTCATTCCCTTGGTGCTTCAAGTCGCACTCGGCCAACGCGAACAGATCTTCATGTTTGGGGACGACTATGACACTCCAGACGGCACTTGCGTGCGTGACTACATCCACGTGATCGATCTCGCGCAGGCACACATCCTCGCACTCGGCGCGATCGAGAACGAAAATAAAATCTACAACCTCGGCAATGGCCAAGGCTACTCGGTGAAGCAAGTGATCGAAGCGGCACGCGAAGTCACTGGTCACGCAATCCCTGCAGACGTAAAGCCACGCCGTGCAGGCGACCCCGCGACACTAATCGCAGCCAGTGGCAAGATCACTCGTGAGCTTAAATGGGAGCCAAAATTTCCAGATTTAAAATCGATCATTGCTAGCGCATGGGCGTGGCACCAAGCACACCCCAAAGGCTACCAAGACTAATCAAACACTGCAGCAAATAGACAATGGAACAAGCTATTCACAATCAGCTCGCGCGGGCAGCGAAAAAATTCGGCCTCGATATTGACGGCGGTCAAGTGCGCCGCACTTCATCCCGTTTCTGCTTCGGTGTTGAACACGGCGACTACAATGGCATGGAGCTCTTCGGTGTCGGCACAGATCGCTTTATCTGGTTAGCATTTAAACCAAACGCTAGTGGACGGGTGCGTATCTTGAGTGAAAACTTCCCTGCAGATGGTGTGGTCGATTTTGCCCTTGGTGAATCTGCACAACCCGAAGCCTTGAAAGATAGCTGGGGGCGTTTCCCACATGGGGTCGAATCCATCCTACGCCGCGAAGGTTACGTACTCACGACAGGTTTTGATGCGGTATTGTACGGCAATATCCCCGGGGGTGGTATGTCTCGCTCAGCATCGCTTGCACTAAATTTGATCCTGACCTTTTTTGTAGTTAACCAAATCGAGGTCGAAGATGGCATGCGTATCGTTGATCTCGCGCAGATGGTGGAGACGGATTATATTGGCTCGCCGTGCGGTAAACTCGATCAGATTATGATCTACTTTGCTAAAGCGGGCATGGGAACATACTTCAACCCCAACAAAGGCACAATCGATCACATCCCATTCGGAGGTGATACAGACGACTTTCGTATTGTCAGTTTGGATACAGGCACTAAACGGCCGGGCTTAGAGAAGTCGACTTACAAAATTCGCCGCAATGAGTGTGATCAGATGAAGGCACTGCTCACTGAAAAATTTGGCTATGCATCACTCGCAGAAGTCAACACACCCGAGAAGTTTGCTGCAGCTGCTGCTTACATTATAGCGGTAGCACCAGCCAGTGTTGGCCGCCTAAAGTATCTATATGAAGCCCAGACACGCTTCGCAGAAACCCTGGCAGCATGGCGCAGTGGCGACATTGAACAAGTTGGTAAAAACTTCCGCGCGGATGGCATTGGCCTCCGTGATGACTATATAATTAGTGGCCCCGAATTAGAGACGATGTGCGACATCGCTCGCAGCGTGCCAGGCGTACTCGGCGAACGGATGCTCGGTGGTGGCGACAAGGGAGCCAGTGGCGCACTAATCAAAGCTGATACATTTGATGCGCTCAAGGCGACAGTCGAGGCAGCCTATCCAATCTGCCATCCCGCATTTGCGGATGAATTTGCAATTCACTCCTGCCGCACTGTCGATGGCATTACCACAGCACCGCTGCGAGTGTCGCCCGCTGATTCATAAAACCGCAGTGGAGAGTGCTTCATCTGACATTGAAGTAATGAAAATATCGCTTAGCGCAGTCCTAAGCGCCCCAACACTGATGGCCCTTCGGTATTTCGTAACCGTGTGCCACACATTCGCGTATTTTCGAATCAGAAGCCTACAAAGCATCTCTAGGGGATTCATCGAGCTTAATAAACATATCCCATAAAACACTAATAATCAATGGGTTTAACTGTCTTTAAAATAGACTACCCCTAATCTTGACTTTCTGAGTCAAGAAATAAAGATAAAGGCAATGAAAGAGGTACAAGCAGTTGAAACTCAAAGCACCACACAGCCGGACTTGGAAAATGCGTCTGCTGTGGATCGTGTGCGTTGGGCGTACGAAGAATATGGCGACAAGCTAGTTTTGAGCACTAGCTTTGGTATCCAAAGCGCTGTCATGCTGCACTTAGTCACCACACAAATTCCAAGAATTCCAATCGTCTTCATCGACACGGGTTACCTATTTACTGAAACATACCACTTCGCTGAAGCACTCACAGAGCGGCTTGATTTAAACCTAAAGACTTACCTACCCAAGCAATCTGCAGCCCACCAAGAAGCGGTCCACGGCAAGCTTTGGGAGCAAGGCATCGATGGCCTCACTCAATACAATCTCAGCAATAAGGTAGAACCCATGAACCGCGCCGTCCAAGAACTCGGCGCAACCGCGTGGCTATCTGGCCTGCGTAGGCACCAATCTTCCTCGCGTGAAAAGCGCACCGTGGCAGAGCAGCAAAACCAGATAATGAAGGTTTACCCGATCATTGATTGGAACGATAGAGAGATCTACAATTATCTTACCGAGAACAACTTACCATATCACCCACTATGGGAAAAGGGCTATGTTTCTGTCGGCGACTGGCACAGCACCAGCAAGCTCGGTCAAGGTATGAATGCCGAAGAAACGCGTTTTGGTGGTCTTAAGCGCGAGTGCGGACTACACGAATCTAACGCTGGATCTGACTACCAGATCTAACCGCTGAATGCGCATTGGATAAGCGCACACTCTCCCACACAGCGACCTAAACCAGTCATTCAGTAGTCCGAAGATCTGGCACTTGTTATTTCCTCAATAAAAGCCAAACCTGGCTGCAAGTCGAGATGCTCTACCCTTGCACCTGAGCGAAGAGGTCTTTTTATCAAGTTTCATACTGAGTTTAGTACACACACTATAACGAGCTATTCTTTACGCCTTCCCTGATTCAGCACCGTGAAATCATCTTCATCTGCAATACATAATACTCCAAAGCACGTTGCCATCATTATGGACGGTAATGGGCGTTGGGCGAATGAACGCGGCCTGCCCCGTATTGAGGGGCATCGTCGTGGGGCTGACGCCGTCAAGCGCGCACTCAAAGCTGCCCAGGAAAACGGCGTTAAAATCATTACTCTCTATGCATTTAGCGTGGAAAATTGGAATCGCCCAAAAGATGAAGTGGATGCACTCATGCAGCTGTTGGATCGTTTTCTTCAAGAACAACTCACTGAACTCGTTAAACGTAAAATCCGCCTGCGCGTCGTGGGTCGCTACCAAGAGCTCCCAGAGCATATCTGCGAGCGCTTAAGTCACGTCGAAGCGGCCACCGCGGAATTTACTGATTACACCCTCGCACTCGCGCTCAACTATGGCGCCAGAACTGAAGTAGTCGACGCCGCACGAGCCATCGCCCAAGCAGCCCAAGCAGGTAAAATCAATCCAGACGAGCTCAACTACGAGCAATTCGCGCAACACCTTTACACCAAAGACCTGCCTGATCCAGATCTTGTAATACGCACCTCTGGCGAAGCGCGTCTAAGTAACTTCCTACTGCTACAAGCTGCCTACGCTGAGATCTATTTCACTCCCGTGCTATGGCCCGATTTTGACGAAAAACAATTTAAACTAGCCCTGACGGATTATGCGGCACGTGAACGCCGCTATGGGCAAACTGCCGAGCAATTACAAGGCTGACAATCGTAACTCTTCACCAAACCTATTACCCTCAACTTAACTCTTTTATTTCTATGAAGCAACGTATCTTCAGCTTCACGATCCTCTGGTTGATCGTCACTGTCTCTCTCCTTATATTCGGCATCGATGCAGGTGTCTGGCTCATCGCAGCACTTGCCTTTTTTACACAACTGGAACTCTACCAGCTGTTCGACAAGATGGGACTCAAGCCCTACAAATCGCTCGGTGTTCTTTGCGCTCCCATTCTGATCTTCTGCGCTTACTACATGGACGGTCTTGATGCGGGCACCGACATCTTTATCTTCTGCTTTTTGGCCCTAGCACTGACGATCATCATCAAAGACCTACAAGCGGGCCGCTTACGCAGCTTCATGCCGACACTCTTTGGGCTGCTCTATGTGCCCTTCATGCTGCATTTTTTCGTCAAAGTCGTTAAACTTGCGGAGTTAAACGGCTACAGCGATGCCACCAGTATTTTCCTCACTGTTTGGATTGTAGCCGTCGCCAAATGCACTGATGTCGGCGGACTACTTGTTGGGATGCAAATGGGTAAGACCCCACTCTCCGTGATTAGCCCTAAAAAAACAGTCGAAGGTGGCGCAGGCGGTATTATTTTTGCCATGCTCATTGGCCTCTTTATTCTTGGAGTCTTTAATGTTTATGCACCCGAAGGCTTCACTTGGTGGCGCTCGGCACTCATGGCGATCCCGATCGGCATTGCCTCGATCGCCTCCGATCTCGTTGAGTCCGCTTTCAAACGACAAGCCGACGTCAAAGACTCGGGTAATATCATTCCTGGGATCGGCGGCATCTTCGATCTTACCGACAGCCTTCTACTCACTGCACCGCTCGGCTATTTGATGTTCAAATACTTCATCTTCTAAATGGCAGAGTCTGTTAAAAAGAAGGTCGTGCTCTTGGGTGCGACGGGCTCCATCGGAACTAGCACACTTCGTGTTTTGCGAGCCCACTCTGATCGCCTCGAGCTTGTCGGCGTCGCGGCTCACTCGAGCCACAATGAGCTCGCCGCAATCTGTGCAGAGTTTCACGTACCCCATGCCACTCTCTCCAGCGAAGCCGCCTACACTGCAGCCAAAGCAGGCGGCAACTTCCCCAGCAGTACCCAATTGCACTGCAGCGATGCAGGCCTGCTCGAAGTCTCCACTTTGCCCGAGGCGGATATCGTGCTCGTCGCCGTGGTCGGCGCCTGTGGCCTCAAACCCACCCTCGCCGCGATCGAAGCTGGCAAAGACATCGCATTGGCCAACAAAGAGCTCCTCGTGCTCGGTGGCGCTTTTGTCATCGAAGCTGCCAAGCGCAACGGCGTGCGCCTGCTCCCCACCGACAGTGAGCACAACGCCATCTTTCAGTGCATTGAAGGCCACTCCCATGCACACCTACAAAAGCTAATTCTCACCGCATCTGGCGGGCAATTTCGTGATACCCCGCTCGAGCAGTTAGCCCACGTCACGCCCGCCGACGCCACCCAGCACCCCAACTGGTCGATGGGCCCAAAGATTACAGTCGACTCGGCAACGATGGCGAACAAAGGCCTAGAGCTAATCGAAGCACAATGGCTCTTTGGGCTGGAACCAGATCGTCTCGAAGTGGTCATTCATCCACAGAGCATCGTTCACTCCTTCGCGCAATTTATCGATGGCTCTATTCTCGCGCAACTCAGCCCGCCTTCCATGACCTTTGCCATTCAACACTGCCTCCTCTACCCCGACCGTGCGCTAGGGGTGGACGCAACTACCGACTTCAGCAAAGCATTGCAACTCGACTTCAAAGCACCTGAAATCGCCCGCTTTCCCTGCCTGCAACTCGCCTACGATGCGATGCGCACCAGCGGCAGCGCACCTGCCATTTTTAATGCCGCGAATGAAATCGCAGTTGATCGCTTTCTTGCCCACGAACTCGCCTACCTCGACATTCCGCGTGTCATCGAGCATGCACTGAGCGTCGTCAATGCCGCTCCTGCGACCAATCTTGAAGCACTCTTACAGGTCGATGCTGAGGCGCGTAACGTAGCGAGTAGCTTTACAAGCACCGCACGTTGAACATAGAGTATATCGTCGGACACTATCCTAAACCCAACCTGCAACGTCCCAGCAGGTAACTTTTTTAACATTATAGATATCCAACCGTGAACGCTTTGAGTTCACCGTTCAAAATTTCCAACCCATGCTATTTAACATCTTCTGTATCATAGTCGGACTCCTATCACTGAGTTTCTGTATTTTTATTCACGAGCTCGGGCACTTTATTGCGGCCAAAAAACGCGGTCTGATCGCGGATCGCTTTTCCATCGGCTTTGGCCCACGCCTTTTCGGCTGGAACTGGCGCGGCACCGACTTCCGCATTTCCCTGCTGCCATTCGGTGGTTACGTCTCCCTCCCCCAACTCGCGGACATGGGCAGGCTGGAAGGTGGCGAGGGTGGTGAATCTGACACCCTCCCGCCAATTTCGTATACTGATAAAATGATCGTCGCCGTCATGGGCGCAGTTTTTAACATCCTCCTAGCCTTCTGCTTGTCACTGATTCTCTGGGGTGTTGGACGAGAGATTGTCAAATCGACCACAGTCGACGCCGTCCCAGCTCAAATCGTTAATTCTAGAGGTGAAGTTGTCCCAGGCCCGGCATTCGAAGCAGGCATTCTACCAGGCGATACGATTCTCAAAGTCGATAACGAGCATATCGGCGACTGGATGCAGCTGCAAAATGCGGTGATGACCAGTACTGGCCGCAATGCTGAGGGAATCCCGACCACTAAAGTGATGCTTCGTCGGGATGATACAGAGCTCACGATGACGGCCCATCCTGTACTCATCTCCTCCGAAGACATTCGCACCCTCGGCGTGCAACCCGGCACCGAACTCGTGGTCAGCATGGTACAAGAAAATATGCCTGCCTTTGAAGCAGGTATGCTTGCAGGCGACCAACCCATCAAGCTCAACGGCGAAGCAATCACCTCCTCCGCATTCCTTAGCGTATATTTACAAAACCATCCTGGCGGCAGTATTGACGTCACTGTCATACGGAAGGGCGAAGAGATCACCCTACCTATTGAGCCACGTATTGCCCCCGGAGAAGCGTCGCCACGCTTTGGCTTTGCTTACTATTACGAAACAGAAACAGAGCGCGTGCACCGGACGCCGATCGAGCAACTCACGATCATGGCGAATACCATGAAAATGACACTCGTGGCACTCATCAGCCCCCAATCAGACGTCAAAGTGCGCAACATGAGCGGACCAGTCGGCATCGTCCATGGACTGACGACAATGGCGCGTTACGGCTGGGTCGACTTGATCTGGTTTTTAGCTCTAATCAACGTCAATCTGGCGATCTTCAACGTCTTGCCGATTCCCGTACTCGACGGCGGACACATGCTGTTTGCCACCATCGCAAAAATCACTGGACGGCCTATCCCACGCAAAGTAATGGAAGGCGCCTTTACTGCATGCTTTATTCTGCTAATTTCTTTTGCACTCTATATTTCCTTTTTCGACGTAAAACGCGTCGGTCAGGATATCGGTATCGGACAAAGTGTGGAAGCATCGCCTACTTCTATTCAAACACCTGAAGTCGAGGAAGTAACTGAAGCCACTCAGCACTCGGAATAACCCATTCTCTTATTTGCGTAAATGCGTACTCATTGCTCCGCCATCTCTGGGGGATCTACATGTGGTTTCAAAAGATCACTTAGCCTCTGTCATCAGTAATGTCTCAGCCCTCTCTTTCTAATCTCGATTACTGCGCTTCTCGATTTCAGGCAACACGCCGCGAGTCACGCATCATCCAAGTCGGCAACGTCGCCATCGGTGGCGACAATCCGGTCCGCATCCAATCGATGACGACGACTAACACGCAGGACATCGATGCTACCGTCGCACAAACTCTTGCCCTCGCTGAAGCGGGCTGCGAGATCGTCCGTATCACCGCACCCAACAAAGCCGCCGCCAAGGCGCTCGGCGAAATCTCTAAACAACTCCGCGCCGCCAAATGTGACGTGCCATTGGTCGCTGACATTCACTTCCTCCCCGCCGCTGCGATGGAGGCCGCTCTCCACGTCGAGAAAGTACGTATCAATCCAGGCAACTATGCGGACAAAAAGAAATTCGCCGTCCTCGAATATACCGATGCCGCTTACGCCGAAGAACTCGAACGGTTGCACGAAGCCTTTACCCCGATAGTACTTCGTTGCAAAGAGCTGGGCCGCGCTATGCGCATCGGTACTAATCACGGCTCACTTGCCGATCGCCTGATGAATCGTTATGGCGACTCGCCACTGGGCATGGTCGAAAGTGCGCTCGAATTCATCCGCATCGCCGAGAGTCATAACTATCATGACATTTGCCTCTCAATGAAAGCCAGCAATCCAAAAGTGATGATCGAGGCCTATCGCCTCGCAGCCGCACGCATGGCTGAGGAAGGCATGAACTATCCGCTCCACCTCGGCGTGACTGAGGCTGGCGACGGCGAAGACGCTCGCGTTAAGAGCGCGATCGGGATCGGCACCCTGCTCAACGATGGACTCGGCGACACCATTCGTGTCTCGCTTACCGAAGATCCGATTTATGAAGTGCCCGTCGCTCGTGACCTTGCTGACAAAGCCATGGCCCTATGGAAACAGAACGCAGATACTCCGATTCTCGAGCCAAACAAAGACAGCATAGATCCCTTCGACTACCGACGTCGCAACACACGCGTGATCGAACTCGGACCCAACTGTCGTATCGGCGGCGAACTCGCCCCCGCAGTCATCATCAAGACAGCGCACCCTCTCAGCGCAGCGAACGAAATCATACAAGACGTCTGCCGCACGCAGACGTCACTTAAAGAAAGTAAGCTCGAAGGCCTACAAATCACCATCAACAACCGCGAAGAACTTGCCGCCTTCACCGGTCTTCACGAAGCGCTACACAGCGTCGTGCAGGTCTTCGTTCTTGAGCTCTCAGAAAATATCGATATCGCACATCTCGAAGCTTATGAGTGGCCAGAGGATGGTTTAGCAGGGATCACGCTACTACAACTCATCGAGCAAGAAGACGCTTTTTACGCCAGTAACCTCCTACAATTCTGCCGCGAGAAAGGCTTCAATTGCGCGATCGACTGCCAAGCCGACGCGCTGCGCGACGAGATTGGTGCACAGCTAGCCCCGATGGGCAGTGAGCGCCTAATCCTAACCAGTGGCGGGCGAGCTTGCTTGAGCTCTGCATCAGAATCGCCCAACCATCCTGTTGGCAGTTATCGAGCCCTAGCCGAAGCCGCGCAGGCCTTCGTGCCCGACGTACCGATCTGGATACGCAACACACAAACCAATACACTCGCACCAAAGGATTATTTCGCTGATCGCCTACTTGAATGCAGTATCCTGAGTGGGGCCTTGCTATGCGACGGAATCGGCGACGCAATCAGTATCGAGACCGAGCCATTGCTAGAAAAAGCGACCACTTTGGCTTACAATATTTTACAAGGTGCACGCGCTCGGATCACTAAGACTGAATTTGTCGCCTGCCCTAGCTGTGGCCGCACCTTGTTTGATTTACAAAGCGTCACTCAAACGATTCGCGCCCGCACCGATCATCTGAAAGGCGTAACCATCGCAATCATGGGCTGCATCGTCAATGGCCCAGGAGAGATGGCTGACGCAGATTTTGGCTACGTCGGTGGAGCCCCTGACAAGATCAATCTCTACGTAGGCAAAGAGTGCGTGAAATATAACGTCCCCGCCGAAGAAGCCCTCGACCGCCTGATTGACCTAATCAAAGAACACGGTAAATGGGTCGATGCGAGTTAGTCAGGCAGTACCCCACTATGGGAGCCAAGGGTACTTCTTAAACTCGGGCGCCCGCTTTTCGTTCCATGCCTTGCGGCCTTCCTCCCCCTCTTCGGTCATGTAGTAAAGCAGGGTCGCATTGCCGGCCAACTCCTGCAGGCCTTGCTGTCCATCGACGTCAGCGTTGAATGCCGACTTGAGGCAACGAATCGAGAGTGGGCTATGCTGAAGCACGTCATTTGCCCATGCCACACCTTCGGCTTCGAGGTGCTCATACGGCACGACCTTGTTAACCAAGCCCATATCCATCGCCTCTTGCGCATTGTATTGGCGGCACAAGTACCAAATCTCGCGCGCCTTCTTGTGGCCGACGATACGTGCTAGATAACTGGAGCCAAAGCCACCGTCAAAGCTGCCTACCTTCGGCCCGGTCTGACCAAACACGGCGTTATCTGCGGCAATCGTCATATCACACACGACGTGCAATACATGCCCTCCGCCGATCGCGTAGCCGGCGACCAGTGCGATCACGACCTTTGGCATCGAACGAATTAATTTTTGCAACTCGAGCACATTCAGGCGAGGCACGCCATCTTTACCGATGTAGCCGCCTTGCTTGTGCCCACGGATCTTCTGATCACCGCCCGCGCAAAATGCGAACTTACCATCGGTCTGCGGATTGAAGCCAGTCAACAAGACGACTCCGATCGAAGTGTCTTCACGCGCATCGGTGAAGGCTTCGATCATCTCGGTGACGGTATCCGGTGTAAACGAGTTGCGACGGTGCGGACGATTAATCGTCACTTTGGCAATGCCATCGCATTTTTCGTAAATGATGTCTTCAAACTCACGGACTTTGTTCCAATTCATGTCGATAAGATAGGACAGCTTTTGACTGAAAAGCAACGATGCTATTCGTCAAAGCAGGCAGCTAGGCTGTCATTGCGAAAGTTCTCACGTGGCGTCGTCGCTTGCGGCGGCCCGAAGTCAAGGGAGCCGCTCAAATTGGCCTGCGCGCCACAAGGGCAGAGACCTTCAACAACTGATTGTGACAACTTTCCGGCATTCCAGTTTAATAAACAAAACTTGCCGACAACGCATCACCAAACTCCGGGGAGTGCAACGCACTCACTTTCTTGGTCTCAGAATCGAGCAGCATCAATCGTGCGCGCCCCTTTTGTCGTTGGGTAAATACCAAGTGACGACCATCGTTTAACCAAGCAGGCTCCACCGCGGACTGTGACACCGCAGTCAGGACCTGACTTTTGCCCGCTTTAAAATCATACACACAAATTTGAAAGCCGCCGCTGATGGCAGCGGTAAAGGCAATCAGATTTTCTTTCACAGGATTCCAGACAGGCTCGGAGCAATGGCTACTGACATTGGTTGGAATGCGGCGCATCGGACCACCAGTTGCTGAAATTTGATAGATCTGCGGCTTGCCACGCGCATCGGAGGTAAAGGCCAAACGACGGCCATCGGGAGACCATGTGGGTGATGTTTCCAGGCTTTTATTTTTAGTCAATCGACGCGGGTTGCGGCCCGTCACATCGCCAACATAGATTTCCGCACTTCCAGAGGCAAACAGCGACATCGCAATGCTTCGGCCATCCGGACTGAACGCTCCCCCCGAATTCGTGCCCTTATAGGTAGCGACCGGCTTCTTTAAGCCACTGTCCAAATCGATCCTATAAATATCTGGCCGACCAGTCTTGTAGTAAGTCGTGTACAATAGCTTGGTACCATCCGCAGACCAACTTGGCCCAGTAATCAGCGCACGATCTGCCGTCAACGAGCGCACTTGGCCAAATAATAGATCGCTAGTGTAAAGCTCTGACACGCCGCGTTGCTTACCCACGAACGCCAACTTTCCTGCAAAGAATCCCGGAATATGCAAAGTCGCCTCAACAGCCATATCGCAGGCCCGCAGCGTCGCATTTTGTAAATCACTCCCGGGAACCGTGCGGCGCAATTGCTCCTGCCCCGCAGAACTGATGACCAGCGTCACTGACGATTCACTTGCCCGCTCAATCTCTATCGTAAAGGCTGCTTTCGAAGCAGGCGTCACGGTGCACCCACCATGCAGACCGAAGGCTCGACGCGCCAACTTTGCGAGCGATGCGTCGCTGCTAGTCACCGCGATCGCAAGTCGCCCTGCTCCTTGACGAGTCACCTCACCCGCATCAATCAACTCTGCAGTGGCAGCAACTGTCAGCCCCAAAGACGATGTAATGCATAGACAAAAATAGTAAAACAAGCGCATACAAAAGAAATAGCCGAAGGGCTGAGTGAACCGCAAACGCAAATCCACTTGGTAAATCATTTTTCATCTCTTTTCAGGAGTCTAACATTCCAAACTTAACTGGAATCAAACCGCAGACTGAATATGTTCACTCATAATCGCTAAGTTTCGACAAGAAATCAGCCGATTCGTGTTGAGTCGCAGGCTAAGAGTTTCAATCTGCACCCTTCTTCAACCAAAATTTACAGTGGATACAGATAGCATCAAAGCAGCTCTTAAAACGGTCAAATTCCCCGGATTCAGCCGTGATATCATCTCCTTCGGCCTTGTTAGAAATGTCGAATTCAATAACGGCGAAGCACTTATCGGCATCGAGATCACCACCGGTGATACCAAAATCCCTGAGCAGATCGCCGCGGACATTAAGGCGACCGTAGGCGCGCTCGAAGGAGTTCAGGACGTCAAAGTCCAGATGGAAATTTCTACGCCGCAAAATCAGCCCAGTCCCAATGGCGCCGCCAATGGCAATGCTCCAGCCAGTAGCGCTGCGATGCAAAATGTGAAATTCGCAATCGCCGTAGCCAGCGGCAAGGGCGGTGTCGGTAAATCAACTGTCACTGTTAACCTCGCGTGTGCGCTCCAACGTTTACTCGAGGCAGACGGAAAGCCGGGCGTCGGCATTATGGACTGTGACATCTACGGACCATCCATTCCACTGATGCTAGGCGCTGCGGGTCGTCCAGAAATCGAGAACGACCTGATTCTCCCGCTTCAGAATTTCGGTGTCAGCACAATGTCGATGGGCTTTCTGGTGGACGAAGACACCCCCGTCGTTTGGCGTGGCCCGATGATCATGAAGACCATTCAGCAGTTTGCGCAAAATGTAAACTGGGGCGAACTAGAAATCCTAGTTGTCGATCTACCGCCAGGCACAGGCGATGCACAACTATCTCTAGTGCAAACAATTCCACTGGATGGAGCGGTGATCGTAACGACGCCACAACCGGCAGCCTCCAATGTCGCCCGTCGCGGAGCGCGAATGTTTGAAAAGGTCAATGTCCCCTATCTCGGAGTCGTCGAGAATATGAGCTATCTCGAAGCTGACGATGGCACACGCCAACACTTATTTGGGGAAGGTGGTGGAGCCTCAACTGCGGAGAGTTTAGAAACACCTTTACTGGGCGAAATTCCGATCGATACAGCGATCCGCGAAGGCTGTGACAACGGTATTCCTATCGTAGTCAGTGATCCTGAATCAGTTGCTGCCAAAGAATTTTTCAAAGTCGCTCGCCGAATCATCGATCAACTCCATACTTAATTTTGGAGCAAATATGCTTGTTGGGGGTTTTTGGACTAGCCAGTCACAAAAATGTCACTTTATGTTCATCGTATTGATTTAACTTCTGGCATATTGCCTCTGATGAGTAAGGATAATAAAGACATGTCACCCACCAACACATCTGCTAGTTCTTCTTCAGACTTCGCTCAGCGCTCGACCTTGTATCAAGAATTCCTCGCTGAGCGCGATGAAATCCTGCGGCACAAGTGGATTGAATCAGAGAAAAAAGGTAAAGACATTGGCTTCGAGCGCGCACTCCTGGATTGGATTCGTAAACACCGTGAAAATTGGCGTAGCACCCGTGCAGCTGGCAAAAAATAATTTCTAACAAAACCTCAGTTCACCGCTGAGGTTTTTTATGGCACCTAGTCCATCCAAGGAAAAGTAATCGCAATGCTACCTGCTCTCAATCTTATAGCGGCACAACGAACAACAATTGTGTAGGGCCATCAGTACTTTCGCTAAACAACTGGAAAGCAGCGCAAACCCATCACCGCCTCGGTTTTAGAATATTTGGCTGTATGGACTTTGTGAGACAATCATTCTGGCATTGTTAAGACTGGACATGTATCGCGCTCTTGGTGTCGCACAAGAGCTGTGAATTCCCTGCGATCAAACGCCAAACTCACCAACGAACCGTCCCTATTCGACACAAAAAAACCCGCCTAAAAGACGGGTTTTTAGAAAATACTTTCACAAACCAAGACTAATTCTTGATTTCGCGGTGCAATGTATGACGGCGAAGAAACTTGTTATACTTCTTCTTTTCGACGCGATCTGGCTGCTGCTTTTTATCGCGGGACGTCATATAGCGGGACACTGGTTTGCCTTCAGCGCGGGCTTCAGTGCATTCGATCATTACGTGCTCTCTTGGCATAACTAAAATTCTCTCTGTTGGATTTTGAAAAAAGAGCGGAAATTAGGTGCTTGAGTGGTTAGCGCAACTCTTTTTTCGTTCGATTTACAATATATACCGCTGAACCAAGGCTTTAAATCAATCCGGTATTTGACCAAAACACAGTATCTGCTTCCATTCGGAGATTCAGATACTGAAACAACTTGTAAAAGTAAGGATCCGCATTTCGTTATGATTGTGTATTGCGCTCCTAACAACAGCACGTTTTTACTCTTCACCTTAAATGAGCAACACAACCCTAACAGTTTCAATTGGCACTGATCACGCTGGCTTTCCGCTGAAAGAGCCTATCATTCAATTGCTACGCGAGCGCGGGCACCAAGTCATTGACTGCGGCTGCACCTCCGACGCCTCCTGCGACTATCCCGACTTTATCCGCCCTGCAGCGCAAGCTGTCGCTGATGGACTGGCCGATTACGGCATTGTGCTCGGAGGCAGCGGTAACGGCGAAGCGATCGTCGCAAATAAAGTTAAAGGCGTACGTTGCGGTCTGTGCTGGGACGAATGGTCCGCGCAAATGACCAAGGAGCACAACAATGCTAATTGCATCGCTATCGGCGCTCGCCCTGTCAATGAAGCACTCGCATTGAAGATCGTGGGCATCTGGCTCGACACCGAGTTTGAAGGCGGACGCCACACGCGGCGTGTCGAAAAAATCGAATGCTAATCTTCCGAGCACTTACACAATCCAAATTTAATCCAAACACACACTTCCATGGCAGATAAAAAGACTAAAGACACCGACAAAGGCGCAGGCCCTAAGATTCAAGAAACGTTCCTCAAAGAGCGTAAGATTTTTCTATGGGGAGAGGTCTCTGACAAGTCAGCACGTGATATTACTGAGAAGCTACTCTACCTCGAAGCGGATGCACCAGGCAAAGAGATCACTTTTTACATCAATACCCCGGGCGGCTCAATCACAGCTGGCATGGCCGTGTATGATACAATGAAGTTGATCAGCTCACCAATTAAAGTCGTCGTCACGGGGATGGCAGCCAGCATGGGCTCAATCCTCCTCTGCGGCGCCGACAAGGGCAAGCGTTTCCTATATCCGCACTCTCGGGTGTTGATACATCAGCCACTTATCTCCGGACAAATGGTCGCCGTCGCCGTTGACATTCATATCCAAGCACAGGAGATGGAGCGCCTTCGCGACGAACTCAACGCGATCCTCGCCGCAAGCTCCGGACAAAAGCTCACAAAGATTCAGCAAGACACTGATCGCGACTTCTACATGACCGCCAAAGAAGCGATCGACTACGGCTTAGCCGACGCCATCGTCGACAAAATCTAAACGACCATTAGCGACTCTCTCTAAAGCCCGCCCAATTGGGGCGGGCTTTTTTAGTCACTCATCAGGGCGCAGGCCTATGCCTATTGTCCCCTCATCCTACCCCAATCCTACTGAGCTCGGAGGGCAGCCCATGACTTTGCGGAAGACTCGTGAAAAATGCAGCGGATCTTCATAACCAAGCTCGCGGCCCACGGCACCGACCTGCAACTGACCGTCACGCAATAGCAGCCATGCCGCACTCATCTTCCGGTGTAGTAACACCTGATAAGGCGACTCGCCGTGGTATTTCTTAAAAATGCGACAGAGATACTCACTGCTGTATCCGGAGCGTGCCGCCAAATCAGACAGGGTCTGCAAACTTTTATACTCCCGTAGCAAAATTTCCATCGCCAACTCATAGACCACGCGCGAAGCAGACTTCACTCCACTCGCCGACACTTGATGCCGTGCAATCAATGCCAACAGTACCGCCTCAAGGCCGTCTACGACTTGGGCGGTCTGCGCATCACTCTGTTGGCCCTCATCTACAATTTTATCCATATTACCAACTAGCGATGATACATCACCCAGTTGTATTACCTTGCCCGGCCTGAGCCCGATCGCATGCCAAGCCATTGGGAACTCACGCCCTCCATTGGCAAAGAAATACTTTCTAAACGGGCGCTCCGGCTCATTGCCAAAATGCTGCACGATGCCCGGCCCATGGGTGAATACTGACCCATGCCGCAATTGGCGCAATTGCCGATCTTCGCGAAACGATCCATACCCACCTACAACCACCTCTAATGTCCAAAATGGGAAATCAATTCGGTTAATAATATAATCAGGCGCACACTCCTCATAGCCGGCCATAAAAAGACGCTCAACACCCTCTGTCGGCCTTGAAAAGGTAGCATAACGCGCATGTCGCACTTGCGGAGACAGTTCCAGAGGGGATTTTTCCATCACAAAAAAATAAATTTATCGTTCAATAATATCCATATAAAGTCAGTAATATGACTAACAGGCAAGTGCCATTACTGCTAATCTGTTGGGCATGACTAAACACCCATTTCCCTTCCCTAAAATCGGCATTCGCCCCACTATTGATGGCCGCCTCGGTGGCGTCCGTGAGTCGCTCGAAGACATCACCATGAATATGGCCAAACGAGTCGCAACACTCTTCAGCAAAGAGCTGCGGAACCTCGACGGCAGCCCAGTCGAATGTGTGATTGCCGACAGTAACATCGGCGGCGTGCGTGAAGCCGCAGCCTGCGAAGAAAAATTCCAGCGCGAAGGGGTCGGCCTGAGCCTTACTGTAACACCTTGCTGGTGCTATGGCTCGGAGACAATGGACATGGATCCACACCGCCCGAAAGCAATTTGGGGCTTCAACGGCACTGAACGTCCGGGTGCTGTGTACCTTGCTGCCGCCCTTGCAGGCCATACCCAGAAAGGTATTCCTGCTTTCGGTATTTATGGCAAGGATGTGCAAGAAGCAGGCGACGAGACGATGCCCGAAGACGTCGTCGAGAAACTGCTTAACTTTGCCCGTGCCGGTCTCGCGGTCGCCTACATGCGAGGCAAAGCCTATCTCTCGATGGGTGGCACATCGATGGGCATTGCTGGCTCCGTCGTCGACACTTCCTTCTGGGAGCGCAGCCTCGGCATGCGGGTCGAGGCCATCGACATGTCTGAAATCGCGGGCCGCATGAGCAAAGGGACCTACGATCAGGTCGAGTTCGAAAAAGCGCTGGCTTGGGTCAAAGAAAATTGCCCAGAGGGCAAGGACTACAACAGTGACGACACCCAGCGTAGCCGCGAACAAATCGACACAGAATGGCAAGACTCGGTTAAGATGGCACTGATCGCCCGCGACCTCATGGTCGGTAACGACGAACTCACAAAAGCAGGCTATGGTGAGCAAGCGCAAGGCCACTACGCAATTGCAGCGGGCTTCCAAGGCCAACGTCAATGGACCGATCATTTTCCGAACGGCGATTTCATGGAAGCGATTCTCAATACATCCTTTGATTGGAACGGCAAACGCCCTCCGTATATTGTCGCGACTGAAAACGATGCGCTGAATGGCGCGGGCATGCTTTTCGGCCAACTACTCACCAACAGCGCGCAAATTTTTGCAGACCTGCGCACTTATTGGAGTCCAGACGCAGTCGAGCGTGTTTCAGGTGGACACAAGCTTGACGGTGAAGCTGCCGACGGATTGCTGCACTTGATCAACTCAGGCCCGGCGGCACTGGATGGTACTGGCGACCAGACTGATGCTGCTGGTAACCCGACCATGAAGCCTTTCTGGGAAATCACCGACGAGGAAGTAGCTGCCAGCCTTAAAAATACAACATGGCACCCATCGATCACTGAGTATTTCCCAGGTGGTGGCTTGAGTACGCGCTTCCGCACCAAGGGTGGAATGAAAGCCACGATGATTCGGCTCAATCTCGCATCCGGCCTGGGACCATGCCTGCAGATTGCGGAAGGATGGACGGTTGATCTACCCAACGAGGTGCACGATGCACTCGACCAACGTACCAACCCAACTTGGCCGACAACCTGGTTCGCTCCGCGCCTGACGGGTGAAGGCGCATTCAGTTCGACTTATGAAGTGATGAACAACTGGGGCGCCAACCACTGTGTGATGACTGCTGGCCACGTGGGGCATCTCTATATCACACTGGCATCGATGCTGCGCATCCCAGTCTACATGCATAATGTCGAGGAGACGCGCGTTTTCCGCCCGAGCGCATGGCGCGCCTTCGGCACCACTGACCTTGAAGGTGCCGACTTCCGCGCCTGCGAATCGTATGGTCCGCTTTACACTTAAAATCTAAGTTTTTTGCTGTTTCTTAACTGCTAAGAGGCAAGGGAGTTCTTATTCGATAATATTAATACCAATTAGACGACTCGTATGCTTAAAGGAATTTCACCACTCATCTCTCCAGAACTATTAGCCACGCTTGCGCGGATGGGCCATGGTGATGAAATCATTCTGGCGGATGCGCACTTCCCAGGAGATTCCTTCAATGAGACAGTCGTTCGCGCAGATGGGCTGCACATTACCGACCTGTTGGACGCAATTCTACCACTCTTTGAGCTCGATGCTTACGTACCGGCACCGTTGGCCATGATGGCTGCGGTCGCTGGCGATACGCTCGACCCACAAGTCGAGATCGACTACCGCGCAATAATCGAGACCCACGCGCCCGATGTCGCAGCAATCGAGCGCATCGAGCGCTTCGCATTTTATGAACGTGCCAAAGGCGCTTTCGCCGTTGTAATGACTGGCGACACTGCCAAATATGGAAACATCCTACTAAAAAAAGGCGTTACGCCGAGCGCTTAGTCGGCGCGCAGAGTGAGACCACTGGCAGGCGTATCCTTTATCGCAACCGACTGATTGCACCACCCTGCTTCATCGCCTTGATCAATTCGCGGGCGTAGCGTTGCACCACATCGGCTACGTCTTGGTCCTTGGCTTCCAACTTAACACGATTCCACCAAACCGCATCCGTTTGACCCTGTACGTAAAGCCCGCCTTCCAGTAGAGCCACAAACGTCGTATCCCAATCCCCACCACGCATTAAATTTGAAAATAGCGTACTTTCTTTCTTATTTGTATTCGTCTGCTGCTTGCTCACGTTCTTAGCTTGGATGAATAACACCGCCAGCCTTGGGTCTGCGGCGAGAAATTTAGAAAACGTATCTCCATTGAGTAAAGCGATATTTGGATACACTGTATAAGAGGGCACGGCACGAATGCCTTCTTTTTCTAACGCGATTGCGAGGTCACGCTCAAACAATAACCGCGTCTCAGGCGTATAAGCCTGGACCGCTACAAATACCTCATACGTGTTTACACCTGTCCACTTCGGATCAGAACCGGTATTAATCGGGGTTAGCGACGAACTTTTACAGGCTGACAAGGAGCACAACGCCAATAGGCAAAATAGAAATCTCATACCCGCCTGAATCAAATGACAACAACACGGCCTGCCAAGGTATTTCGATGCCCTATCACTGCTCTTAACTGGCGTCGACCTGCTAAAAAGCTAAGTGGCAGCGGCATACTACAAACGAGAAATTAATAATTCCCGCTCGAAGATCATTTCTTTCGGTAAATTCTCAAACAGCTTCAAAAACAGTTCCTCGTGCTGCAGCGTCTGCATCTTCAATCGTTCATGATCAATCTGCATCAGCTGGTTAAAAGCATCCTCTGAGAAATCAATGCCCCGCCAATCCAAATCCTGATATCTAGGCATCCAACCAATCGGCGTCTCCAGACCACCCGCACGACCCGTCGCGCGTTCAATGATCCAACGCAATGGACGCATATTCTCGCCAAATCCCGGCCATAACCAATTACCCTCTGCATCTTTGCGAAACCAATTCACATTAAATACGCGTGGCGTCTCTTTCAGCTCACGCTGCATGTTAATCCAATGTCGGAAATAATCCCCCATATGGTATCCACAAAACGGTAACATTGCCATTGGATCTCGCCGGACCTGCCCAACTGCGCCTTCAGCTGCAGCAGTCATTTCCGAACCAATCGTTGCCCCAAGATAGACGCCATGTCCCCAATTAAAAGCCTGTGTCACCAGCGGTACGTCGCTCACGCGCCGACCGCCAAAGACCATCGCATGAATGCGCACCCCTTCTGGCTTCTCCCAATCCGAGTCAATTACCGGACAATTCGCTGCCGGTGCAGTAAAACGGCTATTCGGGTGTGATGCGGGCGCCTCACTCTCAGACGTCCAGTCATTGCCCTTCCAATCGATCAAATGCGAGGGCACCTCATCGGTCATGCCCTCCCACCACACATCGCCATCATCGGTCAATGCTACATTGGTAAAGATCGAATCCTTCGCACACGAATCCATCGCATTCGGATTGGTCTTGTAGGAAGTCCCTGGAGCTACTCCAAAAAATCCAGCTTCTGGATTGATCGCGTACAAACACCCATCCGCCCCTGGCTTGATCCACGCAATATCATCACCAACGCATGTTACCTTGTACCCTTGCATTGCTTGCGGAGCAATGAGCATCGCAAAGTTGGTCTTGCCGCAGGCACTCGGGAAAGCGGCCGTCACGTATGTCTTTCGCCCATCTGGCTCTTCGACCCCAAGGATCAACATATGCTCCGCCATCCAGCCCTCATCACGGGCCAAAGTCGATGCAATCCGCAGAGCAAGGCACTTTTTACCTAGCAAGGCATTACCGCCATAGCCAGAGCCGTATGAGACAATGGTGCGCTCTTCTGGGAAATGAACAATATGAGTATTCTCCGGATCACAAGGCCAGATCACATCCTCCACTCCCTCATTCAAAGGGCAACCGACCGAATGCAAACATGGTACGAAGAAGCCGTCATTACCCAGTACCTCCAACACCGAATCGCCAATCCGTGCCATGATACGCATATTGACCACGACATAGGGTGAGTCCGTAATTTCGACCCCAATCTTGGAGATCGGCCCACCGATTGGGCCCATACTGAAGGGAATGACATACATGGTACGGCCATGCATACAGCCCTTGAAAAGCCGCTTCATCTTGCGACGCATCGTGCGGGGCTCTTCCCAATTATTGGTCGGCCCGGCAGCATGCTTGTTTTGTGAGCAGATAAAGGTTTTTGACTCCACACGCGCCACATCGTTGGGGTCTGAACGGAAGAGATAACTATTCGGCCGCTTCTGTTCATTCAGCTTAATACACATGCCACGCTCCACCATTGCGGCAAATAAAGCATCCGCTTCGGCTTGCGAGCCATCACACCAATGTACCGCCGCTGGCTCGCACAGTGTAATCATTTTTTCCGCCCATTTTAAGAGCGCTTTATGCTGTGTTTTTGGAGAATCGTTGCTCAACATATAAATAGTCTAACAGACCGCTTCCGTATGATAAGTAAAAAGAGTTCTCAATGAGTCTAAAAGCTCACTTTTTTATATTTTTCCCTCAATTCACTCATGTAAACAAAACACAGCGAATCGGCACTTTCGCTAAAAAACGCAGCTTCAGACTTCAATTTCGCAGTTTGACAACAGCTGCCAGAGGCCAAATCCGCAACAAACCTGTAATTCACACTTGATCCGTGCCCATCCGTCTCCATCTCTGAAAGTAGCACAAATCAAAGTATTGTACTTCGACAGACCCGACTTTCAGTTTTTCCAAAGATGCCCCGCAAACAAAAGCCCTCCGACGACGACAACCTAGAATTCCCGCTCGACACCCCTGCTGAAGCAAGCAGCAACGAGCCCACACTCGATTTGGAGGCATCAGAACCCGACGACATCTTCGAGATGAAGCCCGACTCTGGCCACGTCGACGATATGTTTAGCGAGTGGTTTCTCGACTACGCCAGCTACGTTATACTTGAGCGCGCAGTACCCCACGCCAACGACGGGCTCAAGCCAGTGCAGCGCCGGATTCTGCACTCCATGCGTGAACTCGAAGACGGGCGCTACAATAAAGTAGCCAACGTCATCGGTAACACCATGAAATATCACCCGCATGGCGATGCCTCTATCGGTGATGCCATGGTGCAGCTTGGCCAAAAAGAGCTGCTGATCGATATGCAGGGCAACTGGGGTAATACGCTGACTGGCGACTCTGCTGCCGCAGCTCGTTACATCGAAGCACGGCTGTCAAAGTTTGCCCTCGAAGTGGTTTTTAATCCGAAGACCACCAACTGGCTAGCGTCCTACGATGGCCGCAACAAAGAGCCTGAGACACAGCCCGTAAAATTCCCATTGCTACTCGCCCAAGGTGCCGAAGGGATCGCGGTCGGCTTATCCTGCAAGATTCTGCCGCACAATTTTATCGAACTTCTCGAAGGCTGCATCTCCTTTCTGCGCAAGGAAACTCCAGAAATCGTCCCTGATTTCCCCACTGGAGGAATTGCCGACGTCTCGGAATACAACAACGGCAAGCGCGGCGGTCGGGTAAAATGCCGCGCTCGGATCGAAGCACGTAAGAAGAACATACTGGCTATCACCGAACTACCGTTCAGCAAAACCACCACCTCCCTGATCGACTCAATCATTGCCGCGAATGAAAAGGGCAAAATTAAGATTCAGCGCGTCGAAGATAACACCGCGGATCAAGTCGAGATCCTCGTCTACTTACCTACAGGCGTCGACGCAGAGACTGCCGAACAAGCACTCTATGCCTTTACTGATTGCGAAGTCTCGATCTCCACTAACATCTGTGTCATCGAGAACGAGAAGCCACACTTCTATTCCGCTCAAGATCTGCTTTATCTCGCAACCGAGAAGACTCGTGAGTTACTCAAATTAGAACTCGAGATTGAACTCGCTGAACTTGAAGAGAAATGGCATTTCTCCTCACTAGAAAAAATCTTCATCGAGAAACGTATTTACCGCCGTATCGAAGACGAAGAGACTTGGGAAGCTGTGATCGAAACGGTCAACGTAGGCTTAAAACCCTTTAAGAAGCTATTTAAACGTGAAATCACTCGCGATGACATTCTACGGCTGCTGGAAATCAAGATTAAGCGAATCTCCAAATTCGACGCGATCCGCGCCGACGAACAAATCAAAGGCCTCGAAGATGCCATTGCTACTACACAGCGCTACCTAAAACAGCTCACCAAATACACCATTCGCTGGTTCAAGGAGTTGATTAAGAAATATGGCAACGGCCGAGAGCGTAAGACCGAGCTCGCGTCCTTTAAAAAAGTTGTCGCACACGAGGTAGTCATCGCCAACGAGACTCTCTTCGTCGACCGCAAAGAGGGCTTTGCCGGCATTGGGATGAAGAAAGACGAAGCCGTCTGCAAATGCTCCAGCCTCAGCGATCTGATCACTATCAATCAAGAAGGAAAGCTGATCGTCTCGAAGGTCAGCAGCAAAGCCTTCTTTGGTAAAAACATCCTGCACATCGACGTCTTTAATCGCGCGGAACCGAACGCCCTGACCTACTGTATGGTCTACCGTGACGGCCGCACTGGCCCGACAGTTGCGAAGCATTTCACGATCGGCGGCGTCACACGAGATAAGGAATACGATCTGACCAAAGGCAAACCTGGGTCACGCGTCTTTTACATTTCTTGCTACCCGACAGAAGGTGGCAATCCAGACGCAATTAAAGTCAACCTCAAGCCAGCTCCGCGCCTCCGTAAGACCGAAGAGGAAGTCCTTTTTAGTGAACTCGCTGTACGCGGCCGCGGCACCGGCGGCAACGTAATCACAAAAAATCCCGTGCGAAACGTGGTACGAATGACGAAAGCCGCCCGCGAGGAAGCTGAAAAGGCACACTAGCCCGCGCAGCAGTGATTCCTGGCGGGCCATGCTCACTCTTTGTGACTCTGGCGACTCATAATCGCTTCTCGCATACTACCTAAAGGGGTAATAGGCGAATACACGTCTGGGGGTTCGACGTGTCACAAGTGAAGCCTTAAAGTCGAGCGGGCTAACCTAGAGTGTTGACCTCCGCTCCAGTTAGTAATTCGTTACATCTACTACCCCGATTTATGAAAGTTACCCTATTAGCGTTTCTAAACTTATTTTATGCCCTTATGCCGAGCCCTGCAGTGGCAGCACCAGGCGAAACACCGGGTAGTGACGCATTCAATCAACTCATCAGTGCTGAGGTCAGCCTGCAAGACACTGACACCGTCTCTTTAGAGGAATCGCCCGCAGCACTCATCAAAGATACGCTCGCCCTGCCTCTCATGCGTGATCAACTGACGATCACAGAGAGCTCCCAGAATCTATCGATCATCCAAGATGACACTGATTCTGATTACGTTCAAGGCATGCAAGATTTAGCTCGGAATTTGGACTCCTACGATGCCCGGATGCAGCAGCAAAGCCGATCTGCTACGATAAACTTGGCCCTCATCGCGTTGATCGAATTCATTATCGAACTGGCTATTCCCTTCATTGTTCTGAAGGTCGCATTTCAATTCAGCGACTATCGCTTTCAGCCTCAACAAATACTGACTATCTGTTTGATCGTCGCTGCAGTCGGCGCAATTTTATTTGGGACACTCGAGCTTGGAGTATTTAATCCCGCACGAATCGGCATTAGCTTCATGATTATGCTGGTACTCTTAAGAGTAATGACCCAAGTGCATGATTTAGGGACTGCCCTACAAATGACCCTCATAGCCCGACTGATTTCCCTTTGTATCGGATGGCTCATTTCATATGGGATGAGCCTGTTACTTGGGCTCTAGGTCAAATCTGCCGGTCGAGCGACTCAAGAGCGACATGCCTGCTTTAACTCGCCGCCGCACATCCTTTGCTTTGACTCAGTCGTCGAGAGACGCATAGTCACGCATACATCATTACTGTGAGTATTAAAGCTATCATTTGGGGCTCCTGTGGCTCCCTGCCATCACCCGCATCCTCTGCCAACATCAGAAGCAAGGTTAGCGCTGCACTGTGGGCTGCCCGAAATCAACGTTTCAGCTCCGAGGCTGAAGTAGATACATTCATCGACTCACTCCCGCACAATATGTGCGGCACTTACAGGGCCAATACCTCTTGTGTGCAAATTGAAGCCGGGAATGAAGAAGTCATTTTATGCGATGCTGGCACTGGTATACGCGACTTCGCCCTCGCTCAACCTGAAAGTGCATCTCCTAAGACTTACCATATTTTCATTTCCCATCTACATTGGGATCACATCCAAGGTTTCCCTTTTTTCAGCCCAGCATACGTTCCTGGGAATCGAATCATCTTCCACGGCTTCCACAAAGAGACTGAAGCCGCACTACGTGCTCAAATGGCTGCTCCCTACTTCCCTGTGCCGTTTGAGAGCATGCATGCAGACATCGAATTTGATATCCGCGAGCCCGGCGACTCATTTCGAGTCGGCGACGTCACCATCCGCACAATTAAGCAGCAACATCCAGGTGATTCCTGGGGCTATCGCTTCGAGCAAGACGACCAATGCGTGATCTACTCGACGGACTCCGAGCACGGACCAGAAGCACGCAATCCAAATTATCGATTCGTTGATTTCTTTCAAGGTGCGGATATACTTATTTTCGATGGTCAATATACCTTTCAGCAAGCCACAACCGACAAGCGTAACTGGGGTCACTCGGATCACATCACTGCGGTCGAACTCGCCGCCCGTGCACAAGTCAAACAGCTCATCATCTTTCATCACGAACCAGCTCATGAGGATAGCGACATCGAAAAAGTCCACGCAGGAAGCCTGCAATTCCAAAGCAGCTACAACCAAGAAAATTATCCCCAAAGGAACTCTCTCTTCCCTCGCCGCATCATCCTCGCCTACGATGGCTTAGTGATTCATGCATAGCTGAGTAATTGCTACCTAATAAAAAGCAGCTACTCTCCAACAACTTTTTACATGTCTGATAACAACACCTCAGCGAAAACTGAGCCACGCAAGATCTCCAAAGCAGAAATTAACGAACTTCCTCTCATTAGTTGGGAAGGCCGCATCGAAATACTGACTACCGTAGAGGAGATGACTCAAGCGGTTGAGAAACTAAGATATGAAACAGTCCTTGGCTTCGACACTGAGACCCGACCCAGCTTTAAAAAGGGCGAATACTATCCCCCAGCGCTCATCCAACTTGGCACCCTCGAATGCGTCTATCTCTTTCGAATCAGTCTAACTAAAACCTTGGCACCCTTGCGACCATTACTTGAGTCCGAAAGCATACTCAAAACTGGTGTCGCAATCAAAGATGACGTTAAAGAACTGCGTAAAATGGAAGACTTTCGACCTGCTGGATTTGTCGAAATCGCGGACATCACTTTGAAACTTGGCTACGAGAATCGTGGCCTGCGCCCGCTTGCTGGACTTCTTATGCAGGGCCGTATCAGCAAGGCTGCACAGGTATCAAACTGGGCCCGCCCCGAGCTCGATCAAAAGCAAATTCGCTATGCCGCCACTGATGCTTGGATCAGCCGTGAGCTCTACCTACGCGCACTCGCTGAGCGTGACGCATAAGCGCGAATAAAAACGACACGTCTCGTAATATTAGATATAAGTAGAGTCAGGTTTCAGCAAACAGTTGAAGTCACTCACACACTGTTCTAGAAAATCGCCTGAAGCGGTGCTTATGCCTACACTCGCAGGCGCTCTCGATATGAACATCGAATAAGGGTACCCGACAAAGCGAGGCCACCTGACGAATGGCTGTCTTATATAAGAGAACTACGCCTTGGGCTCGGCTGCATCTGTCGCCTCGTCTGCGGGCACTTCGGGCGCCGCTGCTGGGACATCAGGCAGTAGTTCGGCTTTAG
>JAFMDL010000027.1 GCA_017857255.1 Puniceicoccaceae bacterium | reverse complement strand
ATCACCAGCGCATTGCGCCAAATGGCATCATCCTTCGGACTGCCATTGCCAATGTCGTTATCGTAGCTCTGGTTATACGAGAATTCCAAGCCAAGTAGGTCCGTCAACCGTACGCGCACCGCGGCGGTGATGACATAATTATATTGTTCGCTGGCCTCAGGATTCCAGTAATAGTTGAATTTCTGGATGAATGAGGTACGCGAAAATGGACGCCAAGTGAACTCTTGAAATACATTCAGCACCTTATTCACCCCTGCCCGTGTATCATCGAACGTTGTTTGATAGTCCTCAACACCCCCGCCGCCGCCAATCAGCAGTTCTAACTTTTTTGACGGTTGATACTTATAACCAATACCGATTGTATCCTGAAGCTCACGGTCGATCCCTTTCACCTGATCCACACGAGCGCCGAGCGCATTTTGAAAAAACCAATTCTGTTGGAAAGAGCGACGATAGGTAAATGTGCCGTCGTAGCGGTCAGTTGACTTAAAGGTATCACCATTATTCTTTTCCGTCTCACGGTAAGTGTAAGCGCCTGCCAGGCGGTAAAAATTGCGACTGCCCTTTTCCTTAATTTCCAATTTCCCGCGCAGTGAGGTCTCTGTCCACCGCTTATCACCACTACTGATATTCATGCCCATGCGAATGTTACCCCTCCATGAGTCAGGCGCATTAAAACCCAAAAATCGCTCGTAGATGCCGGTTTCTTCATCGACGAGCGCAATTATTTTAGCAGATTTTTCGGCCCGATCACTGAGTTGCTTCGGGGCAGGTTGCGCAACAACTTGCTTTGCGGTAGTCGGTGCAGATGCGACTGTTGGCGAAGTGCCTGCAGTTTGCGGCGCCAGTCTTTTTTTGGGCGTATTTGAACTAATTTCCGTAGCGGGTGAGGCTTCGATACGCAATACACTTGAACGCGGCAAAGAGATCTCGCCCAGTAACGTGGACTGCAGTACCAGGATCGCATCATTTGACTGAGGCAGTACTTTGCCCATCACGCGCTCGCCGCTGGTCAACATAACGACCTCAGCACGCGCCGGCAATACACCATAAAAAAAGAACGCGAGGCATGCGCAGAGGCAACATATCTGGCTGATCGTACTGGATGAGAAAAATCGCGTATAATTGGGCATACTTGCTAAGTCGCTTACCTATGAGTGAAGCATTCAGTCTAAATTTTAAAAAATATATCAATCCACGAATGGGCGCTAGCGCTAGACAGCTGTTTCGGTAAAACGTTGCTCACGAATCACGGTAATTTCAATCGCACCTGGATAGTTTAACTCTTCCTCGATCCGTTCACGAATATGTAAAGCAATTTTACGTGCCTCGTCTTCATCTACTGTTAAAGGCTCGACGATCACACGTACTTCACGCCCAGCTTGAATCGCATAGGCATCGGAAACGCCGCGTACCTCTTTGGCAATTTCCTCGATACTACGCACCCGCTGGATAAATCCATCAATCGACGACGCCCGCGCGCCAGGCCGCACTGCAGACAAGGCATCCGCCACCATAACTAGCCCCGCATAAGCGCTCTCAGCCGGCACTTCTTTATGGTGCGCTGCCGTGGCATTCACCACTCGAGGGTCCTCACCGTGTTGCTTGATGATCTCTGCACCGACTGCGGCATGGCTGCCTTCATATTCTTCGTCCACTGCCTTGCCCAAATCGTGAAAAAGCCCCGCACGCTTGGCAAGCGCCGGATCCAGGCCGATCTCTGCCGCAATTAATGCGCACAAATTAGCCACTTCGACAGAGTGCGCCAAAGTATTCTGATTATTCGACAAGCGGTAGTGCAGTTTACCAAGTAAAGCCACCACCTCCGGGTGCACATTATTTAAGCGCAATTTTCGTAATGCACCCTCACCCAGTTCAGTAATATTGGCAGCCATCGCTTCTTCCGCCTTTTCGACTTCTTCTTCAATGCTGGCTGGATGAATACGCCCATCACGCAGTAGAGCGTCTAAGGCTATGCGTGCGATTTCACGACGCACAGGGTCAAAACAAGAAATGAGTACCGAGTCTGGGGTCTCATCAATCATCAGAGTCGTACCCGTGGCATGCTCAAAGGTACGTATGTTACGCCCTTCTCGGCCAATGATACGCCCCTTCATCTCTTCGCTTGGCAAAGTCACCACAGTCGCAGTGGCATCATTCATTGGCTGACTCGTAATACGCTGCATCGCGGCCAATAGTATCCGGCGACTCTCATCCGTGACTTCTGAATCCGATCGCTTTAATAAGCTCTGGCGCAAATGGTTCATCTCTTTCTCACACTCTGACTCGGTAGTCGCAATCAGCAGCTTACGCGCTTCCACCTGGTCCATCTGTGAAATTTGGTGCAGCTTCAAGCGATACAGACGACGAATTTTCTCTGCCTCATGTTCAGCTTCTTCCAGAGTGCGCTTGGTACGCAAAATTTCTGCTTCGCGGCGATCCAAAGCTTCAGCCTGCTCTGACTGTCGCTCACTATTGCGCGCTATTTCACGTGCATGAAGGTCCTGTTCTTCGATGCGCAGTGCAATGGAACGCTCAAGTTCGGCCTGACGACTTTTAAATTCTAATTCGGACGTAGACTTCTCTTCACGTAATGTGAGCTGGGCCTCACGTGCCTCAACATCGAACTTCAGGCGCAGTGCTTCCTCGCGCCGCTCGAAACGACGCGCAATCAACAACCAATAGACAACAACGCCTAATGCGATGCCGCTTAAAAACCCCACGATTTGCTCAAATTCCATTTAAATAACTGATACAGTGCGCGTACAGTTGGGGCTAGCCGTACGCTCCGAGCAACTGTGGCCCGTGCCCGTGGGGTAGACGGACTGTTAATAATATAGATCGTTGATAATTGGCTCTTTCTGGAGTTTCAAGGCAAAGTTAACGAAACTGTAGTAAACTTTTTACCTGCGCTGGGCAAACCACTGTAGCACACCTTCGCAATCCCGAGTATTGAGCACCTGCTCCTGCTCTAGCCAGCCCTTACGCGCGACATTCACACCCGCGTCGAAATAGCTCAGCCCACTGGTGCTATGGGCATCAGGATTGATCGAGCACATCAATCCACGCTCGGCCGCTCGACGCCAGAGGCGCCAGTCCATATCCAAACGATGCGGGTTGGCATTGATCTCGATGATCACACGGTTGGCGATCGCGGCATCTATCACCTTTTGCAAATTAATTTTATACGGCTCGCGGCGCAGTAAAATACGGCCTGTGGGGTGGCCCAACATCGTCGTGGCAGGATGCTCGATCGCACGAATCACGCGAGCGGTCATCTCCTCTTCCGATTGGCTAAACGAAGAATGCACTGACATCACTGCATAATCGAGCGCCTTTAAAGTGTCATCGTCCAGATCCAGCGAACCGTCCGGCAAGATGTCACACTCGATCCCTGAAAATACATGTACGGGCGACACCCCTGACTGGTTAAAAGCACGAATCTGCGCGACCTGCTTCAGCAACCGCGCTTCATCGAGACCATTTGCCTGATAACTTGCTTTGGAATGATCCGCCAAACCTAAATACTCCCAGCCCAATGCCTGTGCTGCGGCTGCCATTTCCTCAATCGTACCTCGTCCATCCGAGGCAGTGGTGTGGTTATGAAACACCCCGCGAATCGCCGCTGACGAGACTAAATTGGGCAGCGTCTGCGCCTCGGCAGCCTCGATCTCGCCTAGCCCCTCACGTAGTTCGGGTGGGATTTCGGCAAGCCCGAGAAAGGCAAACAGTTCCGCCTCCGTGCTAATTGCATCGGGTTGTTCCGCTTCTCGATCTGCTCCTTCACCCTTCTCAGCCAAGCCCCATTCACTTAGGCTGTAGCCTCGGGCGAGCGCACGCTGCCGTAGCGCGACATTATGCTCTTTTGAACCCGTAAAGTGATGGAGCGCAAAGGCAAACTGCGGCGCAGGCACAACGCGTAAATCAGCCTGTAAGCCAGTATCGAAACGTACACTGGATTTAGTTTGTCCCCGGGCAGTGACTTCCTGCACGCCTGGCTGAGTCACAAACCAATCCATAATTGGCTGCGGCTCTGCCGATGCCACGATAAAGTCTAAGTCGCCCACCGTTTCCTTCAAACGGCGCAAACTTCCTGCCACCTCCGCGCGCTCGACTCCAGGTAGCTCTCGCAAGCCCTCGAGGATCGGTGCCGCCACCTCCGCGGCGGTCCACCAGTGATGTCGCTGCGCATAGGCCGCGCGGTTGGCGATGCCAGTTAAAATCTTTTCTGCTGACTTTTTACCAAAGCCTTTGAGCGCCTCGACCCCACCCGACTCACAAGCGGCTTTCAGGCCATCGACCGTATCCACTCCAAGCGCATCATGCAGCTTTTTTACTTTCTTTCCTCCCAGCCCAGGAATCTCGAGCATCTCAATCAAGCCTGGAGCCACAGACGCCCGCAGCTCTGCATAATAAGGCAACTCTCCCGTGGTGTGCAGCGTCTCGATCTTCTCCACCAGCGCCGAGCCGATTCCTTTCACGCCAGACAATTTATCCGCCTCAATGAGTTCACTCAAATCCGCCTCCATCGTCTCCAATACACGCGCACCGGTCGCATAGGCCCGAATTTTAAATGGATTCTCCCCCTTTAGCTCGAGAAGAACCGCAATGTCTTCCAGCACGTCTACGATATCCGCTTTATTCATGACTCATTGCATGCAAATAAATACTAGAGAGGCAAGTATCGTTACCAAATAAGCTCGAGATCATAGGCCGACAGGAACCGCCCCTTCGAGAGCAGCGGTAGCGACAGGCTTTGCGCGGTGGCAATGATCACTCGATCAGTCGTTGGATCGAGTGTCGGTCGACTTTGCCACGCTCGTTAAGCGGCAGCGCAGCCACCTGCAATATTTGCTTGGGGATCTTGTAGTTTGCCAGGTTCGCCCGTAACTCAGCCTGCCAATCGCTTTTCCCCTTGAGCTGCAGTTTAGGCACATACAATGCCACCAGCTTCTGCCCCCACTCAGAATCGGGCCAACCCACCACCATCACCTGCTCGACTTGACCGCTATGCAGGATCGCCTGCTCGACTTCATGGGGATCAATTTTCTCGCCTCCGCTCACAATTAACCGATCACTGCGCCCCACAACATGCAAATACCCAAGAGAGTCGAAGTAACCTTCGTCATCGCTTAAATAACCGAGCTTCGATACTTCATCCGAGCGACCATGATAGCCTTTGAACATCGAGGTTGCACAGATCCGGATTTGCCCACTCTCTCCAGTGCGACATTCGGCACCATCCTCACGCAGCACTTGGATGCATGCATGGCTCAAAACGCGTCCCGCATTGGTTTTTCCCGCCAAAAATTCAGCCGCTGGCAATGCAGCCACCATCGCTGCCGTCTCGGTCATCCCATAGCTCAGCATCACTGGTAACTGTAGCGCGCGTGCTTGCTCAATGACACTGCTTGGGGTCGCCGAACCACCGACAAAGACTGCCCGCAGGGTCCTTAGCCAATCGACACTATTTTGCTCTGCCATAATTCGCTGCAACTGCGTCGGCACCAGAGACAGGCACAACGCATCCGGGGGAAAAACAGGCAACTGCCCCGCTTGCAGCGCTTTAAAATCAGTGAAAATGATGCGTCCCGCAGTCACAAACGAGCGCACTAACTGCATCAATCCGCTCACATGAAACAGCGGCAGCACGCAGCAAGAATGGATCGGCCCGTCGCCTAGGAGCTCGCTCAATCCGTTGCAAGCTGCCAGCAATGTTTGCCAAGTATGCGCCGCAAATTTGACGCCTGTGGTGCTGCCCCCGGTCGGAATTAGGATGGTACCTGGCTGAGGATGCTGGATGCCGGTGCGCGCGGCAACCGAGACCGCAACCTCGCCAAAAATCACAGCAGGGTTGACTAAAGTGGCCACCCGCTCCCATTCCACATGTTGCCATTTTGGATTGGCTAAAATAACTGGTACGCCAAGAGATACCGCAGCAAAAAACGCAGCCGCAAAGCGCAAGGGATCGGCTTCAACCAACAGCACTCCACGCACACGCGCATCCTCCCCGGCCGCTTCGATCTGGGTCATGCAGCGCTGCACACGACGATACAATGCCTTGCCCGAGGTGCCTTCGATCCAATCGCGATGCAGCGAATTCGGGTCAATCAAGTGAGCTGGTTCCATATTGTTTCGGGGACAAGTTGAGCGCGCTCGCCGGCACCGATAACTGGCGCAGAGCTGAATGGCATCAGACTATCCGTAAAAGCTGCCAAAGTATCAAATCCAATTGCCAGTTTATGCCCAGGTAATTGATCAGCGAAGCATAGGGCATTTTGCAAGCCCACTGCCGTCTCAAACACAGAAGACAAGGTCACCCGATCCGCCACTGGTCGTAAACACTGCAACAATGCCGCGCAATCTCCCATCAATGCTGGCTTTACCACGAGCGGACCATCCCACTCCGACAACCACCGTGCACCAGACGCTCCATTGAGCGACTCATCTAAAGCAACCGGCACTCGGCTCGCCGCTGCAAAGCGTGACATTTCCGCCTCCTGCCCGACCGGTAAAGGCTGCTCTATATACTCTACAACCTCCGAAAAATCCTGCAACATCGAAAGCCAATCTTGCAGCGCCGCTACTGACAGCCCGCCATTCGCGTCCAAGCGCAAGCGAGCCCCCATCGGCAGCTGTGCCACAAGCTCACGGAAGAGTGCCTGCTCTACATCCACAGGCGCGACGCCAATCTTCCATTTAAAGGTACGATAGCCACTATCCAATTTTGTCGCCACCTGGGCTAGCGCTGCGCTGCCAGCCGGTAATAACCCTGCGACTCGATAGTCGCGAGCTGGAACAGATGCGCGACCCGCCAGCGCGGCACTCAGCCCAAACGCACAACACGGCAACCCTGCCAGCTTAGCCGCGTCCTCGACCAAGTCGGGAGCGTCCACCAATTGATCTAAAAAAGCACAGGCTTGTGCTATTGTTTCCGTACCAAACTCTGGAATCGGCGCGATTTCACCGTAGCCGACCCCGAAATCACTCTCCGCCCGCAGAACAAATCCCTCACGCAGGAACCACTCGCCACGCGCGGTCTGAAGCGGTTTGGCGAAGGTTCTTTGATAGCGATAATACGAAAAGCAGTAAACCATTTACTCCAAACTGTCGTTTCTCCTTGAGAAAAGACAATCTTTTGCTGGATTCAGTCTATGAATCCTCCCGCTTCTCCCAGCCTTGCAGATTTTTATCCCTCAGCCGATAAGTTCTTCCACAACAACTTACCGACCGGTTTGACCTACGACGACATCTCACTCGCGACCCTCTACTCAGATGTGTTGCCGCGCCAGACAGTCCTCGCGACACGTATCTCCGAGGCGCTAGAGCTACAAATTCCAATCATCTCATCGGACATGGATACTGTGACCGAATCGAAGATGGCGATCCAAATGGCGCTCAATGGTGGTCTCGGACTGATCCACTACAACATGAGCGACGAGAAGCAGATCAAGGAAGTCGCCCGCGTGAAGAACCATATCCATGGCTTCATCCAAGAGCCAATCAAGGCCGGTCCGGAGCAAAAGATCGGCGAAATCCTTGAATTCATCGACGCCCGCGGCTTCGGCTTCAGCACCTTCCCTGTAGTCGATGATCACAACAAACTTCTCGGACTACTGCCAGGACGCGTCGTCAAACCGCGCTACGCCGACCGCCTCGTCTCTGAGGCCATGACGCCACGCGATCAGATCTACACCTTGACTGAAAAAGAAATCGGCCAAGATCCGATCAAAACCGCAGACGAATTTTTCACCAAGCACCTCGGTATTCACAAGCTGCTCATCGTCGATGACAACGACCGCTTACGCGGACTCTTTACCCTGAGCGACATCGAGCGTATCAGCGAAGAATCTCAGCAATCGGTCAAGCCCGCGCGTGACAGTCACTTCCGCTTAATGTGTGGTGCCGCAATCTCCGCACATCGTAAGTCTGATGGCTCGCTCGATAAAGATCGCATCATTACTCACGTTGGCCAACTCGTCGATGAAGGTGCCGACGCCATCGCCGTTTCCACCGCACACGGATTCTCCAAAGGTGTCGGCGATTCAATCCGTATGCTGCGCGAAGAATTTAAAGACCTCACCCTGATCGCTGGCAACGTCACCAGCGCAGAAGGTGTCGACTTCCTTGCCGATGCAGGTGCCAATTCGATCAAAATCGGTCAAGGCCCCGGCTCAATCTGCACCACTCGTATTGTCGCAGGTGTTGGCATTCCACAGATGACAGCCCTCTACGTAGCCTCTATCGCAGCACGCAATCAAGGCGTCTCGATTCTCGCCGACGGTGGCATCACCAAATCAGGCGACATGGTCAAAGCGCTCACACTCGCCGACGGCGTGATGTGCGGCAGTTTGTTGGCTGGATGTAATGAAGCACCTGGCCAGATTATCGAAATCAACGGTAAGCTCTATAAACAATACCGTGGCATGGGCAGCAGCGCAGCCATGAAAGACGGCTCCGCCGCCCGCTACGGGCACGACCGTAAAGACGTCGCCACCAAGGCTGCAGCTGAAGGTATTGAAGCACTTAAAGAGTCGGCGGGCTCACTGTCCGGTGTGCTCCGCGAACTGGTCGGCGGGATTCAGTCCGGTATGGGCTATCTCGGCGCTTCCACGCTCTCCGAGCTACGCGCCAACGCTCGCTACATACGAGTCAGTCCAGCAGGCCAAAAAGAGTCCTCCCCGCACGATGTCATCACTGTCAAAACTAGCGACCACGGGTCAGACAATTCGAAGTAGCCACACAACCGCTTGCTCAGCTTCTTAGCTTTTAGAAAAAAACATGCTCACACCATTTTCCTCTCAACTCATTGCCGATACAGGTATTTCAACTGGCGACGAAGGTAAAGGCCGCGTCATCCTCGAAATCGTCAATGAACTGCGCGACATCACTGGTCGGCAAGACGCCGTCGCCGCGGTTATCAAAGTCAACGGCGGCTCCAATTCGGGACACACTGTGGCTGGACTGAAGCTCAACCTCCTGCCTGGAGGGGTTGCCGATCCACACGTGCCGCATCTGCCAATCGGTTGCGGCGTCGTCGCCGATCCACGTAAGTTTCTCTGGGAAGTCGCCTACGCCGAGCAAAACGGCCACGTCGCCCTCAAGCGCCTCGCCATTGACGAGCGTTGCCTCGTCTCCGACGTGTGTCACCGCCTGCTCGACCTCGCCTTCGAAGACTATCGCGTGCACATCCTTAACGATGATCCGCGCGGCTCAACCGGTCGCGGCATCACTCCCGCCTATCTGGACGAAGTCGGGCAATTTCAGATTTTTTATGCCGACTTTTGTGGCCCCAAAGATGTCTTTGCAACGAAGCTTCGTAACCGCGCCGATCGCGCACTGCGCATCATTGAGCACGTCTGCCAAGTCGCCCCCGAGCGTTGGACCGGTCTGTTTGACACCCTTACCAGTGCCGAAACGAAAGCCAACCAAGCAATCATCAACAGCCCGGCATTCTCGCCCGAAGAATTCGAATTCAGTCAATTCGCCGGCGACCAGCCCTTCACGCTGAATATTGACGCATTGATCGAAGCCTACTGGGCAGCAGGCCAACAACTCGCCGCACAAGTCTGCGACGTGCGTGAACTCATTCTTCGTGAGCAAGACAAAGGCAACTACATCATCGGTGAATTCGGCCAAGCCTACTGGCTCGACAAGCGCCATGGCTTCGCGCCCAACGTCACCGCGTCACATACCTTTACACCCGAATTTTTCCAGTCAGCGGGCATTCCCGCCCAAGCCATTCACAACGTCGGTTGCTGCAAGGCCTACGACACTAAGGTCGGCACGCACGTATTTATTTCGGAAATTGAACTCGACCACCCGCTCAGCAAACAGCTGCGTATGATCGAATTTGGTGCCACCACTGGCCGGCAACGAATGGTCGGCTGGTATGACGCCGTTGAAAAAGGCGATGCGCTTCGCTACGGAGGCTATCAAGACCTCGTGCTCAACAAGCTCGATGCTCTCAGCCACAGCGGTGATTGGCAAGGCGAACTGAAAATCTGTATTGGATATGAGGATACAGCAGGTAAGATTGTCTACCACGTGCCACGCGATGACAGCTATCGCCGCGCACTCAAGCCGGTTTATAAAATGGTACCCGGCTGGAGCGAAGACATCTCTGGCGTCCGCAGCTTTGCCGACCTTCCCGAAGCCGCGAAAAACTACGTCGCATGGATGCTCAAAGCCTTGGTCGACGTCGCCAACCACGGTGACCACAACAAAAACAAGATTCCAAATCTGCGCTACATCGGCGTTGGCCCCGAGCCGAGCCAAATCATTAAAGATGTACCCGCGGTCGAAGAGCTCTTAATACTCGCGAAATAACTCTTACATGAAACCAAAAATCATCGCGGCCTGTGAGGCTTTCTCGCTCGGTCAATCCGCCAACGCACTTTTACATATCGCTGACGAAGCAGAGTGGCATATTGTGGGCGACCACACCATCGTCGGCAAAGCCGGCATTGAAGCGACCTGCACTGAGGCAGAGGCAGAAGGTAACCCAAACTTCAAAAACATCCGCACGATCGAAGGGAGAAACCATGTCGTTGTTGAAGGCAACGACCTTGATTCCGACATTCATTACTGCGACATCTACACTATCGAAGAGGATACAATCTATGAAATCTCCTCTTACTGCCTCGCGCGCCAAGAAGGTGATTTTGAAGAAGAAGGCGATGCAGAGTAGGTCACGCCCCCTGATAGCTGAGCACGATGCGGCGCTTATGTGACCGTGCACGATGCTCCCAGAGAAAAACACCCTGCCACGTGCCGAGGCACAAACTGCCGCCTATAAACGGGATCACTTCCGTCGTCCGTGTCAGCGCCATTTTGATGTGGCTCGGCATATCATCGGGTCCTTCGTACGTATGCGTAAAATCAGGGTCATTCTCTGGTACGAGGCGATCGATGAAGCGCTCCAAATCGCGGCGCGCGGACGGATCGGCATTTTCCATAATGACCAAGCTGCAACTGGTATGGCAGCAAAAGACCGTCACCGTACCCTCGCGTAGAGCAGATTCTCGCAATCCATCTTCGATGGCAGACGTGAACTCTTCGGTTGATTTGGCTGGTGCGGAAATTTGTAGCTGTTTAGTGAAGGTGGTCATAAAAAGAAGTAATAAGGTCGAAAAGTTAAAGGTGTGAAAGCCTGTGAAGGATTTCAACACTTAGCTACGTGCGGACATTGAGACGACATAGAGCAAAAATCGTGGTGTGCGAGCTTGCTCGCGCCCTCAGTTGCCCTAGCCTGCTCGCTAATGCCTAGGTTTCTTCGAGAGATTTTGACCATTACTGCGCTCACCATATTGGGCGCGGCGTTTTCGCTATGCAGCGGACTTGCACCCTTGCCTTGGGCGGAGCCAGTGTTGGCACCGGGCGAAATTCAACTTATCGATGCGCGTGCACTCGACGTGTTGTGGGTCGATGCGCGCAGCAAAGCTGACTTTACCGCAGGCCACATCCCCGAGGCCATTTGCCTCAACGACGAACACTGGGAAACTGGGGTCATCGAGCTAATGAGCACATGGCTGATGAATCCTCGCACGATTATCGTGTATTGCGGCAGCGAGAGTTGCGGCGCCAGTAAACTCATCGCAGATCGACTGCGCGAGTCATTACCCAACGCTGAAATCTACAGCTTGAAAGGAGGATGGGACGCATGGGTGCAATAAACAAAAAGTCGCTCTTCGTATTAATCGTTCGCCTAGTCCTTGCTGGGGTATTTGTGATGGCCGCCTTGCCAAAAATTGAAGATCCGTTATCGTTCACTAACTCTGTCACTGCCTTTCAAGTCATCGATTTGGACCTCTCCGCATGGGTCGCGCTGTTTCTGCCGTGGCTGGAGCTCGTACTAGGCCTCGGCATACTGATACCAGGCATTCGGCGCAGCAGTGCTGCCCTCATCGGATTATTGCTATTCAGCTTCATTGCTCTACATGCGAGCGCTTGGCTGCGTGGGCTCGACATTAGCTGCGGTTGCTTTGGTTACGAGACGGGCGAACCTGGCACGAATTATAGCTGGCTTATAGCGCGTAACGTAGTATTGCTTTGGTTTATATTTTTGGTGTTACGCCAAGACATGCGGAATAATCCAGCAGCGCCTAGTGCTTAACTGTCAGTATTCCCACTTGCGCCTCCGCCGAGTAGACATATTTAATTATATTATGTTACAACACTTTCCATTCGTCGCGCTCCTACGGATCGTGTTCTTATTTTTGCTCCCACTAGTTATAAACGCGGCGCAACTCGAATGGGACCAAACCGAAGTTCGTATTGAGCTTAAACCCAATCAAAAAGAGGCTCGTGCAAAGTATGTAGTCACGAACAGAGGGGACGATACTGTGCGCATCGCCGAAGTCAAAACCAGCTGCGGCTGTACTGGCTCAATCCTGGATTATAAAATCATCAAGCCGGGGCAATCCACCACCATCATTGCAATTTTTAACAAGGGAAAGCGCACAGGGCTGAACCACAACACGCTAAAGGTCTACCTCGACAACCAGATCGATGCTGTGGCGACACTTCACATGATTGTGCAAGTGCCCAAGCTAGTCGAAGCAAAGCCAAATATCGCCTACTGGAATTCATCCACTCCGAACACTGAAAGACAAGTCCGCATCACCCTAGACAAGCGCTACATTGACGAAATCAGTAGCATCGAATACGATCGCGCTATGCTCACGATCATTGAAGAGTCGGATCCCAACGGCGAGTTTGACCGCATCCTGCGTGTGATGCCAAAATCATTCGATGACCGAATTCGCGAGTCGGTTCGTATCAGAGCCCACGGCAAAAATGGCATGACGGCTGAAGCGCGACTACACATTTTCGTACAACCATAGTTGCTCAGCCGTCGTCCTGCAGAAAAAATCTACGCTTATTTTTGTAGATCATACTGATCCATTCGCTTACGCAACGTCGCTCGTGTCATACCCAATATTTCAGCAGCTTTCACCTGCTTGCCGCCAACCTCCTCCAACGTAAGACGAATAATTTCGCGCTCCGCATGTTCTAGAATGTTGGTCCCATGTGCGTCTCGAAGCTGCTGATACACTTCCGTAAAGGGCTGACCTGGCAAACCGACTAGCCCCTGCTCTGCCGATGCCTCAACATGCGGCACCTCAATCGAACCTACATTTTGTGCGCGATCATCGATATTCGAAAGTGTCTCATCGTCCAAGCTCGGGACTGGGGTGGTAATATCGCAGCCAACTGCTGCAAGTAACTCCTCCGGCAGGTCCTTCAGGAGAATCGTATCGCTTTGCGCCATCACCGCACTACGGTACACTAAATTTTCCAGCTCACGAACATTACCCGGCCAGTTGTATTTGGAAAGCGCACTCAAAGCCTCAGGAGAAATTGTCTTTGTACCTGCCTTACTGTCACGAGCGAGTCGCTTCAACACGAAATCGACCAACAGCGGCACGTCTTCCATACGCTGGCGCAAAGGCGGCAATTGAATGCGCACCACGTTTAATCGATAGTAAAGGTCCTCACGAAATGTTTTCTCTTTCACCATTTCTTCGAGCGGCTTATTCGTCGCAGCCAGCAAGCGCACATCGACCTTGATAGTCTCACTGCTACCCACGCGCTGGATCTCCCCTTCCTGTAAAGCGCGCAAAATTTTAGTCTGTGTTGCCAGTGCCATGTCACCGATCTCATCTAAAAAGATAGTGCCACCATCACACAGCTCAAACTTGCCGATGCGTTGATTCGTCGCTCCCGTAAAGGCTCCCTTCTCATGACCAAACAGCTCACTCTCAATCAAATTATCCGGAATCGCTGCACAGTTCACCGCAATATACGGCTTCTGTGCTCGTAGACTATTTTGAAAAATCGCACGGGCAATTAGTTCTTTACCGGTACCACTTTCCCCAGTGACCATCACCGTTACATCACTGGCAGCGACTTGACCGATCATCTTAAAAACATTCTGCATCGCCGACGAACTGCCGATAATGCCTCCTTCGATCTCCTCCGCCGTCACGCCTTCGATCGGCTCCTCTTGACTCGCCCGATCCATATCGCTCGACGCCGCTAACGCAGACTCCGTCAACGACAGGATTTTTTTCAAATCAAAGGGCTTCATGATGTAGTCAAACGCACCAAACTTCATTGCCTCGATCGTGGTCTGCGTCGTCCCATACGCTGTCATTAATATGATCATCGCATTGGGGTTGGCCCCGCGCAAGTGCTGCAGTGCCTCTATACCGCTCATCCCACCCATACGATTGTCCAACAGGATAACATCCGGTGAATGCGACTCTGCCATCTCCAGACCAGCCTCACCGCTATTTGCTTCAATAACGTTGTATTTACGCGCTGAAAGCACGCGCTTGAGCGAATAACGAAGATCGTCGTCATCATCGATAACGAGAATAGTAGGTGTGTCTAATGTAGCAGCCATGTCTGTAGAATGAGCAAACAATCTGCTCAGCCCCCGAGCATATTGCAAGCAGGATGCATCCACCGAGTTTTCCTTAAATAGCCTGAATTTACTTAAATTTAATACGCCCGGAAATAGCCTTCAACTAAGGCATCGCTTCGCTCTCGCTCTTCATAAAAAAAACTACTTACTATCTCGTATTAAAATATCGATACATCACTTAGAACAAGACAAGAAAGGCTTTGCTCTAGTTTGCTCTCTAGTCTTTATGTCGTTTGTTATTTTAATGGCGCTCTCACTAATGACGCTTATTCAAATCGAAGTACGCGCCGCCAAAAGTAACTTACAATCATTGCGGGCGCGTGAAAGCGCCCGCCTCGCGCTGATGCTCGCGATTGGCCAGCTCCAAAAAAACACTGCCGACGACCAGCGAGTCACCGCCCGGGCTGAAATCCTGGGTGAAGGGAACTACTACCCAAAAACCAGATTTTGGACCGGTGTGTGGAACACCACCAATCCCGCTGCTACCCCCATATGGCTCGTCTCCGCCGCGGCCACAGACCCGGGAAAGCCTCCAATAGAAACCATGCAACTGGTTGATTTCGGCTCGGTGGGCGCCGATACCACACACCATGTCCATGCACCCGTGCTTCACGTGCTCGACACAAGTGGCAAGATTTCAGATGCAATCGCATGGTGGATTAGTGATGAGGGCGTGAAAGCCAGCGTTGGAAAAAGACCCCTACACCTACGGGCGATTCCAAACTTCATCGCGCCCACTTCAATCTCCACCTTAAGCTCGATGCTAAGCACATCGCATGGAATCGAAGAGGTATTTATAGACTATAATCGCTTCTCCTCTGCCTGTGCTCAAAAACTGGAACAGGTCGCTAGCCTCGAACAATTACTCGGACAAAATGACTTTAGCGACCGCAACCAATGGAATCTCTCTTCCGAGAGTCCATTTCATGCGATCACACCATTGAGCTTAGGGGTGTTGGCCAGTGTCCGTCCGAATGGCGGGCTGATGCAGGACCTGTCACTATTCCCGAAACTAATTAGTGCCGAATTCGAAGACATCATCAGAAGCGCCGCCCAAACTGCTTCTGCTAATGCCCTCTCTACGACATACATTGACGCACAACGACACTTTGTGGATGTGCAAGGACTCCACGAACTCGGCGCACTCACCGACGGCCAAATTGCAGCCCCTATTAGCCCGGTTCTATCTAATCTAATGATGGCATTTACGATCCGTCAGAACAATGCAGACGACCCACGACTATACCTCAGAATGGCATTTTTCACAGAACTCTGGAACCCTTTTACCAGTACACTAAAAACATCATGCGCAAACGGAGAGCCCATGGAGCTCCAGTTCGAGATCACTGGATTACCCACGGTCGAAGTCGTAAAATATAGACCCGCACCCGCAGCGGTTGACACCGTCGACAGCGCCACGGTTGACATACAGGACTTACTTGCAGATTCGACACATTCTCACAGCGCGCTCGTCATACGCTTACTGCATGACCACAGTGAGCTCTGGTTGCCTGGGCGCACAAAAAACTGGACGGGCATTAGCGATGCCGACGAAACCGCTGGAGCATCCCCCTACGAATCGATCACAACCGATTCTAAATTATGGCACCACAATAGCCGTAAACTCGGTGGAATTCGAGGCATCGATACCCAAATCGATTTGCAAAAAGGCCCTGGTCTGATTCGACATTTTTCCTCCGAAAGCTCACACATCCGGATCAAATTGTTTGCCTACAACCCAAAGACGGAAGCGAAGCGCTTACTCGCTGAATATGGTGATATTCACTACGAACCAGTAAATACTCTGCAACCAAGCACCGAAACTGGCTATCAATACGACCATAGCGAAATGACATTCGGCTACCATATTCAACTCAGGGAGCCTCGTCACTCCCACGAGGATCTCGAATATTACCGTGGCCGATGGCTGCACGACAACGATCCACGTAATCCATCCCCGACTTTTAATGCGGAATGGCACTTAACCAATGACGCATCAATACCTCAAGGGAGCCCCTACATTCCGGTGATCCGGGGCAGCGCACCCTTGTCCACGCCAACACCAGAAGCGATCAACCAAAGCCTAAGTCATATCAACTTCCCTGAGCATAGCCGGTTGTTAGATCGCAGCAGCCCCCACCTCTACAAACTCTGGCAAGATGCTCCACTATTTGAACTGCCTCGCGAAAGGCCACTTTCACTCGCATCGCTACAACATCTTTATTTCCACAATGAGCGCCCCAACAAGGTCGGTAATAGCTGGGGTGATCGAGGGTCGATCAATACCTCAGCATGGTTTGATCGGTACTACCTTTCGGGCTTAAGCCGAATCGATACTCCAGGGGCTTACGACCCAACTGCCAGCCTGCCGAATCCGACACTCGTCCCTTATCAATTCAATGTTCCTGTCGCTGCGATCACTCGCTGGCAAACTGCCAATTCGGATGATTTGGCCCAGTCGCGAGAGCTTGCGCAACATGCCTTCGTGGTACATCGATTCAATCTCAACTCTACCTCAATCGCTGCATGGAAGTCGGTGCTTGGCGGGCAGCGAATTAAAGAGTGGAATTATTTAGATTACCCAGAAGACAGCTCTGACCTCTCATCGCTTACAGTCAGTCAAGATTCGTGCGAACGGATGTTTTCGCGATTTTCTCACTCTCTAAGCGAAACCTATAAAGCACCCCAGACTCCAGCCTTTGAAGGCACAGAACCTGTCGCTCCTTCCGCGTATTATCGACGAGGTGCACGCCACTTTGATGCATCCAGAATCGAGTTACTCGCCAAAGAAATCGTTAAACGTATAAAACGAAGAGGTGCGCCCTTTCAATCAATGGAAGCATTTCTATCCGAAGAATCACCTGGTAGCGGCAGTTTACTCGAGCAAGCCATTGCAGCATCCATCACCGCGAACGGGCGACAGCGTTGGGATCACCAATGGGAGACCGCAGGCACTCGTAGCGAAGACTCAAAAATCATCGACATCGATCACTTTGCACCGGGCTTTTTGACTCAAGCGGATATCATGACTGCCATTGGGCCGATGCTCGCGCCTCGATCCGACACCTTCAAAATACGTGCACGCAGCCAGACCTACTCAAAGCTAGGCACACCAATAGAATCGGCAACAATTGAGGCCGTTCTTCAAAGAACTCCTGATACGATCGTACCGACTGCCTCAATTAACCAACCCGCACCACGTATATTCAAAATTATTTCACTCCGATGGCTTACGGACGACCAAATATGAGCTCACAGCTACAGCTTCTAAGCCTATTTATACTATTTGGTAGTGCATCTTTAGCGACTGAGCCAAGTATCAGGAAAATTGAATTCTCAGTCTATGGCCACACTCCCGTACGCCGCATCGAGTATATACCTGTCAGTGAGTCCGCAGTTGCTGCGGGAGCAACGCCTCAAGCAGCGATCACGATTGAAACGCATTCACTCGCACGCATGGGACCGCATCATTGGCTGGGAGACGGTCAGATAATGTTTGTAGACTCAACTACCAAAAAAAAAGTGGCGCACGTATACTTACCCCAAACATCCAATCAATGGCTGCTAATATTCGTACCAAACCCGCACTTTAAAAGTGACCCTAACAACCACTTAAAATATCTTATCTATGCATACGATGACAGCCTCAAGAACTTACCTAAAAGTAATTTGTCATTTGTAAACCTCACCGGTCAAACACTGTTCGGCACGCTCGAAGCGAAGCGTATCAAACTCGAACTGGGACCATCCGAATGTTACCCAATCGTAAAAAGCCTCCCCATTCACTTATGGTCTCCAAGCGATCATCGAGATAAATTCCTGCCAGCACTCAGCGAAACCTATCACTGTAAATCCGATCACCGCTACCTCATGATCCTCTTCCCCCCTGTGCTGCTCGGTGCTGTAGATCTAGATGTTCGTTTCTTGTGCGAAGCAGTGCAGTAAGCCCCACACCTACAAAGCGCAGAATTTTTCCCAGAGGTAAGTAAACGACCAAGCGAAGTCGCGAGGCCGCTCGGTAATCCATGCATTGAGGTCATCGAGATCGACCCATTTGCCGTCCATCACCTCTTCAGTATCGAGCACAAAAGGACCCTCCGATTGGCAACGATACACCCAGACAAATTCTTGACCCGTTTGCCGGCAAGGCGACTCCTTAAAGACGCGCTCAAGGTTCTTCGGATCCGTAAGGCCGATCTCTTCGGCCAACTCACGCGGTGCCGCATCGTCATACACTTCGCCGCTATCAACGTGCCCAGAGCACGAACTTACCCATTTACCCGGTGCAGTGTCCTTCGTCAGCGAACGACGCTGTAAATACAGCTGCCCAGCAGCATTAAATACAAAAATATGCACTGCTCGATGCATCAACTGATCGCGGTGTACTATGAAGCGCGTCTCAACACGAAGGACGTGGTCCTCTGCATCAACAACGTCGAACAATTCATGGGCTGGCACGTTTGGTTCTATTAAATCAATGGTCATAACCTTGGTGCTTAGTGATCGTTCTACAACGAACAAAGTTCCAACGTCTAAGCAAAATAATTATATTCGCAAAAAAATTGAAGCAGGGCTGTCGGCCGAAACGTATCGGAGACAGTATTTTTAGCGGATCAAGCCCTTGAAATCCTCGAAGTGGCCAGTAAAGCCACCAGGGACACCTTTATTGATAACTGCTACAGCATCGTGCGAATGGAGCGATTCAAGGTGCGCGCAGGCTACTTGGAAATCTACAATACGTGGTTCATCATCCAATTCTTCGTAGAGCAAGCGGGCCGCATCTTCGACGAATTTGGTAAACGCTCCATTCATTTCCGCGAACGCCTGCTCATCCTCGCGCTTAACCATCACCTGCGTCTCAGTCTTGAGCGCCTCAAGGCAGATCTGTTGTATCTCCTCAATGGTAACATGCTCACCTTCTTGAATTTCAACGCTCACGCGGGCAGTACTACGCTGCGAGTGTGGGATACCATAAATGTTTCGACTTTCACGGGCATGCTCAGAAAGCTCTGAGGAGCACGGGCAGGCAGACGAATAGATGAAGTCGAAATGAATGTATTTGCGGAAGCGATCAAGCTCATCGATTTTACCCTCGAATGCGCACCTATAATACTGCCATCCCTCTAGTCCACTCCGCAGGCTCGGCTTAAGGATTGGGTATTCAAAATCCAATTTTAACTGCGCACGATGAGCAATCACTTCGGTCTTATACTGGAGTAAGATCTCGTGCAACAGATCGGGTGTAAAAATACGATCTTGGAAAGTATAGAAGACCCGCATAATGCGCGACATGTTGATCCCCTTTTGGTTGGCCTCCAAAGAAACCGTTCCAGTGATCGAGGTTTCAAGCATTTGCGTATCCGAAGTCGGCGTGATGAAACGCAAAGGAAGTCTAAAATTTGAAATACCGACCTTCAGGATTGGCACATTAGCGCCGAAGATTTGCTGCGAATCAGTATTCTGCATATCGGGTAAATCAGCGCGATATTCGTCGGAAAGGACGAAATCCTGGTCATAGACCTTAACTGGCTTTGCTGCTGAAGTCAGTTCGTCCTGTGCGGAAATGCTGTGTTTGTTTTTCATGCTTCAATAGTCGTCTGCAAGCCTGCGACTGACATTCTTCATAACAACCTGTCTGAGAATGACTAGAGGCGCAAGCGTACGTCTCTCTTTATAGAGCGATGCAGGAAAAGCAGTATTATCTGATTTGGCAAGTGCGTAAAAATGCTTTGCCGAACAGGAGTGCCATGTTAATTCTGCACCTACATGTCGACCGATTTTCAAATCTTAGGTTCCAGTAGTAATGGGAATTGCTCCCTGCTCCGGACCGGAAACAGTAAAATACTCATTGATGCTGGGTTTTCTGGAAAGCGCATCGGTTTGATGCTCGAAGCCGTCGGTGAATCGATCGATTGTATTGATGCTGTCTTTCTGACCCACGAGCACAGCGATCACGCTCAAGGAATACGTGGGCTCTCAAAATACGTAGATTTGCCAGTATTTGCCAACCGAGATACTGCTGAAGCCGTCCAAGCGAAACTCACCAAGAAAGTGAATTGGCAGCTTTTTCAAACCGGTATGGGCTTTAATTTTCGCGATCTGGAGGTACGCTCTTTTGCCGTCCCTCACGATGCGTATGATCCTGTGGGCTATACATTCCATTGGGGCGAGGACGGCGACATGATCACACCCCGCCAAAGTCTCGCATGGGTGACAGATCTTGGATACGTGCCTGAACACATACGTGATCATATTAAATCTGTCCAAATCCTCGTCCTAGAAGCCAATTATGACGAAAAGTTACTAGATGGTGACGAACGTCGCCCTTGGTCGCTCAAACAGCGTATTCGCGGACGCCACGGGCATCTCTCCAACGACGCATGCTATGAGGCCTTGTACGCCTTAAACGGTAATTCTGAGTTGCGCGAAGTCTACCTCGCTCACCTCAGTAAGGACTGTAATACCGTCGCACTGGTTGAGAATAAGTTTGCGGAGCTGTCTGGGAGCAATAGCACCTTTAAGATCACAGTGGTCGACCCTCAGGCTGACGCGCCCCGCACTGTAAGACATTAAAGATTACCAGTACCTTTTGCTCATTTCATGAAAAATCCATATCGTAAGACCAAAATCATCTTCACTGTGGGGCCAGCCACACAAGACGAGGCGACACTCGAACGCCTCATTCACGCAGGTGTAGACATCTGCCGTATCAACATGGCCCATGCTGATCATGCTTGGACAAGAGAAATTATTCGCCGGGTGCGCAGCGTTTGTGAACGCACTGGCCGTAAAATCGCCATCATGATGGATGTCAAAGGCCCCGAGATTCGCACTGGTGATGTACCTGAGACGTTTGAGCTGGAAGCGGGCGAAACCTTGGATTTCACTTTCGGCCTAGGCCTAGGTGGAGTCGGCGAAGACGGAATCCGCCGTGTCGATGTCAACTACCCAGGTTTTTCGAAAGATATCAAGGTGGGCGACACTGTGCTCGTTGATAGCGGGTTGATGCGACTACGCGTCGTTGAAATCGCGCATGACAAACGCGTACGCTGCGAAGTCATTATCCCTGGCCCGCTCGGAAACCGCCGTCACATTAATTTGCCAGGCGTACGTGTGAATTTACCTGCTTTAACCAAAAAAGACCAAGGCGATGTCGATGTCGGCATTGAAGAAAACATTGAATTTTTTGCGCTTTCCTTCGTACGAGAGCCCGATGATCTCGACATCTTTCACCGCTATCTGTCGGACAAAGGTTCACCTGCGAAGGTCATCGCGAAAATCGAAGACCAACAGGCGATTCGCAATCTTGAAGACATCATCAAGGCATCTGATGGCCTCATGGTGGCCCGTGGCGACCTCGGCGTAGAATGTCCATTTGAAGATCTGCCACTGATCCAATCTCGAGCGATCAATGCCTGTATTCATAATACCAAGCCGGTGATTGTCGCCACTCACATGCTCGAATCGATGATCGACTCGCCGATCCCCACTCGTGCCGAGGTCACTGACGTCGCCAATGCGATTCGCGAAGAAGCTGACTGCGTTATGCTCTCAGGCGAAACTACGGTTGGCAAATATCCAGTCGAATGCGTCGAGACAATCAACCGTATTGCAGATCGCATGGAAAATGAAGATGGCCCAGTGCTGCGCGAAGACCTCGAGCTAAGGCTTCCAAAATCTAAGATGCTTCGTTCGGCGGCCTATCTCGCATCAGAATTGGATGATGCAGGCGTTGTTGTGTTCACCCGCCGCGGCTTATTATCGCAAAAGCTTTCCTCACTTCGAGCTAAAGTCCCTGTTTACGCATTTACTGATAATAAGGATATTTTCGGACAACTACTCATTATGCGTGGCATCGAGCCATTTTTTCTAAAATTCGACGATGTTGATCCTGAGCGCACGATCCAAAACGCCTTCGAAGCGCTAAAAGATCGTAATTGGGCAAAAAAAGGTGCGCCCATGGTGGTCATCACCAATGTTATTGCTGGTGAAAAGATTGTCGACACCATCCAGCTGCGTGAAGTTGAATAAACGATAGTATCCCCTCGACCCAACCAAACCCTGCTATGAAAAAGATACAAGGCATCCTACTCCCTCTCGCTCTGGTCTTTGGCGCCATTGCTATCTTTGAAACTGGTGCTCGCTACGGCGCGACTAATATGCGAGCACTCGCAATCGCCAGCGAATTGCAATTGCCACTAGGCATCTACTTTTCTGGGCACACAACCATGGATGATGAATCCCGTGCGCAGTGGGTTGCAGTCATCGATAATGGCATCGCCGCTGGCGCAATACATCGCCAATTGTGGTATTTGGGTAAAGAATCCCAAGCTCAGCTTGATAAAATACTTCGCTTTGCGCTATCGATGCGCGGTGATGGTGCCGCCAAGCGCTTCGAAGCGATCGCCAACAGCGAACCACTCCCGGAAGGGGTCAATCTCGTAAAACTCGATGAGATTCGCCGAGCGATCGATATCGCTCAAGTCGAACTGATCGACAATGCGCCCGCCCCGAATGAGGCAGAAACCGAGCAGGCCAAAGATGCTAAGATAGATTCTTAAGTTTCGATCAACCCCCTCAGTGCGTATCGATTAGCCATCAATACTGAGGCAATCGATTACCTCACGCTCTGAGAAAAAATCGAGATTTAGTGCACGCGTGCCTTTTGATGGCGGCGAAGAGTCACGCTGGCCTACTTCAACATTGTCCCTCTGCACGCAAATTCTATTGTAAGTCAATCATGCGCTGAACGATCAATTAGCATGAAACATTCACTCCTGCTAATTATGGTACTTTCTTTATTCTCAACTCACCTCTCAGCGACCCCTTTAACTGTAGGTTCAGCTGCTCCGCAACTGGTGGCAATAGACCACAAAGGCACCTCTATCGATCTCGGTGCCTCGTTTAACGAAGGCGTCACTGTCGTATTTTTCTACCCGAAGGCGCTTACACCTGGCTGCACGAAACAAGCCTGTAGCTTACGAGACGCATGGGATTTACTAAAAAAACGCAACGTAACGGTATATGGTGTATCTTCTGATACTGCGAGTACCCAAGAGCAATTCCGCAACAAGCACGAGCTTCCATTCACTTTGATTGCCGACACTGATAAATCAGTCAGTCAAGCCTTTGGCAGAGGCCGCTGGAGCCGCCAGGCCTACATTTTTAATGACGGCATACTGGTCTGGCTCGATTTAAAAGCATCCACTGCGAAACAAGCTGACGATGTGCTAGCAGCACTCGACGCACTTGGCATCTAGGCCTAGCGACAAATGAAAAAAGCCTAGAAGAAAAATGCTTCAGCAAGTGCTTGCTCCGCAGCCAAAGGTTTAACGCGTGTGCAGATAACATCTTCCCCCTTACCTAAAGATGCAGCGATCTCACCACGTGAGCCATCTTTGAACTTACGGCATTTCAGGTAGCGATCATCGTTGTAAACAAACTCGAGCTCCAGCGAACAAGGGTCAGCCACGGCCGACTCAGTCACTGAAAATTCAGCTTTCAATGACTGGCATTCAGGGCAACCATCGCACTCAGCAAAACAGGCTTGCACCCACTCTAACAGCCCTCGGCCTTCGCCAGACATGCTTGCAGAATGACGCACCTGCACGGCCTCCAAGCCCTCGCATAGGCTTTCAATCGCGTATCCGCTCATATATTGGCCGATTGCTTGGCGCGCGGGGAGTAACCTCGCTTTTGCCAGATCTTTGACTCGGTTGCGGTTTGGCCAGCTTAATTGCGACAAATCTTCAGACTCCACCGAGCTGTCAAACACGCAACGGCGCACTCCAATGAGTAGGTCATCAAAATACGTCTCAATACGCTTGGCAGGCACCCCACTAAACCAGTGATAGGTTGGTAAATCTCCCTCAGTCCAGATCGATACCTGATTTGCCAAGTAACCAAAATCCTCTGAATTATACTGTAGTAATAAAGCCTCGCAGCAGCACATCTCACGATGCGAGTCACCAATGTAACACTGGCTAAAGAGCTTACTCGCCATCGCACCTTTCAAATCGACGCGAGTGGGACACAATACAATGATGCGACTCGGGTAGCGCTGCGCAAAACGAATCAAGGCATCAAAACGTTCACGCGCTTCTTCTGCTGTCACATCTAAGCCAAAATGTAGCACCACATTCATCTGCGAGGCACGGAAGTCTTGTTGCGTGCCAGTCGCTCCAGACTCCCACATCGTCGCCAGTCGGCTCGTTACTTCACACACAGGAAGATCCACACCCGGGAGGACATCAATTAATTCAGCCATAATAGTTTCTCTTGAAAACTGTCAGTCAGTCATTACCTCAATCGATTAAATACAGCTCAACCAGAGCGACGCCATTGGTGGCCCTTCTCGCTAAGTAAGCGCACACTCGCCGACGGACCCCATGAACCTGCAGCATACTCCGCCAGTCCATTTTGGCCACACGCTTGCCAATGCTCTAAAATGGGCGTGATCAACTTCCAAGATGCCTCGGTCTCATCACCGCGAATGAACAAAGTACTATCCCCGATCATCGCATCTAAAATTAAGCGTTCGTATGCCTCTGGCGTGTTCGAGCCAAAAGTCGTCGCATAGCGAAAGTGCATCTTAACCGGCTGCGTACGAGTCTCTAAGCCTGGAATCTTTGAATTCATAACCAAGGTTACGCCCTCATCCGGTTGAATTCGAATCACCATCGTGTTCTGCGCCACGTCAAACTTGTCGCCTTCAGAAAACAAAATGCCAGGTGGGCGTTTAAACTGTATGGCGATTTCACTCGCACGACGAGCCATACGCTTGCCTGAGCGAATGTAAAACGGCACGCCTTGCCAGCGCCAATTATTTATCGATAGCCGCAAAGCTGCGTAAGTCTCCGTCGTAGAATCTGCGGGGATTCCCTCCGCCTCCATGTAGCTCTCGACCGGCGCTCCATCAACTACGCCACCGGTATAGCGCCCGCGAACCACATCGCCGCCGTCGGTCTTAAGCTCGAGCGGTTGGATCGCTTTTAACACCTTCACTTTTTCATCGCGAATCGCCTCCGGATCAAGCGACACCGGGGGTTCCATGGCAGTGAGTGCCACGAGTTGCATCGTATGATTCTGTATCATATCACGCAATGCGCCACTGGTGTCGTAATAGCCACCACGAGTACCGACACCGAGACTTTCCGCCACAGTAATTTGCACGCAATCCACGTGCTCACGATTCCACAGCGGTTCGAAAATTGAATTACCAAAACGCTGCACCAATAGATCCTGCACCGTTTCTTTGCCTAAATAGTGATCAATCCGGTACACCTGTGGCTCTTCAAACACTTCATTGATCGCGGCATTCAGCGCCCTCGCTGAACCTAGGTCTCGGCCGAATGGCTTTTCGATAATTACTTTGGAAGCCAACTTTGTGCCGACATGTGCCTTGGCCATCCCACTTCTGCCCAGATTATTTATAATCGGCTCAAAGACACTCGGCGGTGTCGACACATAAAAAAGGCGCTGTACATCGCGACCGAGCCCCGCCTCGATCTGATCAATCTTTTCCGCAAGCGAGGCAAACGCCTCCGCATCATCATAGCCACCGGAATGATAAGTCATGTTCTGCCGCACTCGGTCCCAAACTTCCTTGTTCAACGGGCGACGAGAATGTTCGCCAATCGCCTCGTCCATAATCTCACGAAACACAGCGTCTGCGATCGGCTTACGGCCATACCCGATCAAGTGAAACTCCCCAGGCAGTAAATTATCAAGGCCTAGATTGAAAATCGCAGGCACTAGCTTACGCGCAGTGAGATCACCTGAGGCGCCAAAAATCACCACCACAGTCGGCGGTGCGCCGCGATGTTTACTTAAGCCATTAAGGAAAGGATGCCTAGGTTCGTCTATTTCGTTAGTCATGTCTGGGTGCGTTGGACTGAAAAATGTTTATGAAAAAGAGGTACATTTGGATAATGCTGCACTATTCCACGCCCTCCTTTGCAAATCGAGACGCCTATAATGTCAAAGCGGAAGTGCTCCGGCGGATTTCGCAACTGTTTCAAATAATTCGTACAGCCACGCATGAGTACTTCTTTTTTATGCCTGTCGACCGAATAAAAACCAGAAACTAGGGCTTTTTCCGAGCGAGCACGGACCTCAATAAAAACCAACACATCGCCATCCCTACAAATCAGATCAAGCTCATCGCGCTTG
>JAFMDL010000086.1 GCA_017857255.1 Puniceicoccaceae bacterium | reverse complement strand
GAAGATTTGCGCACTGAAGAGCGGGAGTTTCGTCTTTCACAAGCTGAAGATCTGGTCCAGCGTTATCCAAATGAATTCAGCTATCGTTACGAACTTGGTGAGCTCTACCATGAGGATGGTGCGACAGATAAGGCGATTAAAGAGCTGCAACTTGCACAGCGTAGCCCGAAAGTTCGTATCAGTGCTTTAATCTTATTAGGCAAAGCTTATAAGGTGAAGGGCTTTGCGGATTTGGCTGCCGAGCAGTTGAACATCGCGAAGTCAGAAATCCCTGGCATTACTGACCAGAAGAAGGATGTGCTCTATGAGCTCGGCTCATGCTACGAAGCTCAGGGAGATATGGATAAAGCGATGGTTGAGTTTAAGGCACTTTACGGTGCAGACATCAGTTATCGTGATGTGGCACAGAAAATTGATGACTTTTACTCCCAGAAGAATCAGTAGCTTCGATTCAGCAGTCTTTTAAAAGAGTGGCGCGGGTGATGATACCCGCGCCATTTTTATTGAATGCTTGGAAGTTCTGAGTTGTTAGCCCTGCGCATCGGCGACTAGTAAAAAGGCACCCGCGCCATCGTGCCCAGTTTCCCAAGGAAGGCTGATTGCACTGTCTTGAAGTGAGAAACGTTGCCCGACTGCAGAGCCCAAGAAGGCATCGACCACGTCCTTATTCTCGTCGAGTTCAATACTGCAGGTACTGTAGACTAGGCGGCCGCCTGGTTTAACACAGTGCGCTGCGGCTTCGAGCAGCTGCTTTTGTAGGTAGGCGCAGTTACTGACATCGCGTCCGCGCAACCGCCATTTTACATCTGTTCGGCGCTGAATGACTCCTGTGTTGGAGCAGGGCGCATCCAGCATTACCGCGTCATATTGGCTCGGCAGATTTTGCTCCTCGAAGGCCGTGGCATCCAGCTCAAGTAGATCCCCCTCAAGAATGGTGCATTGCAGGCCTTCGGTTGCGAGGTTTTCGAGGTTCTCGCTCAGGCGTTGGATTCGCGGGCCCGGCAGGTCAAGTGCGACAATGTGCCCCTGCCGCTGCATCAAGTGAGCCAGATCGTAAGCCTTGCCTCCTGGTGCCGCGCAAAGATCGAGTACATTGTCGCCGGGCTTCGGTGCTAGCAAGCCCGGCGCGAGTCGTGTTGACGGATCCTTTACATAGGCATTGCCCTTGTTGAGTAGCGGGCGTAGGTCATCTTTCCAAGAGGCGCCGGGCGCGACTTTGTAGAATTGTTCCCATTGGGTGAGTTCCAGGCCTTTGGGCAGTTCACTAGGAGTGTCGTAGAGTTTTAGATAGGTGGCTGGAATGCGTTGATTCCATTCCATCAATTTGATGGTGGTCGGCGGACCAAATTCCTTATTCCAGCGCTTGAATAACCATTTCGGATGACTGAAATGGGCATCAGGTCGGTTACTCGGGTGTGTGGCATTGAGCGCTTCAGGCAATTTGCGCAGCACCGCGTTGAGTAGACCAGTTTCCGATTGAGCAGCATTATTTTTACTACGTTCCACGGCATGATGAACAATTTGCGGGTGTTTTTCAGGCTGGCTGGAGAGCATTTCATAGCCGGCCACGAGAAAAATCGCTTCAACGAGGGCTCGTGGACGTTGTTTTATGAAAGGCTGAAGCGCGTTTTGAACGCGCTGCCCATGCCTCAGTGCTCCTAAAAATAGGGACTGGCAGGTGGCGCGCCGTTCACCCGAAAACCCTTCTGGTAAACGCTCTAGGAGCTGATTTGCCTTAAGGTTTTCGCTAAGGTAGGCCTCGGTGAGTGCGACGGCTCCATCCCATGCGCTGACATTGGGTGCAGATAAGTTGAACTTAATACTTCTCATTGGTATATAAACTGTGCATCTTTGATCGTTTACGACTTAAGAACAGCATTCGCAATCTATTATGAACAAAGAGGCAATAGACGCTCTCATTGAAAAAAATCCAAAGCTAGTTTCCGCACGTGCGAAACTCGAAGCCATGGCGCCAGGTAATTACTGCCTGCATCGCAGCTGGGGTTTCGGCAAGATCGTTGATTACGATCCTGCGGCAGCCAAGATCATTATTGATTTTGAAGAAGGTAAAAAAGGTCACGCCATGGCCCCTGCATTTTGTGTGGACAAATTGGACGTGCTCAAGCCGAACGATATTTTAGTTCGTTCTCGAATCGAAGCCGATTTGATCGAGGAAATGATCAAGAAAGCACCCGGCGACCTGATGTGTGAGATTATCTCCGCAGCGGATGGCCAGGCGATGACAACTGCCGAGATCGAGCGTGTCTTGTCCCGTGTGATCGGTCCGATCAAGTATAAGAAGTGGTGGACTGCGACTAAGAAGGTATTGGTCAAGGATCCCCGCATTGGTGCGCCGATTAAAAAGTCGGACCCTTATATATTTCGCGATGAGCCGGTGAAGCCAGAGCAAGAAATTCTCGAGCAGTTTCACAGCACGAAGAACTCAAAGCAAAAGATTCTTCTTGGTGAAAAACTCTATGCCTTGTCTGAAAACATTTCTGTCGTTCGCGAAGAGATGCCGCAAATCCTAGAAGAGCTCACTGACGCAATTAGAAATGCTAAGAGCTTGAGCCAAGCAGACCGCTTGCACGGGGTATGGGTTCGCAATAACTTGGCACGCGACCTTCACGAAGATGTGGAAACACTCGAGCCGTCTTCGGCATCGATTCTTGATGCGACTGCGGATTACTCCGAACTCGCTGCTGAGCTTCCAGCGCTTTATTTTAAGCGTTACCTCGACCTAATCCGCCGCACATACCCGGACAAATGGTTGCAAATGGTGGAAGACTTGCTCCGTAATTCCAGCGGTAAGTTTACTAGTGAATGTATTAATTTCCTACTAGAGCAAGAGCAGCAAGAGCGCATTAGCTATTGCCTCGATCGTTGGCTCAACGAGCAAACCATTAAAGGGCCACTGCTTTTATGGGTAGTAAAGAACCGTAATTCTAAGAAGTATTACTCGATCATTAATCCACTGGTAACTCCGCGTCTTTTGGCTGCGATGTTCTACGCGATTGACTATGAAGCCCTGCAAAATGCAAGCACTCGCCGGATCCCATTGGGTGACCTGCTGAGTGATGACACGGATTTGATTCCTGACTTGCTGGCCGATGCGAATGTCGAAACTGCGCGTGACCTTGCGCAGACATTGCTCCTCAATCAGGGCTTTGAAGAGTTGACCAAGAAGTCATTGCTTGCGCGCTTTATTAAGAAGTTCCCAACAGTTCAAAGCCTATTGGCAGGTGAGTCTGCGACTGCTTCTGAAGATGATGCATTGATTGTCTCTCAAGACAGCTTCAACGCAGCAAAGGCTGAATATGAAGATCTTATTGCGACTAAGATTCCTGAGAATAAGCAATCGATTGTGACTGCGCGTGAGCACGGTGATCTGAAAGAAAATTCTGAATACAAGATGGCTCGTCAGGACCAAGACATCTTGCTTTCACGTAAGAATGAGTTGGAAGTGGATCTCTCTCGTGCACGTGTCACCGATTTCACTGAGGCCTCCAATGATCTTGTTGGTATCGGTAGCATCGTAGATTTGAAGGAGGGCTCCACAGGGAAGAAGCATAAGTACGCGATCCTAGGCGCCTGGGATAGTGATCCCAAAAATAACATTCTGTCTTATAAAACACCCCTTGCACAGCAATTGCTGGGTAAAGAAAAAGGTGCAACCGCTGCGACCAAAATCGGTGGCAACGAAGAAGAGTGGACAATCATAAAGATTACCCGTTGGCTTGATAAGAAATAAGTCGACTCGTCTTTTTACCAAAGCGCCCTTCTCCGAGGGCGCTTTTTTAGTACAAAAACCTCTCGACTAGACATCGACTGCCAATATGCCTATTGCATTTAAGTTGAGGTATTTTGAATTAAGCAATCATCTCAAACGTCATCTCTGATATATTTTAATTTGCAGAGATACATGACACATATACTATGAAAAAAGCACTTATTACTGGGATTACTGGCCAAGATGGATCTTATTTGGCGGAATTTTTATTAGAAAAGGGTTACGAAGTTCACGGCATCAAGCGTCGGGCATCTTCTTTGAATACCGAGCGTGTCGATCACATATATCAAGATCCTCACGTTGAGAACTCTCGCTTCCATTTGCACTATGGTGATTTGACAGACACATCAAATCTCACACGCATTATTAGTGAGGTGCAGCCTGATGAAATCTATAACTTGGGAGCGCAGTCACATGTTGCGGTTTCGTTTGAAGCTCCTGAATATACTGCAGATGTCGATGCGATCGGCACGTTACGCCTTCTGGAAGCAATCCGCTTCCTCGGCTTGGAGAAAAAAACCAAGTTCTATCAAGCTTCAACGTCTGAATTATATGGCGAGGTGCAGGAAGTTCCTCAAAAAGAAACAACACCTTTTTACCCCCGATCTCCTTATGCTGCAGCGAAGATGTATGCTTACTGGATCACGATAAACTACCGTGAGTCTTATGGCATATATGCCTGTAATGGAATTCTGTTTAACCATGAGTCGCCGCGTCGCGGTGAGACCTTTGTGACTCGTAAAATTACACGCGCACTCGCAAACATCTCGCAAGGTTTAGAGCCATGCCTCTATTTGGGAAATATGGATGCGTTGCGTGACTGGGGCCATGCCAAGGATTACGTGCGTATGCAGTGGATGATGCTGCAACAAGAACAACCCGAAGATTTTGTGATCGCCACTGGCAAACAGATTTCGGTGCGCGAGTTTGTGACAATGTCCGCTCGTGAGGCAGGCATTGAGCTGGAATTCTCTGGGGTGGGGGTGGCAGAGACTGCAACAGTATCTGCAGTCGACCAGAACAAGGCTCCAGCAGTTTCAGTCGGAGATGTGATTGTGAAAGTGGATCCGCGTTACTTCCGTCCGGCGGAAGTGGAAACCCTTCTTGGTGATCCAACTAAAGCAAAGGAAAAGCTTGGCTGGGTGCCTGAAATAACAGTGGAGGAGATGTGCACTGAGATGGTTGCTAATGATTTGGACATTGCAAAGCGTCATGCGCTTCTCAAATCGCATGGCTATGATGTGTCGGTGGCAATCGAGTCTTAATTCCCGAGGAAATTGTCCACCATGAAAAAACTGCTTATTTTTGGGGCCCGGGGAATGGTTGGATCTGCTCTCGTACGAGCTGCTAACCAGCGAGGGTATACTGATATATTAGCACCGAGTAGCCGGGATCTGGATCTGTTGAACCAGGCGGCAACGTATGCCTACCTGCAGGAACATCGGCCGGATGCCGTTATTGTTGCTGCTGCAAAAGTGGGTGGAATTCATGCGAATAGCACGTATCCAGCCGAGTTCATGTTGCAGAATTTGGCGATTGCACAAAATACAATCGATGGTGCTTACAAAGCTGGCGTTCAGCGCCTGATCTTTCTTGGCAGCACTTGCATTTACCCAAAATTTGCTGAGCAACCGATTAAAGAAGAATCGTTACTGACGAGCGCGCTCGAGCCGACCAATGAGGCCTATGCGATCGCTAAAATTGCCGGCTTGAAAATGTGCGAGTATTACCGTCGTCAATATGGCGTATGTTACCACTCAGCGATGCCTACAAATCTATATGGGCAGGGCGATAATTACCACCCCCAGAATTCGCATGTCCTACCCGCGCTGATCCGTCGTTTTCACGAAGCGAAGGCGAATCATACGGCGGAAGTAGCAATCTGGGGTACAGGCACTCCGCTGCGTGAGTTTTTACATGCGGATGATGCAGCCGACGGCATTCTACATTTATTGGAGCTCGAGAATCCACCGGAATGGGTGAACCTTGGCTGTGGCACCGACATTTCTATTGGTGATTTGGCGCGCTTGGT
>JAFMDL010000085.1 GCA_017857255.1 Puniceicoccaceae bacterium | reverse complement strand
CAGCGCTACACAGGGCCGGATCAGCGCGTGACGGCGCGTGCCGATATTCTTCTTGCGCCGGGTGCTAGCGGCATAGCCGGACAATCGCGTTGGACGGGGGTTTGGTCTTCCAAAGCGGATGTAGGCGATTCCTTGGATGCGGTTGACGAATTAAATAATCGCCAGCCGAAATGGCTGGTGAGTGGGCTGAATCCAGACGCATACAGCGCAGTTGCCGGAGACACCGCAGATCTGGCGACTGTCGGCAAGAGTGTGATTAATAAAAGTGCATCCACAACGGATGACACCGTCAAAGCACCGAAGGTTGAAATACTTGGGGATGATAACGTTCCAGAAGGTCATTACGCTTATTGGGTGAGTGACGAGGGGGTCAAGGCGCGCGTGAACATGGCGGACCCACATTTAGTTAGTGTAGACCCAGAGGCGGAGTATTACAGAACTGCGATGGCTCAAGTGGCTGATCCGACGGCCGTCAGTAACTCGGCTGGCGACCAATTACTAGCAGGCACCAGTTCTCGATGGAAAGATGGGAATGGAGCCCCTGGCAAGATCAGCAGCCTGAAGAATATCCCTATGTTTTTAGAGGATGATTTGCCAGCTGGCACGAGTCTTGATGAAGTTAACCGCGAGTTTTTCCACGACTTCACTGTCCATTCAAGTGGTGTCCTCGCCAATACCAAGGACGGTGGCCTAAAGCGCGACCTTTCGACCGCGTTATTGAGTTTACCCAGCGATATGCAAGGGCCGATGTTTCCGCCCGCCAATGCGAACTCAACGGCGGGCTCCATGGATCCAGGAGGACCCAAATGGGAGCAGCTTAGTGATTATTATCAATTGGCAAAGGCCAACGCGCAGACGTCGAGTAGTAGTATCAACCTGCGTATGCCCTCCAACGAGCAAGTCGGCTTTACTCCAGTCGTGACACGCTCCAATTTCTTTATTCAAGGCTTTGCAGAGCGAAATCCTACGCGTGAGGCTTCTACTCCTCCCAATGAATGGTGCCTAGATACGACTGGCGGAGGGCGGGGCACTGCAGTTGCGGACTGGGCCGGCGGTGATTGGTATTATGCGCGAGGCTATCGTTACAGCTTAGGCATGTTTCCGCTCGTTACTTTGTGGAATCCATACGATCGCGACATGGTTCTGGGTGACTTGGGTTTAGAATTTGAGCTGCCACGAATCGATATCGTGGATGGCACAGGATCCAACATCAGCGTGGCGGGAGTGGGTCAATTAACTTCGAAATGGAATGCAACCAGTGAGGTTAGTAGATTTACTGTTAAATTTGTGATTCGAGGCATCACGTTGAAGGCAGGTGAGGCAGTGAATTTCTCTCCGCCTAGCAATTCGTATTATGATAATAACAATCCCACAAATAACGTCCTTGTAGCTCGGGCAAGTGCTCCCTCCGTCACTGGTTTTTTCACACCACCGGTGGCGTCATCCTCCAACGCGGTCTTTTGGGATAATGCAGCTCAACCTTGGACAAACTACGGGCTTTGGTCGAAGAGCCGCCTAAGTTTGAATTTTTCCAATGGAGGTAGTTTCTGGAGACAGTTGGTAATGCTCTATCAATCTCCCGACTTAAGTAATAACAATCAATTCCTATCAGAAAACCGTTTCAAATTACTGAGCATCCCAGCTTTCGGCGACTTTAATAATGGCTACAGGCAGCCCCGTGTTATTTTGACCAATCGGTTGGTGGGTAGTGATGTGACGGGTCTCTATAATGAGCACATTATTGCCGGGGTGGGCAATGGAAATTATAGAGACCCCTTTTCATTTGCACCTACTACATCTGCTGCAAGTAGTGGCACTTCCTACTTTAATGATTTTATTGGGCCTGTCGGCGATAGCAAGGTTTCCACTCATTTAGGATCCACCGATATTATCGAAGGGGTGATGTTGCAGGAGAATGGCCTATCGCGAAGAAACCCTTTGGGAGCGTTTGGCGCGATGAAGTTTCCGCAGGTTCCAGTATATCGAAATCAGGAAATAGAGTCGCATCTTTTTCTAAATATGAACCCGACAGCTCCTGTCATTCACCACGAGCCAAATGTCACATTCCAGAATCAGAATTACATGGCGACATCCGTCTACACGCGAGGGGAAGTGGTGCCATGGGTAGATTCAACACGTACCGATTTTTACACTGAAAATGTCGAGCGAGGCACAGAATTTACCGAGGCTTTTGTTGGGTTATCAAACACGGCAGTGGAAGGCAGTAATAAGATGATACTCTTTGAGGTGCCCGACAATGAGCCGTTAAGCATCGGTCAATTGGCCCACGCGAATCTGATGAATCATGATGTCTTAGCAATTGGTGAAACGATTCCTGCAATTGGCAACAAAATGGCAGGCAATAGCAATAAATGGGACTCACACACCCTGCAACTCTACGGCACGCCTACTCATGCAATCGGCAACTCTGCAGCCAATCCGCTCTTGAGCTTGAGAGAAACAGAGCGATTGGATCAGTTTACTAGAAACGGTAATCAGATGCAGGCAGGGCATTACGATTATTCCTACAAATTAAATGAGGTGCTTTGGGATGAATTTTACTTTTCAGGGATCAAAGACCCCACTCAGGCAGTAACTTTTCCCCTACCGAACAGTCGCCTCCAATTGAGTGGCTTCGACAGTACGAATCTCATGGTGGAGAATCGTGCCGCGGCAAACTTACTGCTAGATGGGGCATTTAACATAAATTCCACTTCTGTGGCTGCCTGGGAGTCGGTTCTTGGTGCGATGCGTGATGTTGATACACTGGGAGTGAACCCATCAGACGCGAATCTGCGCCATAATTTTGCCCGCTTTAGTGCGCCTCTGTTCGATACTCCTGGCGAGAAGCCCGAGATGTCTAGTAAAGACGAACTCGCGGCAGGGTTTCGTAATTTATCAGATACGCAAATTGCTCGCTTGGCGCAGCAGATCGTCAACCAAGTGCGCCTGCGTAGTGCAACGCCTGATGCAAACAATTTTATATACCCCTTTCTTAGCCTATCGAGCTTTATCAATCGTTCGACGGATATCAGCACGCTTGCATTTGCCTATAATGGTGCGTTACAGGCGGCGATTGATGCGGCGGAGATCAATGGATCTTCGATTGCGGGTAGCGGAGATGGCTTGTGGGATAGCGCAATAAAGTATCCGCTCTATTATCAGAGTGGGGACACTCCAGTCGTCGACCGCCCCTTAGTGGAGGGAATGCCGGGGTTCTTAATGCAATCCGACCTCCTAGCTAAGCTCGGCGCATTTTTGCAGGCACGCAGCGATACCTTTATCATACGAAGCTATGGAAGCTCTTTAGATGCTTTTGGGAATACTGAAAAGAGTCGTGCCTATTTTGAAATGGTGGTACAGCGCTCTCCCTCTTATGTGAGCTCTGCTGATGCCGACTACGATGCGCCCAGTGCGGCAGTGAATGAGCAGTTTGGGCGGCGGTATAATGTGATATCTCAGCGCTGGGTGACTCTCGATGAAATTTAAACACGCCGGTCTCCACTTTATGAAATTAATCTTTGTTAGCAGTATTCGTATTTTTATTGCTGTGGTGGTGCTTGGAGGTATCCCAGTTGCCAATGGGCAGCCAGTTCCGCAGGCGAGTAACGAATATAATTTCAATGTTATTTATCTTAGTTTTCCTGATCCCGAAGGTAAGCAGACAGAGCAACCGCTGAACCTTAAATTTTTCTCAGACGAAAAGGCGATTAACCTTAGCGCGCATGAAGGTGGCATAAGTCGCTATTTCAGTCACAAAGGAGAATCGAGGTTGTATTTCTTCCGCGAAGCTGGAACCGACGAAGAGGGTGAAATTATCTATAAGCCGATTCTCAATGTGGATTTAGGCAAGTCCGGCCAAAAACTTATTTTTGTCATCCGTAAGCCAAATGGCAGCCTTGGAGGCCAGGTATTTGATATGAACTTGAAGGCTTTTCCGCTGAATTCCTTGCAGTTATTTAACTTTTCACAAAAGGCAATGAAGGCCCGGGTGGCTGATTCAGTCGGAACTATTGCACCTTTTAAAGCTAAGAATTTTGCAGTCGAGGTGGAACAACGAAAAATCGCATTAGACTTTGCGCTGGCGACGGAGGTAGACGGTCGCGCCAAAGTGATTGAGATGACACGCCTGGCCTTTCGTAAAAATGGGCGGCGGTTGATTTTGGTGCATAATGATCCTCGTAACCCAGAAGAAATTCGCTACCGCGTCTTTCCAATCGCCCGACCTACTGCGGTCGACAACGTATCAGATACAGAGTTAGAAGTCGAGGACTACGAGAAATATCGCCGCGAGGAGCGGATGATGCAGTAAGTGCCCAGCAAGCCATTTTCGGCCTCATCGAGAAACCACCCAAAAACCACATTTCCAAATTCAAAAAGCCCCATTGCGGCGGCGGGTGCATTGAGCTAACTTGCGACATGTCATTCTTTATAAAAATCGCTCGTCTCGCCTTCGGTTTTGGATGCATTCTTAGCCAAGGCGCCTTGTCCGCGGGAGATGACCTGCGCGGCTCACGTCCGAATATCGTCTTCTTTCTCGCGGATGATCAGAGTTTCCCTGACCACGCCATCAATGGGAATACTAAGGTGCCAGCGCCCACTACGCTGGCATTTTCGAAGCAGGCCTTAGTCTTTGACCGTGCTTACACCGGGCAGGCTGTTTGTGCGCCGAGTCGCTCGATGCTCTACTCGGGTCTCTATCCGATTCGTAATGGCTGCTTCCTTAATCACTACTCCGTTCGCTCGGGGGTGAAGACCATCGCGGCTTATTTGCGTGAGCTTGATTACCAGGTAATCCTTGCGGGCAAGTCGCATGTGAATCCCAGCTCTCAGTTTCCTTGGAGCGAACATATGAACCCCGTGCGAGAGCCAGGCCTTCCGCGTCCGGTCATTCCTTTGGCAGAGATGGATCGATTTATCGCGAATTCCGGCGATCAGCCCTTTTGCATGATTGTGGCCAGTGAATATCCGCACGGGCCTTACATTAAGGACACTCCATTTACCGAGAGTGATCTCCAGATGCCGCCCTACTTGCCGTCGACCGAAGGGAACCTTAGGCGTGCCACCCAGTATTACGCCAGTATTGCTCAAAAAGAGAAAGAATTTCAGGCGGTCCTGAATTTATTAAAGCAGCACAATCGCGAATCAGACACCTTGGTTTTATATGCCGATGATCATGGCGCGGACATGGGTAAATTTTCAGTGTCTGACCGCGGCTTGCGAGTGGCCTTCATGGCGCGCTGGCCTGGCAAGATTGCGACTGGTCGCACCGCGGCGCTGACAAGTTTTGCCGATTTTGTCCCCACCGCGATTGAACTGGCGGGCGGCACGGTCCCCGAAAATCTCGATGGTAAAAGTCTACTCCCGGTTTTGAGCGGCAGCACATCAAAGCACCACGAATACGTTTACGGGGTCTCGCACAATCAGGGCATCCTGCGGCGTAGTGTCTTTCCGCAACGCTCCGTGCATGACGGGCGCTATCATTATGTGCGAAATTTTAACAATATGGAGCGCATCGAGCGCGAGCGAGCCGCTGGGAAGGCGATCAATTACTTCCTAGAGCGCGGCGCTAAAGAACACGGCCTCCCGGAAGAGCAACTCTTCGACACTCAGGCAGATCCTTTCGAATTCAAGAACCTGGCCGAGGATCCTTTACAGGCAGATACCAAGGCCCGCCTCAAAGCCGTGCTCTTTGCTTGGATGGAGCAGCAAAACGATCACCTCAGTGAGGACGGAGCGATCACTCTTTTTGCAGTTAAAAAGCACTCACTCAACCAGACCGAGAAGCAATTTAATTACATCGTACCGGAGGAACACTCAGCGCCAGTCGCCGGCTTAGTCGATCCTCACGCAAGTACGCAGCCCAATCCCTAACTGGCTGCTGAGCTAGCCAAATCGACGGCCGCTGATCAGCTCTGGCTAGTTTCAAAAGTGGTTATCACCGCTTCATTACCGTGAATTGTGCGAATCAGTAAGATTTGGTATATTGATTATTACAAAGTTGGTACACCCCATGATTTACTAAC
>JAFMDL010000002.1 GCA_017857255.1 Puniceicoccaceae bacterium | reverse complement strand
AGGTTTTGTAATCCGAGATTACAGACCAGATCATGGTTACGCTCGCCGAGCTTGCAGAGGATCAATACGCCGGGGGGCGTTCGCTTGCGAAGTTCGATCGCGGTGCCAGCGAGTATGCCAAGAAAGGTACTATCCATTCCTTTACAATTTTCGAAGTCGAGCACGACATGGCTCTTGCCGTCGCGCACTACTTTTTCAATAAACTCTCGAAACGTATTGCAGTTTAGATAGTTCGCTTTGCCATGAATCTGAACCACGACGGGATCAGTGTAGGCACTGACTAAATAGGTTGGCTGTTGAGGCTCATTCATGCGCTAGGCTCGTACGGCAAATGACATGTAATAAAAGATTCAAAAACGGGATGACAAAGAGATGTTTATGATGCCATCACAGCCTTAATAAGCAACTTCAATTGCAGAATCAATTTATACCCAATGGCGAAGATGGGGAGGCATCGTCAGCCCGCGCACGAAAGCTTAATCAGTTCGCTTATCCTTTAAGGGCTGTTTTGATTGCGTCGAAGCTCGGCAGATCGTGTGGATCTTCTGCAGACTCGCTGTAGATGATAACGCCGTCTTCATTGATTACGAAGGCTGAGCGCTTTGAGACTCCCTTGAAGCCCAGTAAGTCAGCATAGAGCACATCGTAAGCGGCCGAAACATCTTTGTTAAAATCGCTCAGCAGCGGAAATTTAAGACCGTCGACCTTGGCCATTTCTTCTTGCGCGAAGGGGCTATCGACAGAGATACCATACACTGCAGCGTTGAGGTCAGCATATGCAGAGAGGCTCTGGCTAACGTCACACATTTCTTTCATGCAGACACTGGTAAAGGCGAGTGGGAAAAACAGCAGGACGGTCTTCTTTTTACCGAGATTGTCGCTCAGGGAGACGTCTTGAAGCCCTTTGGCGTTCTTCGATTTAAGAGTAAATGCGGGTGCTTTGGTGCCAGTTGCGAGTGCCATGATAATTCTTAGTAATGAGTAGTGAAATTGTTAGAACACCCAATAAAGAATTGAGCGAGGTAAATGTAAAGCATCAGATGCAAACAGTCGCGCTCTATCGAGCGCGACCAGTTGAAAATAGCCTTAGGGGAGGAGTTTGAAAAAGATACGCTTGCCTGCTTGGAAGATCATTTCGCTATCGGGGCGAGTGATCTCACGGGTGGGGTCACTTTGCTTTTCGCCGTTGATCTTGACACCACCTTGTTGCACGAGACGGCGCACCGCACCCTTACTTTCAAACAATTCGGACTGTGCCATCACATCAAACAGGGGAGCAGCTTCGGCATCACCGAGCAGGTCGCTCCATGTGAAGGTCGGCATGTCATCGGGAAGTTTATTTTTCGAGAATACTTGCTCAAACTGCTCGAGTTCGTGCTTACCGGCCTGCATGGAGTGGAATTGGCCAACGAGTGTGGCCGCCAGGCTTTTCTTTGCGTCCATCGGATGGCCTGCCTTGAGCTTAGTAATCTTTGCAACGTCAAATTCGAGCAAGAGCTGGTAGTACGTCCACATGGTATCATCGCTGATGGACATGATCTTGCCGAACATTTCCTTCGGCGAGTCGGTAAACGCGATATAGTTGTCGGCGCTTTTAGACATCTTTTTAGTGCCATCTAGACCGATTAAGAGCGGCATAGTGATGACCGCTTGCTCTTGCTTGCCGGCGTCTTTCTGTAGTGCTCTGCCGACCAGCATGTTAAAGAGTTGATCAGTGCCGCCGATTTCGACGTCGGCATTCAGTACCAATGAGTCGTAGCCTTGGATGAGTGGGTAGAGAAACTCGATGATCGAGATCGGTACATTACCCTTGTAGCGTTTGGCGAAGTCATCGCGTTCGAGCATTCGGGCAACGGTCATTTTACGCGCCAGTTTGAGGCAGTCCTCAAAGCCCATGTCGTCGAACCATTCACTATTATAAACGACGGTGGTCTTCTTCTCGTCGAGGATCTTGAAGGCTTGCTCTAAGTAAGTCTGTGCGTTGTCGACGATTTCTTCTTTAGTCAGCACCGGGCGCGTATCAGAGCGACCGGAGGGATCGCCGATGAGTGTGGTGAAGTCGCCGATGATGAGGATAGCTTCGTGCCCGAGATCTTGGAATTGGCGTAGCTTGTTAAAGACGACTAGGTGGCCAAAGGTGAGGTCGGGTCGGGTCGGATCAACGCCGAGTTTGACGCGGAGTGGACGATTCCCGTGAAGGCGGTCCTCTAGTTCGGTATCGCCGATGACAGTCTCGGTATTGGTACGAATGGTTTCGATCAGGCTCATTGAAAAGGAATTCAGAAGTTAGAAGTTATCAGTCAGCAGATCCCAAAGTGTTGTCAGGCTGATGCATGATAAGCTGATCTCGTACGGCGCGCCGTAAAGGAAAAAGCGCTAGCGTATGGTAATGTATGGCTCAATCGCGCGGTTGCAGTTGGCCGATTCTACGAATGCATCGCGCTCTGCTCTGGCGGAAAAGAGGTAGAGTGCGTAGCCACCCCACCCGCCACCGCAGTATTTAAATCCTACGCACCCTTCGGCCTGAGGGAGTTCGCGCATGCCTTCTTTCAGCTGAGCAGCATAGCTAAGGCTGATGGCTGCGCCCAACTTAGGGATGCTCGATTCAAATACGGCCTCTCTGGCAGCTATACCCGCACGCTCGATCAGGTCGTAGTCACGCAGATTGTCGGCATTGCTCGGCGTGTCGTGGGGAATATCGGTATAGTGCAATGCCATGTGACCATTGAGGAAATCACCATTGCGCTTAAAATCGAGCTCAGGCCGTTCACTGCTGCGCCATACGCAAACGCCAGTCTCACGGATGATCGCTGGGTCTTGCCAGCCGACACCCATGTTGAGCTCGCTTTCGACTCCATCGTTTCCGTTGAGCAGCGCCCATGCGCCGCTGCCCCCTAAGCCAGACTTCAGCTCGTAGCTCCATTCATTGAGCGAGACCATTGGTGAGATTGCGCAGTTTACGATGTAGGCACCTTGCCGGGCATGGCGCGGGACATCTAGCCAGCCACCGCCGAAGTCAACGCGCAATGGCGCTTCCGCGGGCGTGCGGATATTGCGCACGATCGACGAAGACGATACTGGAGTGAACTGAGGCGGCGTTTTAGGCAGCACAATATAATCGGCTCCAATTTCCTTGCAGAGCGTTTTTTTTACGTCGGCAAACTGATCGTCTTCGGTGACAACTAGGACATCTGGGCGTACTTTAAGAAAGTGATCTTTAAAATCGAGGCCATGCACTTGGCAGTTCCCGATGACCACTTGGTCGATAACCTCGATCGCAGTCATCAAGGCCAGCTTATGATCCTGCGGGATCGAGGTGCGCCGCTTTTTATGCTCCCAAAGCACTTCATCGGAGGCAAAGCAAACCGTGAGGTGGTCACCGAGTGCACGCGCTTCTTTGAAAAATTGAATATGTCCTCCGTGGAGAATGTCGTAGCAGCCAGAAACAAAGATTTTTTTCATGAATAAAGAATGTCAGTGATAAGACCGGATGTGGTTATGTGACACCGATTAGGCACGGATTTGATCCAATGCCAATAGTAGACCGATTGAATGTAACAAAAGTATTTTACTTATTTACCTTTGGCTGTAGCTGGGTATCTGAATAGTATGTTTGAATCAATTAATCCGGCGACTGAGCAAGTGCTTGCGCGATATGCGACCATGCCGGCAGAAGCCTTGACTGTAGCGCTAGAGGAAGCGCGTTCGACGGCGAGAGTATGGTCGCGGGTGGAGGTCGGGTTACGCGCTGCAATGCTCGAGCGCGTGGCGGGTTTGTTGGATGCAAAGCGCGAGGAATTTGCTCAGTTGATTACCGCCGAGGTAGGTAAGCCGATTGCAGAGGCGCGAGCGGAACTTGATAAATGTGCGTTGCTCTGCCGCTACTATGCCGAGCATGCAGTCGAATTCTTAGCCGATCAGCGGATACAAAGCGGGACCCACGAGAGCGTACTAAGCTACGAGCCGTTGGGTGCGGTATTGGGGATTATGCCGTGGAATTTTCCATTTTGGCAGGTGTTTCGCTTTGCCGTCCCCGTCATGACGGCAGGCAATGTAGCCTTGCTAAAGCATGCGCCGAATACGTGTGGCTGTGCGTTGGCGATTGAGGCGCTGTTTGTTGAGGCAGGCTATCGGCAAGGAGTTTTGCGGGCGTTGTTGATTGAGATTAACCAGGTCGAATCAGTGATTGAGCACGATGCGGTGCAAGGTGTCGCCCTCACTGGCAGTGACAAAGCTGGTGCGGCAGTGGCTGCATTGGCAGGGCGGGCGATTAAGAAGACAGTGCTCGAGCTCGGAGGGAGCGATCCCTATATAATTTGTGAAGATGCCGACCTAGATCTGGCTGCAAAAAAATGCGTGCAAAGCCGTTTAAATAATTGTGGGCAAACTTGTATCTCAGCAAAGCGTCTGTTGGTGCACCGATCGGTGCTTGAGGCGTTCACTGAGAAAGTACTGAACAAAATTGCGCAGCGTCGCCAAGGTGACCCAGTCGTAGAAGCGAACGACCTTGGTCCAATGGCTCGCGCAGACTTACTGGAGAACCTACAGCGCCAAGTTGATACGAGCGTTACAGCGGGTGCTCGGTTGCTTTTTTTGGGCGAGGCCCCGCAAGATGTCGGATTGTTTTATCCACCAAGTGTTTTAACAGATGTACGTCCAGGCATGCCTGCCTTCGATGAGGAGGTGTTTGGGCCGGTAGTGACTTTGATTCCGGTCGCCGACGATGCCGAGGCGATTAGCTTGGCCAACCAATCCGCGTACGGGCTCGGTGCGGCGGTCTTTACTCAAGACATTGAGCGAGCGAAGCGCTTAGCGCATCAGTTGGAATGCGGCGCGTGTTTTATTAATGACTTTGTTAAATCGGACCCGCGCCTGCCATTTGGCGGGATCAAGCGTAGCGGCTACGGTCGCGAGATGAGCGCAATTGGCATCCGTGAATTTGTCAACGTGAAGACGGTTTGCCTGGCAGTGGATAGTTGTTAGTTGCTGGTTACTGGCGTGAAAAAAGCGGGTCCTGTGATATTAGGAACCCGCCAGATTTAGAATGAGTGGCTGTGTTTGAACTACAGCCGCTGACGCACCGCTTCGTAGAGAATCACCCCTGCGGAGACTGATACATTGAGGCAGTCGACGGTGCCAGCCATCGGCAGGCTGATCAGGTGGTCGCAATGATCGCCAGTAACTTTACGCATGCCCCAGCCTTCGCTGCCGAGAATCACGGCGGTCGGTTGGTCTAAGTTGACGTCGTAGAGCGATGCCTTGCCCTTATCGGAAGTGCCGACGAGTTGAATCTTACGGTCCTGAAATTTACGTAAGAGTTGCCCGATATTTTTAATCCGTAGAAATGGCACGTCGTCTGCGCCGCCGCAGGAGATGTCGCGCACGGTCGGCGTGATGCCACAGGCACCCTTGACTGGCGCGAGCACGGCAGTGACGCCAGCACCCGATGCGGTACGCAAGCAGGCACCCAGATTGTGTGGATCTTGCACGCCTTCAAGGATCAGGATCAGTGGATTCTCAGTGCGCTCGATCAGGTCGAACAGGTCGTCTTCGTTTTCAATATAGACGATCGTGGGACCTGACGAATGACGCGGTGGACGTGCGAGTTTTTTAATAGAATTACGGCCCATGATTTGGATACTGGTAGTTGAAAGTGGATCGTTGAGTCTACGACTTAAACAGCTCAGGCTGTGCACCGTGACTTTCTGGGTCTAGCCCGATGACATGCCAACCTTTATTAGTCAGGACTCGGCCTTGGGGTGTTCGCTGAATATAGCCTTCCTGGATAAGGAATGGCTCGTGGACTTCTTCGAGTGTATGAGCCTCTTCGGCCACAGCGACGGCGATCGTACCGAGGCCAACGGGGCCACCGCGGTAGTTCTCAGCCATGACACGCATGACCTGTTTGTCCATCTCATCGAGCCCGCGTTGGTCGATCTCAAGAAGCTCTAGCGCAGCAGCTGCCATCTTCTCGGTGATCACACCGTCGCCGCGCTGCTGAGCATAGTCTCGACAGAAATTAACGAGGTTATTGGCGATCCGTGGTGTACCACGGGCGCGGCGGGCGATTTCGGCAGCACCGGCGGTATCGAACTCGACTTCGAGCAGGTTGCAGGTGCGTTCGACGATGCCTTGCAGGGTTTGGTGATCGTAGTAGCTGAGGCGTGATTGCAGCGTGAAGCGGCTACGCAGTGGTGCAGTCAGTAGCCCCATGCGAGTGGTCGCACCGAGCAATGTGAAACGTGGTAAGCTGAGGCGCACGCTTCGAGCGTTCGGCCCCTGATCGATCATGATGTCGATGCGAAAGTCCTCCATCGCCGAGTAGAGATATTCTTCGACGGTTTTCGGGATGCGGTGGATCTCGTCAATAAACAAGATGTCGCCTTCGCTGAGGTTGGTGAGCAGGCCTGCCAAGTCGGCAGGCTTGTCGATCACTGGTCCCGAAGTAATGCTCACTTGCTTGCCCATCTCATGACCGAGAATGAGTGAAAGAGTGGTTTTCCCAAGCCCGGGAGGACCGCTGAGGAGAATGTGGTTGAGCGGTTCATCGCGGTCGCGCGCCGCGCCGACCATGACTTGCAGACGCTCGATGGTTTTATCCTGGCCAGCAAAATCTGCGAACGAGAGCGGGCGTAGCATTGATTCCTCAGACGTGATTGGGTCGGCGAGGGTTTGTTCGATAAATTCGGTACCGGTTGGCGGGTCGTCAGGTGAAAAATGCATAGTCGTGAGTGGCGTATATTTTATGTAGCACATCAGTTCTGCAGCATGAGTCAATCCATCCAGTCGGAGCAGATGCAAAATAGAGTACACGCAACCTAAGCAGTGCTGATTAAATAGCTGTTTGTTGCGGACTAAAGCGTCGCGTCGATCGCTTGCACTGCCTGCTTCAGGCGCTGCGTTTCGCTGCCACTGATTTCGACGAAGGGAAGATTTAGAATATTGAGGCGGTCTTTAAATAGTTCGTGTAATGTGTCTCTGGCAGTGGGGCTCTCTCGTTGACCTGGGTCGGCTTGCCAAGGAATGTCGGGAAGGCAGAGCAGGTAGAGGCTGTACTCCCGCTTCAGGAACGCATCATTCACCCATTCGAGCACCGTATCGAAATAATAGCTGGCATAGATGATCGAAGATAAAATATTGGTGTCGTGGATGATTAATCGATTCGCTCGTTGTAGGGCAGAATCTTCCAATGCTAATTGGCCTTTCGCGATCGGCTCGAGGTCATGCGCCTGTAAATCATCATCGAGCTGATCGACATAGCTGCGCACAAATTCCTCAGTCCATGGCTCATTATAATAGCCAGAGAGTGCTTTTGCGAGGGTGCTTTTACCGGTTGATTCGGCACCGATAAGGACGATACGTTTCATTTGTAAGAGACTTGAGGGCTGAGGCGTCTAGATTGGGGTCTTGGAGGTCGTGATAGTGCTTTTCCAGTGCAACCAGCCGCGGAGTGCTAGGCAGATGAAGACAAAAAAGAGGAAGGCGCTCATCCAATACCCTTGGGCGATGAAGATCCCGATGAAGATGACGTCTGATAGCACCCAGCAGATCCACGTCTCGATATATTTGCGGGCGAGCATCCATTGGGCAATGAATGAGCAGACGGTGGCAAATCCGTCGAGATATGCATGGGTTGAGTCGGTGTAGCCTGAGAGGAGGCTGCCGAATAGTGCGGTGCCTGCAATCAACACAGCGCTCGCGATTGCGACCTTTTTGAGTGGTGTGTGGGAGATTTTTAATGGCTCACCATCATCGATTTTAGGTGCGAGCCATCCATACCAACCATAAGCAGAAATTGCGATGAAGATAGTTTGCGAACACATCATCGCATACAGCTTCGCATCTAGAGAAATAAAGACATAGCAGCCATAACAGACGATTAGAATCGGCCATGCGGCGGCACGTTCGCGTATCGTTAGCCAGACGCCAATGATGCCTGTGATTGTGCCCAGCCATTCGATCCCGCTGGTCGCGAGTAACTGATTCCAAAAAGATTCAAGCATACGCTTTAATCAGCTTTAGCAGCTAAGATAAACTAATCTGCGTCGTAGATTTTGACCTTCTTCCAGTAATCTTTGTATTGATTAATGAAGTTGGTGTGGCGTGGGTCGACTTGATATGCATCGTGCGCTGCGACGTCTTTGACAACAACGGTCAGGCAAAAATCATAGCTGGTATCGATCGCAGCCCGTTCAGCGGTGGCTGCCGGACTGCCAATATAGACCGCTTCAGCGGACTCGATGTTTTTGAGTGTCTCAAGGCCAATTCGAAAATCAGTGAATTTGTCACCATCAAGTGTTTTTTTGAGCCAGAAGCAGACTGTGTGTACGAGCATGTGAGTTAAGGATTGGTGGTGGATGTGTAGAGCCAGAGCTTAAAGCTTGGCTGCGATGATCGCCCGTAGCTCTGTGTGATTGCGGGCAACAGGGAGCTCCGGTCGCTCGGTAGTGAGACGTTCGGGCGGGCAGAAAAGGAGTCCATCGTCTGCGCAATCGATCATCGATAAATCGTTGTAGGAGTCGCCTGCGGCAATGGTATCAAAATTGAGCGCACGGAAGGCTTCCACGGCCTTGCGCTTGTGGTCGGGCAGGCGCAGCTTGTAGTCGGCGATGCGGCCGTTGTCGTCGATGACAAGGTCATGACAGAATAGGGTCGGGTTGCCGAGTTTTGCCATCAACGGACCTGCGAATTGGCTGAATGTATCAGAGAGAATCACCAGCCGTGTTTGTGCAGTAACCCATTGGACAAACTCTTTAGCGCCCGGAAGCGGATCGAGGGTGCCGATCACTTCTTCGATATCGGCGAGCTTAAAGCCTTCTTTATCCAATATGTCCAAGCGATAGCGCATGAGTGTATCATAGCAGGGTTCATCGCGAGTGGTGCGTTTCAGTGCCTCGATCCCGGTTTTTTCCGCGAAGGCAATCCAGATTTCTGGGATGAGTACTCCCTCCAGGTCAAGGCATACGATATTCATGCTTCTAAACGGCTAGAATTGCTTATTAAGTCAACTCTCAATCAGTTTTTGGGTGAAAGCATAGTGGGTCGTTTTTAGATAAACACGTTGAATCGTTTTAATTACGGCGACCCAGTATCCGCAATATTCTGAGGAAGAGGTTGATAATATCCATGTAGAGCGCTGCGGCCGAATCGATCGCATTGTCCACGGTTTTTGGGATGGCATTGGCGCGACCCCAATCATAACCGATGTAGCCGCAAAAGATAATGACTACGATCCAGTCAATGATACCGTGATGAATCCCAAAAATGAATATTTCAACTAATTCGATGATGATCACGGTAATGAGGGCGAATCCCAAGGCCCTGTGTATTCGTTGGAAGAATACAGGGAATAGAGAGCCCAGTACCATCATGGTGAATGTGACTATGCCTGTGATGCGTATCGCCTCGTAGACCAGCGCAGTATCATAGCGTCCGACAACAAGGTTAATAATAAATCCGAACGGCACGACCACGAAATTATACCCCAAGAAGCTGATTACTGGATTATCCGATTTGGAGAAGAGCATGACTCCGAAGAAGCAGCTGGCAAGATAGCCCACAAGAAATACAATGGGATGAACTGCTGCGATGGTTTCGACTGGAATGTTTTTAACCATCACCGCATTGACCCAAAATCCCCAACAGAGCGTAAGCCCGATGATTAGGTTGTAGATACCACCGCTGAGCGGCCGACCATGAGAATTATATTCAGTCCGATTAAATACGTTGCTGGTATTCATATTTGCAGGATTATAATATGCACCTTAGCAAAATCAAACAAGGAATGGGTCGGTGCCATTGGAGTACCGGGAGAGTGGGTGCCAGGCACAAAAAAAGCCGCATCGATCCATGACGCGGCTTTTGAAAGTTGATTTGAAGGTGTTGCTTACGGCAGCTTGGTGGTTCCCATTAGGAACTTATCGCACTCGCGCGCAGCCGCACGGCCTTCGTTGATTGCCCAGACGATGAGGGATTGGCCGCGGCGCATGTCCCCAGCGGCGAAGACGCCTTCGATGCTAGTTCGGAATTTACCGTAGTCAGCTTGCACATTGGACCGGGCGTCGAGGTCGAGACCGAGTTCTTCAGCGATGGTTGCCTCAGGCCCGAGAAAGCCCATTGCGAGGAGGACGAGATCGGCTTCGAGCACGCGCTCGCTGCCGTCGACCTTCTTTGGGATGAAGCGGCCGTTTTCACTCGTCCATTCGATGTTGTGGATATGGACTGCTTTGACGTTACTGTCCGCATCGCCAGAGAAGCGGCTAGAGCTGACCAAGTACTGACGAGGGTCTTCACCTTGAATCGCTTCGGCCTCTTCTTGGCCGTAGTCCATCTTGTAAGTTTTCGGCCATTCGGGCCATGGATTGTTCGCCGCACGCTCGGCGGGTGGCTTTGGCATGATTTCTAGCTGCACGACGCTTTTGCAGCCATGGCGCAGCGATGTGCCCACGCAGTCAGTGCCGGTGTCACCACCGCCGATGATCACGACATTCTTTCCTTTGGCGAGTTCACTGAACTGCTCGGACTTGCCGTCCTTGATATCCCAAAGCTCCTTGGTGTTGGGCCCCAGAAATTCCATTGCATAGCGGATGTTGTTGAGCTCTCGGCCTTCGATCGGTAGATCGCGCGGCTTGGTAGCGCCACAGCAAAGAACGACGGAGTCGAAGTCTTCCATCAGTTGCTTGGAAGAAATATCGACACCGATTTCGACGCCGCACTTGAGGCTAACGCCTTCCGCTTCCATGAGGGCGACGCGGCGAGTGACGACATCTTTCTCCAGCTTCATGTTGGGGATGCCGTACATGAGTAGTCCGCCCGGTCGATCCGCACGTTCGTACAAAGTCACCAGGTGACCGGCTTTATTGAGCTGGTCGGCTGCAGCGAGTCCAGCTGGGCCAGAGCCAACAACCGCGATCTTTTTACCAGTGCGCTCTTCTGGAGGCTGTGGTGTCACCCAGCCCTCGTTCCAAGCCTTATCGATGATAGAACATTCGATATTCTTAATTGTAACGGCAGGCTCGATCAGACCTAAGACGCAAGAGCCCTCGCAAGGAGCTGGGCAGACGCGACCTGTAAACTCGGGGAAATTGTTGGTCTTCGAGAGGCGCAAATAGGCTTCGTGCCACTTGCCTTTATAGACGAGGTCGTTGAATTCTGGGATGAGGTTGTTGATTGGGCAACCACTCGCCATATTAGCCAAAGTCATACCGGTGTGGCAGTACGGCGTGCCGCAGTCCATGCAGCGAGAGCCTTGTGTCTGCACCTTCTCAATGTCGAAATCCTCGTGAATTTCGTTCCAGTCTTTGACGCGTTCGAGCGGCTCACGATTCGCGATCGTTTTGCGCTCAAATTCCATAAATCCAGTTGCTTTGCCCATAGTAAAAAAGTGTGAAGGTGTTAAAGTATAAAGTGTGAAGGTTTATAAAAGTTGGAAGGTGAGAAGGTCGGAAGGTTTGAAAGTTGAAAGGTTCGAATTAAACTCATTTACCTTCTCACGGTTCTACTTTCATACTCTTCTCACCATAATCGCTACACGACTAGTGTCCCGCTGCGACGTTTTCTTCGAATGCGGCTTGGATGGCTTCATCGCCGGCGAGGCCCGAGGCTTCAGCGCGTTTAACCGCTTGAAGTACGCGTTCGTAATCTTGTGGCAGAATCTTGAGGAACTTGCCGGCAGTGTCAGGCCAGCCGTCGAGAATTGCTTGGCCGCGGGCGGATCCAGTGTACTGGACGTGTTTCTCGAGCTTACCCTTCACTAATGCGAGGTCTTCGTCGTCACACTCGATGAGTTGGTAGACGTTGACCATGTCTGGGTTCAGGCTGTGTTGTACAAAGTCGCCAGATTCATCGTAAATGTAAGCGACACCGCCAGACATACCAGCACCGAGGTTACGTCCTGTGGTGCCTAGGTTGATCACCATGCCGCCAGTCATGTATTCCAGCGCGTGGTCGCCGAGACCTTCGATCACGGCTTCAGCACCTGAGTTACGTACACAGAAGCGCTCACCGGCCATACCTGCGATGTAGGCTTCACCCATGGTCGCGCCATAGAAGCAAACATTACCGGTGATGATATTTTCGTGTGCGACGAATGGAGACTCTGGATCTGGGCGAACGATGATTTTCGCACCAGAGAGCCCCTTACCTAGATAGTCGTTGGTATCGCCTGTCACGGTAAACGTCATACCCTTCGGGCAGAATGCACCAAGGGACTGACCGGCAGAGCCGTGGATGTTGACCTTGACGGTGTCTTCCGGCAGGCCATCGGCGCCATGCTTACGAGAGATCTCGGCACCGGTGATGGTGCCCACCACACGGTTAGTGTTGATGATGGGCAGATGGATTTCGACTGGAGTACCGTGGTCGATTGCAGGCTGTGCTTGCTTAAGGATTTCGGTGATGTCGAGTGATTTGTCGAGCAAGTGATCCTGCTTCATGGTGCAATAAGTGCCGACTTCAGGGCCAACTTCAGGACGGTACAGGATTTTACTGTAGTCCAGACCCTTGGCTTTCCAGTGGTCGATCGCGCTACTCATCTCGAGCTTATCAACACGGCCAACCATCTCATTGATCGTCCGGAAGCCAAGCTCAGCCATCAGTTCGCGCAGCTCTTCAGCAACATACGTCATGAAATTAACAACAGCATCGGCGCCGCCCTTGAACTTCTTACGAAGCTCTAGGTTTTGAGTGGCGATACCAACGGGGCAAGTGTTTTTATGGCACACTCGCATCATCAAGCAACCAAGCGTAACCAGCGGTGCAGTGGCGAAGCCGAACTCTTCAGCGCCGAGCATACATGCGATGGCGACGTCGCGGCCTGTCTTGAGTTGTCCGTCCGTTTCAAGGACGACGCGCGAGCGCAGATCGTTCAGTAACAAGGTTTGGTTGGTTTCAGCTAAGCCGAGCTCCCATGGCGCACCAGCGTGCTGGATTGATGAGCGGGGCGAGGCGCCGGTACCGCCGTCATAGCCAGAGACGAGAATTACGTCTGCCTTTGCTTTCGCAACACCAGCGGCAATGGTGCCCACGCCGACTTCGGAAACGAGCTTCACGTTGACACGAGCGTGCAGGTTCGAGTTCTTGAGGTCATGGATCAACTCCGCCAAATCCTCAATCGAGTAAATGTCGTGGTGTGGAGGCGGTGAGATCAAGCCCACTCCCGGTGTGGTGCCACGTGTTTTCGCGATCTGCGGTAGCACTTTGTGGCCGGGTAGCTCACCACCTTCGCCGGGCTTTGCGCCTTGCACGATCTTGATTTGAATTTCGTCGGAGTTGACTAAGTAGTTACTCGTCACACCAAAGCGACCCGAAGCGACCTGCTTGATCGCTGATCGACGGCTGTCACCATTTTCATCGGGAGTGAAGCGATCGGGATCTTCGCCACCTTCACCGGTGTTCGACTTACCGCCGAGACGGTTCATCGCGATCGCGAGAGCTTCGTGGGCTTCTTTTGAGATCGAACCATAGGACATGGCACCGGTCTTGAAGCGCTTGTAGATATCCTTTGCAGATTCAACTTCTTCGATCGGGATCGATTTAGATGGATCGACCTTGAAGTCCATTAAGCCACGCAGAGTGAACATCTCTTTGGACTGATCGTTGACGATGTCCGAGTATTCTTTGAATACAGATTGACTGCCTTGGCTCGTTGCGAGCTGCAGTTTATGAATCGTCATTGGGCTGAAGAGGTGACGTTCGCCACCTGCACGCCACTGATAAATACCACCAGGGTCGAGGGCCGCAGCCTTCTCATCGCTTCGCAGACCGAATGCACTGGAGTGGCGCATACCGGCTTCCTTGGCGATGGTGCTCAGGCCAATGCCTTCGATACGCGATGCCGTCTTGGTGAAATATTTGTCGATAACGTTTCGGTTGAGGCCGATCGCTTCGAAGATTTGTGCTCCGCGGTAGGATGCTACGGTGGAGATGCCCATCTTTGACATGGTTTTAATCACGCCATTGAGGTTGGCCTTCAGGAAGTTGGAAGTGGCCTTTTCCGCAGTGAGGTCGAGGTCACCACGATCAATCATATAGCGAACGGATTCCAGGGCGAGGTATGGGTTGACCGCATCTGCGCCGTAGCCAAGTAGGAGTGCAAAGTGGTGCACTTCACGTGGCTCACCTGACTCCAGCACGATTGAGACACGTGTGCGTGTGCCTTTGCGGATCAAGTGGTGGTGTAGGCCGGCGACTGCTAGCAATGCAGGGATGGGTGCTTTTTTAGGCCCAATCTTGCGATCCGAAAGGACGAGAATATTGACACCATCGTTAACGGCGGCATCGGCATTTTCGAACAGTTTCTCAAGCGCGGCTTCGAGCCCTTTACCTGAGATGGAAGGCTCGGAGATACTATTATGACCTTCAGCGAGGCCGCCAACTGCAGCTTCGAAGGTGATTGGTAGCTTGGCAGACTTGAAGCCAGCAAGCTTGATACTTTTGAGCTGCGCAAGTTGCTTGTCGTCAATGAGAGGCGACTCGAACTTGACCAAACGGCAGCTGTCTGGGCCTGGGCGCGTGATGTCGCCCTCGGAGCCGATGAATGTGACGCTGGCAGTGACCAGCTCTTCACGGATTGGGTCAATCGGCGGATTGGTTACCTGCGCGAACAGCTGCTTGAAGTAATTATACATCGTCTGCGACTGATCGGAGAGGACCGCCAGTGGCGCGTCGTTACCCATCGAGCCGAGGGGCTGTTTGCCAGCCTCTGCACTGGGCCCGAGGATGAAGCGGGCGTCTTCAAAGGTATAGCCAAATGCTTTTTGACGTGTTTCGATGTCTTCGTAATTATCAGCAATGAGTGCCTCTGGCTCTGGAAGATCCTCAGACTTGACTAGGTTCTCTTCGAGCCACTTGCCGTATGGAGCTTGCTTGGAGACTTCTTCTTTAACTTTACCATCTTCGATGATACAGCCTGCTTCCATGTCGATCAGGAACATGCGGCCTGGCTCGAGACGACCTTTCTTGACCACGTTCTTTGGTTCAATGCCAGCGAGGACGCCGACTTCGGATGCGAGAATGACCTTGTCATCGGATGTGACATAATAGCGGGATGGGCGCAGACCGTTGCGGTCGAGTGTCGCGCCGACTTGGACGCCATCTGAGAACGCCATAGATGCTGGACCATCCCAAGGCTCCATCATGCAGGCGTGGAATTCGTAGAACTCCTTCTTGAAGTCAGGCATGTTTTTGTGACGTTCCCAAGGCTCGGGAATCATCATCATCATCGCGTGTGCAAGGGTTCGGCCAGAAAGGACGAGGAACTCTAAGCAGTTATCGAACTTCTGCGAGTCAGAGCCATCTTCGCGAATGATTGGCAGTAATTTCTTAAGATCGTCACCGAAAACCTCGCTAGCGAGCTGCATTTGGCGAGCGTATAGCCAGTTTTCATTGCCGCGAACCGTGTTGATTTCGCCATTATGGCATAGGTAGCGAAACGGTTGTGCGCGAGGCCAGCTGGGAAATGTGTTGGTTGAGAAACGCGAGTGAGTGAGCGCGAGTGCAGAGTCCATTGCCTCGTTTGAGAGGTCCGGGAAGTATTGCTCGAGCTGCTCTGTAGTGAGCATACCCTTGTAGGTCATTGTGCGGCTAGAAAGCGAGCTGATGTAAAAGAGCGCTTCCTCATCAGTACCGCTGTAGCGGATGCGATGTGTGGCCAAGCGACGCACAATGTAAAGTTTACGCTCGAGCTCGAGGCCCGCTGATACTTCGCCACGGCCAACGAAGAATTGACGCATGACCGGCTCGCAAGCTTTTGACGCATTGCCGAGGATCTCACTGCGGACAGGCACGTCGCGCCAGCCGATAAGGCTGAGACCCTCTTCGGAGATAATTTCTTCGATAATGGTTTCTTCGTTCTTGCGCTCTTCGTTGTCGCGAGAAAGGAAAACGAAGCCGACCCCATAGTCGCCTTCTGCAGGGACATCGAATCCGCATTCTGCCTGGCAGACGCTCTTAAAAAAGTTGTGCGGTAACTGGATAAAGATACCCGCACCATCTCCCGTGATCGGATCGCAACCACAACCACCGCGGTGATCCAGATTCACGCAGATCTCCAGCGCACCCTTGACGATGTCATGGGATTTGCGACCTTTCATATCGACGATAAGGCCGATGCCGCAGTTTTCATGTTCATGTTGAGGATCGTAGAGACCCTGTGCCTTGGGCTGAAGTGTTGTCTTATCCATGTCTAGATTGAGTATTATATTAAAAAAGTGTAGTCTTCAAGCGGTGCGAGCGCGTCTTGAGTAAAAAAATGCTTATTGGGCAGAGCCAAAAGGAACGGAGAAAGTAGTAATTGATGTGGGTCTGTCTAGAGAAAATGACTCCCCATGCATATGAACTTGCTCATATGCAGTCGTCTAACTGTTTTTAATGCCAGAAAAAACAGCTAAGCCAAGTTTTCTGAGCATCGCCCTATTTAGGGGGCGTTCGCTGGTGTGACTAAAAAAAGCGAACCGTTTTAGAACGCATCGCCTCGTGCTCTTCATCGGTGCAGGCAGCATTGGTCGGAGCATCAGCAACAGTCGAAGTTTCAGCGACAAGGCCTTCTTTGAGCATGAAAGCTTCGACTTCATCTCCACTCACGTCAGCAAGCATATGACCGTCGATTTCGACACATGGAGAGAGTGGCTGGCCTGATTTTTCGACCATTTCAGCGTATTGATCCGCATTATTGATGATATCACGGTCTTCGAATTCTAGGCCATGCTTCTTCATGATAGCGCGGACGCCCATGCTCCAGCCACAGGTCGGTTTTAAGTATGCGATAATCTTCATAGCTCACTAATTGTTGCCAATTATTCTGCTTGTCAACTCCGCGGATTGCTTTGCGCGTGGATAACTGTGCTACTAATATTTCAAGGGTGGTTTCGGTTTTGCGCAGATGATCTGCCATTCGCCGTGATTATTTTGCCCCACGGTGAAGATACTGGTGAAGCCATCTTCGACATCATAGATCACTCGCATCCGGTAGCGAGGTTCAAGGCTGGGCCCATACGCGATGCCATTGTAGCTGAATTCGATGGTCTCTTCAGCGGCGCCAGAGAGTCCTTCAAACTGGATCTTGCCGATCGGCAGGCCTAGCTCGTAAGCCAGTGCCCCTTTCAGGCGAGAGGTCATTAAGGTATCGCAGCCCGTTAGGCAGTAGAGCGCGAGCATAGGCTCAATACTCAGGGCTTGGTTGGCCGCTTGAAAGCGTATAGACAAATCGTCGAGACCCGCTTCAGGGGCTGATTTCCAAGAACAGCTAGTTAAAAGTAGCAGTGCAGACAGACATGTCCCAGTAAATGCTAAAAATGTGGTTATAGTAGGTATGCGCATTGGTTAATGCAAAGCAGACAGCAAAAATGCCAAGTGGTTCACTCGAGTTTAGGCCTGCATCGAGTCCATGCAGCAAGTGGTAGTTAATATACTAGCTATGTAAGCGTGGATGGCATCCACTCGTTGGTTTTTAACAAAAGGCTAAACGGAAATAGGAGAATTGGCCTAGTCGGATTGCAGATCAGGGTTAAAGAGCGGGGGAGCTTCACTCGATGCCTCAAGGGGTACGCCTTACTCGGTATTTGTTGGGTGGAGCCGCCTACAGCTGTTTTTTCTCTAGCTTTTCCTGCAGTGTCGCGGTGGCGCTGGTTTCCAGCTCATCTAGTTCCTGAGCCGGATTGTTAGTGCCCTGCTCTGCAGTGTTGATGGGCTTTGAGGTCTCAATGCTGCCACTTTTGAAATCGGTTGCTACGATGTTGATCCGCCCCAAGTGCTCGATACCGAGATTTTCGGAGAGGTTTTGGCGAAGATGTGTTTGAAGTGTCTCTTCAATTTCTCTGAGGCGGCCACCGCTCATCAGTTGGATCTGTACATCAAAGTGAATGCTCTTGCCTTTGACCTTAATTTTGACGCGCGGCTTGGTTACGCCGTCAAGCTGCCCGCAGGCAGTGCGGATCAAGTCAATAATAGCCGAACGAGAGACCATGACGCGGCCATTTTCAGTCTGGTAGGCTACGATTTTCTTTGGTTGGCGGCGTACGAGTATCAGCAACAAGCATGCGAATGCCAATCCGCCGCAGGCAACATATAAATAAGGAGGCTGTGTGAGATGGTTGAATGTCTCGGTGAGGTCAGTCCAGTTCATAGTGTGCGTTGTTGGCGAAGTAGTCAGTGCAATCGCTTGCGGCGATTGCGTTTGAGACAGGTACGATTCGAGGCCGGCCCTTAGAGCCTAATCAACGTGCGCTTGCCCGTCCCACTCATCTTTGGCCTCAGCTTCTTCTTCGTTGGTGCGGACACCATCAATGATGACGTTGATGCGGGCGACACTCTTGCTGGTCATTTTTTCGACCTGTTCAGCGATGCGTTGCTGTATTTCGGTACCAACAGTGGCTAGTTCGACGCCAAAACGAAGGATTACGCGAATTTCAATTTTGTAGTCGCCGACTTCATCTGCGTCGACACGCACACCGCGCTCGTCGCCTTTTTTGGAAAAGATTTCAGCGATGCCGTCAACGAAACCGCCACCGACGGCTGCGACGCCTACGACTTCCAGCGCAGCCAAGCGAACGATGTTCGCGACCACGCTGTGGTTAATGCGGATATCACCGAGCGTGTTCGAGCCTTCGGACACAGTTGGGATAGTGGACTCTTGGTTTTTTTCAGATTCGTTACTCATGATTGGTACAATATACTGTTGTAACTAAGGTTAGGTGTAAAGGTCCTTTGGGACGCGCTCGATGAATTCCTCGATGTATTTCGTCGTGGCTTTGCCTTCGCGAAAGATTGGATCGCGGATGATTGCGCGCGAAAAAGGAATGTTGGTCTTGATTCCGCGGATCAGATACTCGCCGAGTGCGCGGTCCATGCGATCGAGCGCAAGTTCGCGGGTACGGCCGAAAGTCATTACTTTTGCAATCATGCTGTCGTAATACGGAGGAATGGTGTAACCACTGTAGCAATGCGAGTCGATCCGCACGCCGTGGCCTCCAGGGGAGTAATACAGGGTGATCTCGCCCGGGCACGGAGCAAAGTTTCGGCCCGGATCTTCCGCGCAGACGCGGCACTCGATGCAGTGCTTGGTGATTTTGATATCTTCTTGCTTGTAGCTGAGCTTTTGTCCAGCAGCGATGAGGAGCTGCTCTTTGACTAAGTCGACCCCTGTGACTTCTTCGGTCACGCCGTGCTCCACTTGGATGCGTGTATTCATCTCGATGAAGAAATACTCGCCATTTTCATCGACTAGGAATTCGACGGTGCCGGCGCCTTCATAGTTGACTGATTTGGCCAGTTTGACCGCATCTTCACCCATTTTCTTGCGAATTTTATCAGAGATAAACGGAGACGGAGCTTCTTCGATGACCTTCTGGTGGCGACGTTGAATCGAGCAATCACGCTCACCGAGGTGGATCACGTTGCCGTGTTGATCGCCTAGGAGTTGAATTTCGATGTGTCGCGGTGCGTCAAGAAAGCGTTCTAAATACACAGCGCCGTTGCCGAAGGCTTTTTCGGCTTCGTTCCGAGCGTTGTTGTACTCTTTTACAAATGCGACTGCGTTGTGTGCGGTACGCATCCCCTTGCCACCACCACCAGCGACGGCCTTGATGATGACTGGAAAGCCGATTTTTTTGGCAGTAGCGATCGCATCTTCTTCGTTGTCGACTGTACCGTCACTGCCGGGGATGACGGGCACATTGGCCTTAACTGCCATATCGCGAGCTTTCGCTTTGTCACCGAAATTGATGATCGCTTCAGCGCCTGGGCCAATAAACTTGATCCCGCATTCGCCACATTGTTCGGCGAAGTCAGCATTTTCGGCGAGGAAACCATAGCCGGGATGAATGCCATCTGCATCCGCGATTTCAGCGGCGGCAATAATGCGGTCAGCTTTTAGATAGCTCAGGTTACCAGCAGCAGGACCGATGCAGATTGCTTCGTCGGCAAGTTGCACATGGAGAGATTGCTCGTCTGCCTCGGAATAGACGGCGAGCGTCTTAATTCCGAGTTCGTTACAAGCGCGAACGATGCGAAGTGCGATTTCGCCTCGATTAGCAATGAGGACTTTTTTCAGCATACGGATTAAGCCGTTTTAACTTTGAAGAGCGGCTGGCCGTATTCGACGGCTTCGCCGTTTTCGACGAGCACCTCGGTGATAGTACCACTGAGCTCTGCTTGAATTTCGTTCATGACCTTCATCGCTTCAATGATGCAAACGATGCTGTCAGCGCCGACTTTACCGCCCACTTTAGCAAATACAGGACTATCAGGAGATGCTGCAGTGTAGAAAGTGCCAACCATTGGAGATTTGACGACTGAAACGCCTTGCTCTTCGGCAGGAGCGGCCGCTGTGGCAGGTGCTGCTGGAGCTGCTGGAGCAATCGGCGCTGCAGCGACTGGTGCGGCGGCTTGAATGATTTGTGTGTCACCGTTTTTACGACTAAGGCGTAATTTGAAATCTTTTTCCTCGATTTCGAATTCGGAGATTTCCGAACGTTTCATCATTTCAACGACCTGTTTGATAGCTTTTAAGTCCAAGGTATTCCTTTCTTCGGGCTTTAGTTAATTAAGAGTAAGTATTGGTTACGGGAGCTCAGAGTGAACTTTCATAGCCAATCTGCGACACATTAAGTGGAGCTTTGGCTTGGGTGCAATGACTTTGTTACGTATTTGCGCAGGAGGTATTATCTGTTTTAACGGGGTCTTTTCTTTCTTGAACGCACTGCCGATGCGCGACTCAATCTAATTATCGATCTACACCAAGCGGAAATGCCTCTTTTTTCTGCGATTCCTTTTCTTTAAGGAGCCCTAGATCTATTTAGTTATCATGCCTACCTCTGAAGACATTGAAGTTCTCGTAATTGAATCGGTACGATTGTTGGCCGAAGATTTTGATATCACTGCGTTGAAGCGGCCGAGCGCTGAGTCCCCTCTCTATGGGAATCAAGGAGAGCTGGATAGTATGGCGCTCGTGAATCTGCTTGCAGATCTTGAGGACGCGGTCTCTGAGCAGTTTGGAGCGGCTATTACCCTAGCCGACGAGAAGGCGATGAGTGCGCGCAATTCCCCTTTTCTGACGGTAAAGACACTATCTTGTGCAGTTTTAGAAAGGATGAGTGCGAGATGAAACAAGTAGTGATCACAGGCGCACGCAAGGGCATCGGGTACTCGTTGGCGGAGCATTATTTAGCACAAGGCTGGGGGGTGATTGGTTGTAGCCGTGGTGGCGCATCGATCCAGCATCCTAATTATAAGCACTACTCGTTAGACGTCAGCGATGAGTCGGCGGTGATTAATATGGCGCGTGCTGTAAAGCGAGCCCATGGCAGTGTAGATGCGCTGTTAAATAATGCTGGGATTGCATCGATGAACCACTGTTTATTAACACCAGCATCGACGGTCAATCAAGTGATGCAAACCAATGTGGTCGGCACGTTTTTATTTTGTCGAGAGTTCGCGAAATTAATGCGCACAAGCGAACAGCCTCGCATTGTGAATTTCACCACGGTCGCGCATCCGCTGAATTTGGAAGGCGAAGCGATCTATGCTGCGAGTAAGGCAGCGGTTGAGAGTCTGACGCGCATCATGGCAAGGGAGTTGGCTGAGTTGCGAATTACTGTGAATGCCGTCGGTCCGACGCCAGTGCAGACCGATTTGGTCAAGGGCGTGCCAGCAGAAAAAATGGATGCGTTAATCGCGCGTCAAGCGATCCCACGTTATGGTAAAGTCGAAGATGTGATCAATGCCGTGGATTTCTTTCTGCGCCCCAGTAGTGACTTTATTACTGGGCAGGTGCTTTATTTAGGTGGGGTCACTTAAGTTGTGAGCTGGATCGATCGCCAGTTTGCCGCGTTTGGAGCCCAGTTGGCATGTCATGAAAATGAACGAGCGTTGAGTTATTTTGATTTTGTTGCCGAGGTGGATCGTTTGGAGGGATTGATTGAGCCCTTATTGAGTGGGCCGCCCGCAGTGATTGCGGTTCAAATGAAAAGTACCTTTGAGGCCTTGGCTGCGATGTTTGCGATTGCTAGGTGCAAGCAGATTGCCCTGCCACTTTCACCAGAGATGCCAGTGGCGGAACAAGCCAAGCTACTGCGTATAGCGGGTGCCTCATTTGCCTTGAGCACCCATGCGCTCAGTGAACTGAAGGGGGCTGTGCCTACTTCGAAGTTAATGGATCAATTGATAGCGCGCGGGCACGCGGGGTTGATTTTATTTAGCAGTGGCACCACTGGTGAGCCGAAGGGGATGCTGCATGATTTAGATGCGTTGTTGGCGCGTTATCGCGAGGTGCGGCCGAGAGCGGATCGCACCATTCAATTGCTCTTGGCAGATCATATCGGAGGACTGGACTCAGCGTTCCGCACATTATTTGCAGGTTCGACCCTGGTGGTGCCAGCAGCCCGTTCTGCTGAGTCTGTCGCTAAGGCGGTTGAGCAATATACTGTAAATATTCTACCGGCTTCGCCGACTTTTTTAAATTTGATGTTGCTGGCGCAGATCCCTGAGAGGTTTGACTGCTCGAGCTTAGAAGTGATTGCGTATGGTGCCGAGCCGATGCCTGCCATTTTGTTGGGACGCTTGGTCAAAGCCTTTCCCCGCGCCTCATTGCAGCAGAAATTTGGGACCAGTGAGACGGGAGCAGTACGGATTAAGAGTCAGCGTGAGGATAGCTTATTTTTCCAGATTGCTGATACTGGTGTGGAGTGGCGAGTCGAGCAGGGCGAGTTGTGGCTGAAGACTAGTTCGCGTATTTTGGGTTATTTAAATGCAGATGAATCGTCCTTGGAGGCAGATGGTTGGTATCGCACTGGCGATTTGGTGGAAGAGGGCGAGGGCGCTTACCTGCGCATCATTGGGCGTCAGTCTCAACTGATCAATGTGGGAGGACAAAAAGTGCATCCTGCAGAAGTAGAGCAGGTGCTTGAAGAGCTCGAAGGGGTAGAGGCTTGTACGGTTTTTGCGAGTCCGGCGCCGGTTACGGGGAGTATGGTGGCATGCCAGATAGTCAGCTCGCTGGACCTTGATGTGCGTGGCTGGAAACGTCTGATTCGTACCCATTGTCGTGGACGGCTAGCGAATTGGAAGATTCCTGCTGCAGTTGAGCTAAGCGATCAGCTTACGATGACAGATCGTTTGAAGCGAGGCGAGTGAGCGACAGCAGGCCTTGAGTATTCTCAGAAAATGGGCTTTCACTTTCGCGTGAACCGCGCATTGTCAGGGTATGGCAAAGTGCAGTTTCAATCACGTAAAAATTAGTGGAGTCGTTACTTGTGTGCCTTCCCTTGAGAAATGCATCGATGATGAGGTCGATTTATTTGGTGGTAATCAGAAGCAAATCGCTCGCTTAAAGAAAACCATTGGATTAGACCGGCGCCGAGTAGTTGAGCCAGGCACCACTGCGGCAGATTTGTGCGAAACTGCGGCGAGACGACTGATGGCGGCGATGGATTTGCTGCCAACCCACATTGATACTGTGATTTGCGTGACTCAGACGCCCGATTACTCGCAGCCTTGTAATGCAGCCGTACTGCATGGGCGCTTGGACTTGCCTAAGAGTTGCGCCGCCTTGGATGTGAACTTAGGCTGTTCGGGCTACGTCTATGGACTGTGGTTGGCACACATGATGGTGAGTGCGGGCGGTTGTGAGCGAGTGCTACTACTTGCAGGAGATACCATCAGTCAGATCGTGAATCCAAAAGATCGTGCGCTGGCACCGCTATTTGGTGATGGCGGTAGTGCCACTTTGGTGCAACGCAGTGACGTGGAGGCGCAGGCTTGGTTTAGTCTACAGACCGATGGTAAAGGCTTTGATCGATTAATTGTGCCTGCGGGTGGTCAGCGCGCGCCGAGTAGTAGAGAGACGCAGGCCGAGGTAGTTGATGATGCGGGCAATGTGCGTTCGGCTGAGAATTTGTTCATGGATGGGGCGGAAATCTTTAATTTCTCAATAGTGGAAGAGCCAAAGGCGGTGCTTGATCTTGTTGACTATGCGGAAGTGGAATTGGATGCGGTTGATTATTTCGTCTTTCATCAGGCGAATCGCTACATTCTTAGTAATATTGCGAAGCGTTTAAAAATTGATCCGTCCAAGGTGCCGATGCAGACGGTCGAGCGCTATGGCAATCAAAGTTCGGCATCCATTCCGTCAGCCTTGTGTGGTGAACTCGGTGAAGAGCTGTGCAGTCCAGGAACACGGCGTGTATTGCTATCTGGCTTTGGCGTAGGGTTGTCGTGGGCGAGCGTTCTTCTCGACCTTTCGCAGTTATCCGTATGTGAATTAGTTGACTTTGCTACGAGTGATTAGAGCCTTGTTTGTGACACATTGATTGAGTATTCATCAGTTAAAGATACCTTATGAGTTTACAAAAATTTATTGAAGATTTTGAGGAAGCGGTTGAAGACATTGAGCCGAATTCATTAACTGCAGCGACTAATTTCAAAGGGCTGGAAGCGTGGGATTCATTGGCAGTCTTAACTGTGATCGCGATGGTCGATGCGGAGTATGACCTGCGCCTAAAGGCAGACATTTTAAAGGACTGTGATACATTGGAAGCACTGTATGCAAGGGTCACAGGTTAAGGCGAATTTGGTATGAGTGGTTTCGATACATTGAAAAATAAGAAGATACTAGTGGTCGGTGCAACTGGCGGATTAGGTAGTGCGATCGCTCGTTTTTTATCTGCCAAGGGCGCGGCTTTGTTTTTGTCAGGTCGCAATGAAGAGGCGCTGAGTGTTATCGCTCAAGACCTAGGTGCCGACAGCTTGGCATTGAACTTAAATAATGCTTCAGAGCGTGTATCACTAGTGGCGACTGTGGGAGCTTTGGATGGAGTTGTTTATGCGGCTGGAGTTTCACCAGTCGCTCCAGTCAGGTATTTGAAAGATACCGATATCACCACTTGCTTGGATTTGAATACAACGGTGCCGTTGTTGTTGGTTCGTGATTTATTGAAACAGAAAAAACTGAATGCAGGCGCGTCAATTGTTTGGCTCTCCTCGGTGGCATCTAGCAGAGGCACGGCAGGGTATGCGGCATATTCGGCAAGCAAAGCAGCGCTTGAGGCGGCAGCGCGCTGCTTGGCCTTGGAGTTGGCAACAAAAGCGATGCGCGTGAACTGCTTAGCGCCCGGAATGATTGAGACAAGCATGGCGAATGCCGCTGCAGCGCGTATGTCGACAGAGGCACTTGCTGCGCATTTGAAAGATTATCCGCTTGGGGTGGGTCGCCCTGAAGATGTCGCAGCAGCGACAGCTTTTTTACTATCAGAAGCAGCACGTTGGGTAACGGGAACGACCTTGCCAGTGGACGGAGGTTTCTCGATACAATAGACGACTAAATAGCCTAGATTTTTATATGAAAAAACTGATTATTGTCGGAGCTGGTGGATTTGGCCGTGAATTGTATACCTGGGCTCAAGATCATCCTGATTGCGGAGTGATCTGGGCAATCGCAGGCTTTTTAGATGATAATCCAGCGGCCTTGAGTGGGTATCATTATGCGGTCGGAGTGATTGGCTCCGTGGCAGCTTATCAGCCTGCTGAGGATGAGTTGTTGGTCTGTGCGATTGGGCAGCCGCGCATCAAGCAGCAGGTCTGTGAATCATTGCTAGCGCGAGCTGCCAGGTTTATTTCTCTCGTGCATCCGTCGGTCATTCTCGGGCAGAATGTTGATCTTGGTGAGGGAGTTATTTTGTGTCCGCGTGTTACACTGACTGCAGATATTACGGTAGGTGATTTTGTTGCCATCAACTGTCATAGTAGTGCAGGGCACGACGTGGTGATCGGTGAGTGGGCGACAATTAGCGGGCATTGCGATCTGACTGGAAATACGCGCTATGGAGTGGGTGCATTTTTGGCGACTGGCGTGCGCATCGTGCCAGGCAAGTCAGTTGGTGACTTCGCCTATGTGGGCGCTGGATCTGTCGTGATCCGCTCGGTGAAAAGCGGTCAGACCGTATTTGGTAACCCAGCGCGTGCGCTCGCTTAGCGCGCGCTGCTCTCAGTGGCATCTACAAGACCTATTGTAGATAAGCTATCGAGGATTTGATCGAAACCAGAAAGCCGTAGAAGATCATCCATGTTCTGGTTGCTAGAAAGGCGGATGAAAAATTGTTCCTGACGTAGATCAAAGCCATGGTGCTTGATATCGAGTAGAGCCCCTAGAATGTTATGGCCGCCTTGCTGTTCGTAGCCAAATGCTGCGCCACCAACAAGGTGCCAAAAATAAACTTTTTGAGCATTCCCGCTTTTCTCATAGATACCGAATTCTGCTGGCTGAAACTGATCACCTTTGTGCTGGAATGGAACGCTGTATTTACGATCAATACGAGTCCAGCCATTTTGGACCCAACAGGTGTCGGGAGTGTGGGCTCCAGCCCAGCGGTAGGAGGCTTTACCGGGGCTCCAGTACGCGATGTAGAGCCCCACAAACGTGTCACCCTTTTCAAACACACGGAAAATTGCGTCGTCGAAATTGAGGAAATTTGAAATGCGTGCGCTTGATTCTGGGGACTCCGCCATGTCCATATCTTTAATCTTCCAACCCGATAGTTTACTCGGGATGATGTCTGCCAGTGCCTCATGTAGTGTGGCCTGTGGGGGAGGCACCAGCGCAAAATAAGCGCGTAAACTAATGGCGAGAAGGAGTATGGCGATGCCGAGGCTGAGAATGATTTTTTTCATAAGTGGGGCAGTGTATCACTATTTGAAACCGTATCGTCTGCAGACTCAAGTAAACAGATTAGGTGAAGTGTTTCTTTTAAGTACTTAGACGGCTTTGCAGCAATCGTTTGAGCCAGAAGTGTGCCCAGTGATTTTAAATCGAATGGTTTTATTGTTTATAGAGTCGCAGAGACTGTGTAATCTATACTGACTTATAATGAACGCAGCTAAAGCCTTTTACCCTATTCTATGCCCCCTTTAATCGATAAGTCCGGTAATATAGCCTATTTTGGCCAACTTTCGTTGGGCAATTTGGTCGACTGGATGGTGACCTTTTGCTTGGGCGGTACTGTCGCCTTGTCTACTTTGTTATTAGGCGGTGTTCGGCCTGATACGCATGTGTGGCTGCTTCCGTTGTTTTGTTGTTTAATGGTTCTGCATGGCTTGTGGTTGGCTGTCGAAAAAGAGCAACCAAAGCGCGTAAGTCATATACCGCTGATGTTTATTCCACTACTTGTATGGATTTGGGCCAGTGTGATGTGGATCAGTCCGACCCCATGGCGTGGATGGTATGAGCTCATTTATGCTTTGGAGGCGGGAGTATTTTTATGGGTGGCAGTTAACAATGTTCGCACGCGCGCTCACCTCTGGGTATTACTTACGCTGGCACTGTCGCCCGCGAGCTATGCTATTTTTGTCGGCTTTTATCAGTACTTCCAAAACCCATCAAAGCTAGCGACTGCATTTTCCGAACATGGTTTAAAGCTTAGCCCTGAGTTCCTAGGTCAAGCCACTGGTTCATTTGCAGACCCAAACAGTTTTGCGGCCTTTCTTTTAATTTTGTTACCGTCAATGCTGATTGCGGGTTTGGTGCCCCGCCTACCGATCATGGTACGATTGCTGTGTGTGTATATTGCTGTGATTTTTGTAATCGGCATTTTTCTGACACAGTTACTTTGGCCATTGGTATTGTTACTGATATTGTCAGTGGTGCTGCCTTGGATCTGTTTTTTGAAAGTATCGCATCGTGTGTGGGCTATTGTCGTAGGCGTATCGATCGTCTTTGCGGGTTTAGCAACGCAGTTCATCTTCTCACCGAAATTCCAAGAGCGTGCGTCTGTGGCAATGACCGAAGAGGGCGAAGCGGTCCGTTTTGTATTATGGGCTGAAGCACTTGAGATAGTCGCTGATTCGCCACTTTTCGGAGCAGGTGGCGGTAGTTTTGCTGCAGCATTTGAGCAGAGTGATACGGTTACTCTGCATAAGCTGCCTGTGACACCGCATAATGATTATTTACTAGTTTTTTCTGAGTATGGCATCTTGGGAGGGCTACTGTTCTTGTTGCCGAGTATGCTGATTATACGATGGTCTTTCCGACGATGGATGGCTGAGCCGTTACGCCTTAAGTTGAGGGGTAAAAACGGTACCACTATGCCGCCAACGAGGTTCTTCCTGTCGCTGGGTTTGGCGGGTACCTTCTCGTTCGCGATGTGCTTATTTAGCACCTTCGTGTTTTATTTGCCGGGCCTTAGTTTGTATGGTGTGCTATTTTTAGCGATTTTGATAAAATCGAGTTTTACAAGGAAGGTAATCATTTCTGTGGGAGGTTGGGCACGTTTGGCTTACTTTTGTTTAAGTTTAATTATGGCGTATGGTTTGTATGCAGTGAGTGCGCCGCGCATACAAGCTCAGGCGGCAGAGTTGCATGGGCGTCAACGCCTCGACCAACTCATAGAGGCACGGGTACATGTGTCTGGCAGCACTGTGCTGTTAGATGAAGTGATTGAGTGGTACGAGACATCAAGTTTATTGGATCCTGGGAATGCTGACATTTGGCTCGGTTTAAGTGCTGCGCAGTGTCAATTATACTACCGAAATCCGAGTAGTTACGAGGCGATAGGAGCACTGGCGGTAGATTATGCGCAGCGAGCAATTGCATTGAGTGAGCATTATTGGATGGTTTGGGCCCAGCTTGGTATTGCCGAGGGATTGCGTGGCAACGAGGCAGAGGCGCAAGTTGCTTTGGCGCGCGCCCTAGAATTGGCTCCCAATAACAGCAACGCACATTATTATTGGGCCGCTTATCTTAGTCATGATAAGGAGCGCAATTCTGATGCGATCTCATCGGTTAATCGTGCGCTTGAGATTAACCCGAACAATGCTGCAGCTCGACGTTTACAACAAAAGCTACTAATCTTATGAGGTCATTAAGCTCGAAAGTCTTATGTTTAATTATCTGCGGGTTGCTTAATGCGTTTACACAGATGCAAGCCGAGGGGTGGGTGCGGGGTGCAGTGGCTGTGACTTCGGTGCGTGGCGATGTACTGGTCGAGGAGGCTGGGGGAGCGTCACTGCAATTGCATCAGGGCGATGACTCCTTGCCACGCTTGGCGTCAGGGTTATTACAAGTGAGTACTCAGCCAGAAAATGCGCTGTTTTTACAGACATCGAATCAAATCTCCATTTATAATGAAGGAGTAGGTTTTTTTGCGATTGAGCGCTTTGAGCAAGATATTGGAGTTTCGATGGACCAAGGTAAAAGTCGGATGATTCTAAACTTTAGACAGGGGCTACTGGGAGTCGATAATCGGATCTTGAGTGAAAATTCTCAGATAATTGTAGAGACCCCGCTCGGACGCCTCTCAACTAAGCGCGCATGGTGGGTGATGGCGATTATTTATGACGAACGGAGTCGTATTTATAATTTTTCGATCGAGTGCGCGGATGGAGTTGTACGCTTCAATGACCAGCGTGGGCATACTTACATTCTCCGCAACGGGCAACGGCTGAGTGGGGCAGGAGCATCTGCTCGCGCTTCGATTGAAGTTGGGGAAATGTCTGAGGATGGGAGTGAATTTTTTGAAGAATTTGCTAAAATGAAGGAAGAGGGAGAGGCATTCGAGCTGACTACAGATACGTTTCGCCCAAAGATGAAAGCGCTCAATTATTCGAATCAAGGAAAAGGTACTAGAGCTGAAGCTGTGCAACCAATTAACTTATCTAAACCACCAGTATTGATTGAATACGCACCACGGGCTACTTCCGTCACTCCATATCGTGCAGTCATTCGCCGTCCCTCGGCTTACGAGGCAGATATGTTCTGAGGCTTGGCATTCGCAACTAAATCATACAGGATGCGATTTTCGTGATACGACTAAAGCAGCTTATTTTGTATCCTGGCCTGATCCTCTTATCGATTGGCTTGTGGGTATTTCTTTGGCTAGAAGGCGTGCTCAATGGCCTTGAGGGAGAGGCGATGCGTTGGCGCTATTTAGTACGAGGAGAGCTTATATCAACTGCGCCGATCGTCTATGTGGATATGGACGCAGACGCAGTTTCTTACATCGGAGCGCCGCCGTGGGATCGGCAGAATTTCAGTCAACTTGTAGATGCTTTAATGGGCCCAGGAGAAGCGAAAGCACTGGGCTTTGATATCATATTTTCGATGTTTGCTGGTGGTTCGCTGTTGGATTATGAGCGCGCCCGTCAGGGTGACTTAGCATTTGGTCAGTCAGTTGAATATTTCCAAGATCGAGTAGTTTTAGCCGCCGCCTACACTGGGACAACTTCTGCTCAGGCGGTCTTGCCATTAAAGCGCGATGGGTATGTCTCACCATCTGAAAACCCGTTTCCAGAGGCGCCTTCTTTCCCGGTTTTAACTGAAGTGAGTGGGCGGTTGGGACTGGCTAATGTAGATGAAGTATTAAATTACGGAGCAGTGCCTTATTGGGCAGTCGCCCAAGTTGAGGTAGCAGGAGAATTGTTTTCCCGCCATTTGATGGACGGTAAGATGCGGCATTTAGTGCATGCCCTGAATGAGCCGCAAGTCGTTGTGGAAGGCGAGTTTCTGAAGTTAGTAGATGCTGATGGTTGGTCGCCTTATGTGTTGCCGCAATATACGAGTCAGCGTTTATTTACATTCGGTTTAGAGTTGTTCCTCGCGGCGCATGAGCTCGGTGCAGAGTCAGTGGTGCAAGATGGAGATCAGTTGGTGATTCGACGAGAGGGAGAGATCTTCCGTGAGATACCATTAGATGCTTGGGGGCAATCGATGGAGGTGAACTGGTTTGAGGGTTGGAAGCACAGTGCTTTGACAGAACATTATAGTATCCGAGAAATATTGTGGCGTGCAGATGCACTCGGGCAAGCCGCGGCGACGAAAGATGAGCAGGAAGTGCAGGCTGAGTTGAGGTGGTTCTCGCGGTTTAAGGATAAGGTCATTTTAGTGGGGCCAGTTGATTCTCAGTTGAAAGATATCGCGCCAACACCGTTTAATCGCGTGCCTGTCCCAAAAGTTAGCATGCATGCTAATCTCTATCGGACGATTCATGATGAGGCCTATATCGTTCGTCTCAGTGATTCTGTAGTAGTCCTTTTAATCGTCGGCTTGAGCATTCTAGTGACTGGATTGGCTTTGTGGAGTGGACCTAGGCAAGTTGTGACGCGAGTTGGATCTTTGCTGGCATTGGGGTCGTATATAGCGGCGGTCTTTTATTTATTCTCAAATGACAATTATGTGGTGCCTTTGATCGCACCAGTTGGCTCGGCATTATCCGCGGCTTTTTTGGTAGCATTAACGAAACTTGGTTCTGAAGAGTGGCAGCGGCGTCGTGTGAAGGCACTCTTTGGTGCATATGTTTCGCCAGCTCTGGTGAATCAAATGGTGGAGGCGAGTGATGATCCAGAGCTGGGCGGAACAGACGCTGAAATCACTGCTTTGTTTTCAGATGTTGAAGGATTTTCAGCAATTTCAGAGAAATTGCCTCCCAGTGAGTTGGTGTCCTTGATGAACGATTATCTGAGTGAAATGACGGATTTGTTACAGGCTGAAGGAGGTACATTAGATAAATATATCGGGGATGCGATTGTAATGATGTTTGGAATGCCCTTGCCCGTGAACGATCATGCAGGGCGCGCTTGTGTTGCAGCGTTACGTATGCAGGAGCGGCATAGGGCTTTACGCCAGCGTTGGATTGAGTCAGGTCAGTGGCCCGAGATCGTCGAGCAGATGCGAACGCGCATTGGTATCAATACTGGTGAGGCTGTAATTGGTAACATGGGTAGCCGCGTACGCTTTAATTACACTATGATGGGTGATTCGGTAAATATCGCAGCTCGCTGCGAGAGTAGTGCTAAAACGTATGGAGTGTATACGGTGGTGACTGAAATGACTTTGACTGCTGCGTTAAAAACAGTGCCTGATTTGTTTTATCGAAAATTGGATCGAGTGATTTTTAAGGGCCGCTCGGAGATCGTCGAAATCTATGAGCTGTGGGATGCGACTGTCGATCGAGCGCAAGCAGGTCTATGCCGGGACGCCTATGAGCAAGGACTGAAAAGTTATTTCAAGGGAGCTTGGGAGCTTGCGCTCGTTGCTTTTGAGCGAGCTGAGCAAGTTGAGCCTATGCGTGGTGTTGCTTCGGTGACTCCGTCCTCTGTATTGAGCGAGCGGTGCCGCGCTTTTATCCGCGATGGAGTCCCGCAGGAATGGAATGGTGCATATCGAATGAGCATAAAGTAGTTCGGCTTGCCGTAGAAATACATTTCTTTTCATTTCGTATTTGGAATTACTTTGTTTTTCAGCCTAGTTGCTAGGCTTAACTAGGAATTTACAGATATGAACGCAGATAAGACTTATACCGAATTGATTGATGAAGGCCTCAAGCATGTTGAGGGAGTGCACCATTTATTGGTTGATGCGTTGATCGAGCTACTGCGAAGGATAGACGAGAATTCCGCGGCTGATTTAATTGCAAAGGGTTTTGGTGCAGATGTTCCGCATACTCAGTTGAGCCCTGCTCAAGTACAAGCGGTTTCATATTACTTTCAGCTGTTAAATTTGGCTGAGGAACATGCCGCAAACCATATGCGCCGAATTCGTGAGGGCCATTTGGGTGCTGCTGCGGAGGCGGGACATTGGGCGAACTATTTTCAGCGTTTGAAAGAGATGGGAATTTCGCCTGATGCGGTACGTGAAAAACTGTCATCCGTTGAAGTCGAAGCAGTTTTCACGAAGCACCCCACTGAGGCAAAACGCTGGTCAGTGTTACGGATTCACCGAGGAATCATTGAGGTATTGGAGCAAATTGAAACCTGCGTGACTCCTTTTGAGCGCTCTGAGACGCGTAAGCAGCTAAGTGTTTTAATTGAGCGGCTTTGGTTTACTGGTGAGCTGTTTAGCCAGAAGCCTGGGATCGATGATGAGCTGTCGAATTTACTATACTACTTGAGCCAAGTCTTGCCAGAGACGCAGCCGATATTGGATTCGAACCTTGGTTTTGCTTGGCAACAGTCTTGGCCTGATGCGGAGCCGCTGCGTGTGAGTGAAAAGCCACTCCTGCATTTCGGGTCATGGGTTGGTGGTGATCGAGATGGGCATCCGCTCGTGACTTCGACGACGACTCGGCACACCTTGCAAGTCCTGCGACAAAGTGCGCTACGTGTGGTGCGCGAACATTTATCAGGCTTGGCGCGGAAGCTGGCTTTTACTACTAGCCAGACTCCCGCACCAGATGCGCTGCATGCGCGTTTAGCAGATGACGATGCGGATGAGCCTTGGCGTTGTTATGCACGTATGCTGGCTGCACAGCTCGATGAGCGCCCGGTTGTGGATACACGTACAGACCTAGAAGAATTGGGGATTTGGCTACGTGAAGCTGGCGCGAAGCATGTCGCTGAGGCGGAAGTAGAACCTTTAGTGCGCTTAATGGATAGCATTGGGCTACACTTAGCTCGCATTGATATTCGTCAGAACAGTACCTATTATGAGAATGCATTGATCCAGCACTTGGAGGTAGGAAACCCACGAGTTGCGCAGCAGTATGCAGATGGCGATGAGGCCACTCGTATCCAGATTTTGAATGCAGAGTTGGCCAATCCGCGACCGTTGGTGCATGATGCAACTATTCTGCCAACAGAAGCAACAGAGGTCCGTCGTACGTTACAAGTCGTAGCGGATCAGATACAGAAATACGGCACGGATTCGATTGGCGCTCTGGTAGTCAGTATGACACGTGAGCTTTCAGACCTGTTGACAGTGTATGTGCTATGCAAGGAAGTCGGGTTGGCAAAGGGCGATGAAGAAGGTCTGAGTTGTGTACTGCCTGTGGTGCCATTATTCGAGACATTTGAAGATCTTGAGCGTGCGCCAGGGATCACAGATGAATTTCTGTCGCACCCAGTAGTGCAGCGCAGTCTACGCAAATATGAGCGCCGTAAAGTGATGGTGATGCTGGGTTATAGCGACAGCAATAAAGACACTGGAATCCTTGCGAGTCAGTGGGCGTTATTACGAGCGCAACAGGAGTTGGTTAGCATCGGTGAGAAATACGAGGTCGATGTGCAGTTTTTCCATGGACGGGGAGGGACTGTCGGGCGTGGTGCTGGCCCTACTCACCGCTTTCTGGAAGCATTGCCATCTGGCGCGCTTCGTGGAGGACTACGCTTAACCGAGCAGGGAGAAGTTATTGGACAGAAGTACAATACGATTAAGACTGCGACCGCAAATTTGGAGTACTTACTGGCAGGCACTACGGGTGCTCGCTTACTCAGTGCCCACCGCAAGGATGAGCCTTCACGATTAAACGAGGCGATGGAGCGTCTTTCTACGTATTCACAAGCTCGATACAAGGCATTACTTAATGCAGATGGCTTCATGCAGTTCTACCGACAAGTGACTCCGATTGATGCGATTGAGCAGAGCCGTATTGGTTCCAGGCCTTCACGTCGAACCGGACAATCTAGTCTGGAGGATTTACGCGCGATTCCTTGGGTTTTCAGCTGGAATCAGTCTAGATTTTACTTGCCTGGTTGGTATGGCGTAGGATCAGCTTTGGCACAGCTTGAAAGTGATGAGCCTGAGCTCTATGCATACATTTGCGAGGAGTGTCAAAGCACACCCTATTTACGCTACGTTTTTTATAATATTGAAAGCAGCTTTAATAGCGCTGACCCGAAATGGATGTCTGCTTATTTCGAGCTGGTGGAGGATGATACACTGCGTGCGCAGTTCCGTGAGACGATCGAGTCAGAGTACACGCTCACTGCAACTCAGTTAACTCAACTTTTCGGTAAGCTTGAAACCCGACGCCCTCGTTTTTGGAAAACACTGAAGGCGCGCGACGCGCACCTGCAAGGTCTGCATGCAGAGCAGGTGCGCTTACTGCGGAAGTTGCGCACTGCGGATGCGCCAGATTCGGCGACGGTCGAGTCGCTATTGCTGGTGATTAACGCGATCGCAAGTGGTTTGCGTACGACGGGTTGATGCGTAGGTAAAGTGAGTAAAAGTGGCTTTCACTGTCATATTTCCCAAGGCTCTTTACGCATCATATTTTCGGGCTTGGAGACCTCGCGCACCAGTTTATCGCCGACGAATATTTTGACCCAAATACCCTCCAGCTTATCCTTGCTAGTTTTCTTCGCCCCATTTTTCCAAATATAGCCAGGTTCCAGTTGACTCTCGAGCATTGGAATGAGTTTTGTGGTCAGCGTGACTGTTGCAAGCTGATGCATTTGCTCGAGCGCAATGCTGCCTTTAAAGCGCAAGATGTTGCCTTGGCTACGCTTCGGAGCGGACAGTAAATCTTCAAATTTGAGGATTAGGTATTCGACCCTGATGTCTGCTAAATCTGAGTAGGAAGTGTTGTTGATCGTAATATCGTACTGGATCTTATATTCCTCGCGTTCGATGCCGCCATTACTTGATTTGCGCTTATCATTTACTTTTGTGGTAAACCGCACTTCTAAAAAATCGCTTTTGAGCAGGGCATTGTAGGCCCAATCCTCGATGTAAGCCTGATCTTTTTCACAAAAGATACTTCGTTTGACTTTTGTGCTCAGTCCATCGCGCCGTTCGATGTAGACATCATCGCCACTTACGCGAGTAATCTTTGCTTCCATTTCACGGCCTTGAGTGTCCTTAAACAAGTGAAACGCATACACGTTTCCGAAGTGGCTCAAATAAATAAACAATAAAACTAACGCTCTATTATATATTCGCATTGGTTCTTTTTACCTGACCAGCTCATCGGGTCTAGTAAAAATTTAAGCGCCGTTAGCTTATTAGTATTTTCCGACTGATGGGTCGACTTCAGTGGCCCATGCATGGATGCCGCCACCCATGTTGATGACATTCTCAAAGCCACGTGATTCGAGGTAGAGAAGCACGTTCATGCTGCGCATGCCATGATGGCAGAAAACCACGAGTGGACGATCCAATGGCAGCGCTTCGCAGCGCTCAGGGATCGAATTCATTGGAATGTGCAGAGCATCCGCAATGCTGCAGATTTCGAGCTCTGAGTCCTCTCTTACGTCAAGAAAGAGGACTTCTTCGTTGTTTTTTCTTAAATTAGAGGCTTCGACTGCACTGATTTCCTTGTTCATTGCCGAACTTTCATGATGATTAGAGGCCAGATGTCAAAGACCCCTTCAATCATTGTACCAGCTAGACTGGCTTCCACCCGTTTCCCAAGAAAGCTTCTACACGAAGTTCGGGGTAAGCCTATCATCCTGTGGACAGCCGAGCGCATCCGTACAGTCGCGCCGGAATTTCCGCTTTATTTTGCGGTGGACGATACGGCATTGGAGCACTGCTTGAGTGCAGCCGGTTTTAGTGTGGTGCGCACGCGGGCAGATCACCCCAGTGGTACTGATCGCTTGGCTGAGGCCAATGCTGAGATTGGCGCAGCTGCGGTGATTAACGTGCAAGGTGATGAGCCGCTTGTCACTGGTGAGCAAATTCGAGCATTGGCAGATGGGCTGGCTGGGGGCGTGGCAATGTCGACATTGGCGGTCCCCTTTGCGCGCTCAGAGGATTTTGCCAACCCGAATCAAGTGAAGGTCGTCCGTGACCGCGCGGGGCACGCGCTTTATTTTTCGCGTTCGCCGATTCCGTTTGCGCGAGATTCTGCAGGTGAAGTCGATGCGACTTGGCTGGCGACCAACCACTGCTACCGTCATCTTGGGCTGTATGCCTATGATGCTGAGTTTTTGCGCGCGTTTTCGAGTTTGGAGCCGGGATTGTTGGAGAACATTGAGAAGCTCGAGCAGCTCCGAGCGATGGAGCATGGCTATAGGATACATGTAGGTATTACAAATCAGCCGACGATAGGTATTGATACTCTCGAAGACATTACTGAGTTTGAAGGGCACTTGGGCTGAGTCTACGAAAAGGACTGCCAGCTTGACAAAGCGCCCTGTGCACAGCCGTATTCTTCTTATGCAGACAGCAAAACCATCTCTCGAAGTCGATCCTACCAGCTTGCCAGATGCGCGTGGCCACTTCGGCAACTATGGCGGCATGTATGTGCCAGAGACTCTGATGACGCCTCTGTTTGAGCTGACGCAGGCCTATAAAGCCGCGCGTAAAGACCCAGAATTTCAAAAAGAGCTCGATTTTCAACTTCGTGAATTCGCTGGGCGACCAACCAATTTGTATTTCGCGGAGCGCCTGACAGAGCACTGCGGCGGAGCCAAGATATATCTGAAGCGAGAGGATCTACTCCACACTGGGGCGCACAAAATTAACAATGCGCTCGGCCAAGCTTTGCTAGCTAGGCGTATGGGTAAAAAGCGGATTATTGCCGAAACTGGTGCTGGTCAGCATGGTATCGCCACTGCAGCTATGTGCGCCAAGCTTGGCTTCGAGTGTGTGATATACATGGGCGAAGAAGATATGCGACGCCAAGCACTCAACGTCTACCGCATGCGTCTTTGTGGCGCCGAAGTTCGCGCGGTAACCGCGGGCCAGAAGACTCTTAAAGAGGCGGTGAACGAAGCGATGCGAGACTGGGTTACGAATATTCGTACGACGCATTACATCATCGGCTCTGCACTTGGCTCACATCCCTTTCCGATGATGGTGCGTGATTTCCACAGAGTTATCGGCGAAGAATGCCGGCGCCAGATTATAGAAAAAGAAGGTCGCTTGCCGGACGAAGTGGCAGCCTGCGTGGGGGGTGGTTCAAATGCGATTGGTATCTTTTTCGCATTTCTGAACGATTTAGATGTTAAGCTGACTGGAGTCGAAGCGGGGGGGCGTGAGATCACACGTGGTCACCACGCAGCGCGATTTGAGGGCGGAGAGCTTGGCGTGTTACAAGGCGCAAAGACATGGATCCTGCAAGATGAAGATGGTCAGATCGACCTAACTCATTCGGTCTCAGCGGGACTAGACTATGCTGCCGTCGGACCTGAGCATGCTTATTATAAAGAAAAAGGTCGCATTGATTTCGGCTACGCGACCGACGCCGAGGCGCTGGATGCGTTTAAAACACTCTGTTCAATCGAAGGTATTGTACCTGCGCTTGAATCATCGCATGGTATCGCTTATATGATGAAGCGGGCCAGCGAGATGTCCTCCGATCAGGTGATCATCGGGAATCTCAGTGGTCGCGGCGATAAAGATGTGCAAGAAGTGGCTCGTGTCTTAGGCGACTAGTACTTACTGCTCATTGTCACTTACTATCTTATCGATCCATGCTCCTAGTCATCGACAATTTCGACTCCTTCACTTATAACCTCGTCCAATATTTTGGGGAGTTAGGCGAGGAGCAAAAAGTTTATCGCAACAATGCAATCACAGTCGATGAAGCATTGGAGCTTAACCCCGATCGGGTGATGATTTCACCTGGGCCGTGTTCCCCGACTGAAGCTGGCGTAAGTCTTGATATGATTGCAGCGTTTGCCGGTAAGAAACCATTACTGGGCGTCTGCCTTGGGCATCAAAGCATTGGTCAGCATTTTGGTGGTAAAGTGGTGCGTGCAGATCGTTTGATGCACGGCAAGACATCACCTGTATCGCACCGCGATACTGATATTTTTGCCGGATTACCCAATCCGATGGAAGCGACACGCTACCATTCTTTGATCGTCGAGCGAGCGAGCTTGCCGGACTGCCTCGAGGTGACTGCTGAGACCGCCGAAGGTGAGATCATGGGGCTGGCGCACAAAGAGCTCCCCGTTTGGGGCGTACAGTTTCATCCAGAGTCGCTTGCGACTCAAGAGGGGATGAAGATGCTCGAAAATTTCCTTAAGTTGTGATCTTATCGTTGGTAGTTCTTAGTTTTTAATTCCCCATCCCCAATGCGTTGTCCAAAATGTGCTTCTCTCGAGATTAAAGTACTCGATACCCGAACCGGCAAAAACGAAACCTCGATCCGACGTCGACGTGAATGCCTCGACTGTGGCTACCGCTTCACCACGATCGAAGAAGTGCTGCGTGCCGATTTACAAGTCGTCAAGCGCGATGGTCGACGCGAGGATTTTGATCGTGCTAAAATACTGGGTGGCTTAAAAAAGGCAGTTCAGAAGCGGCCGATTGATGTAATGCAGATCGAAATGCTCATCGCCGATGTACTTGCTTCGCTTGAGAAAGAGTATGATCACGAGATTCCTTCAGAGGCAGTTGGAGAGCATATTATGCAACGCTTGAAGCACTTGGATCAGATTGCATATGTGCGCTACGCATCGGTGTATAAAGACTTCCGCGACCTCACCGAGCTTGCGCAGGAGATACTCGACCTCAAGCAGTCGACTGAAAATGCCCAAAAGTGATCCAGTTGAGCAGCTGCGCACTTTAAACGAATTGTTAGCTCGCACAGGAGCTTCGGCGCCAGATCGCGCGGAGCACGCTCGTCGCGCACTCGACTTCTTTAGCCAAGAGCAAGGCGCCAAAGACACTACAGTTTCCCTGGGGGATTGTGCTGGGCGGCTCGCGCGTTTGCATTTTGGAGCAGAGGGCGAGAGCGAGCTAGCCTATACGCACTGGCATGTGCCAACAGTAGAAAATTTCAGTCCATTGTGGATTCGGCAGGCCATTGTAGTGGAGATGAAGAAGCTGGCTGGCCGCCGTGCCGCCTTGCTGCTCGTTACCGGTCTGCGCGAAGCAATCTGCCCTGCTGGGGCTTACTGGACCAAGAGCCGTCAGCTCCAATACCACCGCGTGCGTGATTGGATCGACGAGCTCGCTTGTGCATGGGCGACCCGTGGCTCGCAGTTGCAAGTGGTGGTCTTGTAACTGTGTGGCTTGCTTTGCGCACGAAGCCGTATACTAAATACAAGGCACATAGTTAATCGATCAAAGACATTATGAGCACGCTATTTGAAAAAATCATCGCCCGGGAAATCCCAGCTAAGATAGAATATGAAGACGATCAGTGCATCGTCATTCACGATATCGATCCTCAAGCACCCACGCACATACTAGTCATCCCTAAAAAGGTGATCCCCCGCGTTGGTGAAGCTCAAGTTGAAGACGGCGCATTATTGGGGCATCTGTTATTGACCGCCGGTAATATTGCCCAATCGCTTAACTTAGAAGATGGCTACCGTATCGTGATCAATAACGGTAAAAATGGCGGCGAAGCCGTGCCACATCTCCATGTACATGTACTCGGCGGTCGTCAATTATCGTGGCCTCCTGGCTGAGTGAATTAGTCTCCCTGCAGGACATGCAAGTTTGCCATAGAGATCCCGCTAAGCATCGCGCCAATAATGCCTAGGAAGCCTTGGTCGGTGCCAGCCAGGTAGACATTTTCCAAGTGAGTGCGGCCATCTTTAATTTTGTCCGGTGCTCCGTAGATTGCGCCGTTCAAGTGCCCAGTGTATTTCCGCACTGTGCGCGGCGTGAACATATCGCTGGCAATGCGGGCCTGATCAAGGCAGAGCTTGCTCGTGGGCAAGATGTTTAGCGCAACTTTTTGTAGTTCGGCATACCAGTGCTCTTTTTGGGCGAGGTAGTCGGCATTGTTGAGTGCGCACCACTTGTCGTGATTGGCCATGGCGGTGATGCGCAGGAAGCCTTCATCCAGTTGGCGGCCATTGCCGTATTGGTAATTGTTAGGAAAGCAGATCACGCCGCTGGTGGGGTCGACGAGTTCGTCGCGCACGCCTGCATAGTGAAAGCGTTCGCGGGTATTGAAAAAGATGATGGTGTCGTCCCAACCGAAGTCGGCTGGTTGCTTGTCGAGCACAGTGATGGTTTCGGTGAAGCTTAGCTGCCCAATATTATCATTCGCGGCATCAGAGGATTGATCGTCACACATGCGAACCGTTTCGACTACTCCAGCAGTGGAAATAATCTTGTCGGCGGTGAGCACTGCCCCGTCATCGAGCTCGACGGCGGAAGCTCTGTTGCCCTGGGTGTGGATTTGCTTGATCCCGCACTTCATCTTACGAATACCACCTAGGGCGCGGTATTTATCCTGTAAGAGTTTAATGATCACGCGCACACCGTCGAAGGGTCGAGCGAAGCCTTCGAAGAACAGTGAGCGAAACATAATAGCGAATTGGCCATAGTCCATGTCGTGCTCTTCAGCGCTGCCGTAATACATGACTGGACAGAAGATCATATCCTCTAGCAGTGGATCGGAAATGTGGCGTTGCACCGCCTCGCGAGCGGAGGTGGGAATCGCACCCAGATTGAATGCGTCGAGGGTACGCACTTCATCGGCAAGGGCGCGAAAGCCATCGATTTGCGAGGGAAAGGCTCGAGCGACTTCGGCTTCAAAGAGTGCAAAGTCGTTGCTGAATTCTAGCTCGCAGCCTGGAAAGGCGATTCGCGAGCCGTTTTGCTGGCACAGGTCCAGTGCGTCGTAAGGGATGCGTAGCTGACGCAGCAGCTTGGTGAGCGGTGTGCTCTTGGTGCCCTTCGGCACGAAATTGGTCATGGCGTGCAGTCCAACGTCGTACTTGCGCCCTTCGATGCTGTAAAAGGAATTGAGCCCGCCACTGGCGTTATGACGCTCCAATATAATCACCTGCTTGCCTGCGAGTGCGAGGCGAATGCCCGCAGCCATACCGGCCATACCGGCACCGATGATAATGACTTCGAAGTGTTGCTGGTCTAGTGGGTGGACTTTCATCGGAGTAGGGTGGAGGGAAGCGCTCTGTGGTTTTCGAGTCAAGGCGTGGCGTGCGAGCTTGCTCGCGCTTAACAGCCAGCGACTCAAAAAAAGCGCGAGCAAGCTCGCACGCCAGAGCGATTTACAAAGTTAGTCATTATGTCAGATTGTCGCGCGTTCCAAATACAACGAAACACAGGCGGGTTGCCTGTGTTGCGCGTGGTGCGAACAGTGTCGCCTAAATTATGCGTTGAACTTGGGGGTCAAGTAAGCTGCGCAACTATCGAGCGATGCGAGCTCAGGGTAGTCCGCTTCAGGAACTTCGATGCCATGCTGTTTGCGTAGCTCCATCACGATGTCTAGGAAGTCCATCGAATCGAGGTCGAGTTGGTCGCGGAGTTTTATCTCGGACTTGATATTGGTAGTGTCCTCATCGGGCGCAATTTCTGCGATGATGTCGATGACGATTTGTTTTACTTGATCTTCTGTCATGGTTGAAAGCGGCTGCTGTTTAATTGGGAATGAGTAATAAAATGGCTTAATTCTCGAACTTTTTAACGATCAGTGCTGAATTAATACCAAGCATTCCGAATGAGTTGTTGAGGATAACTTTCACTTCGTCAACCTTGCGCGGCTCATTTATTACCAGATTTGGCATCGCGCATTCTGGGTCGAGCTCTTCAATGTTGATAGTTGGGTGAATTATATGGTCCTTGAAGGAGGGCAGATTGCCTGCTAGTTCGAGGGCACCAGCCGCGCCCATGCAGTGGCCGATGAAGCTCTTGGTGTTGTTGATATAGGTTGTTGGACTGTCGCCGAATACCTCATTAATGGCTTTGCATTCCTGGATGTCGCCCATGGGCGTCGAGGTGGCGTGGGTATTGACGATATCAACATCTTTGGGCTGCATGCCTGCGACACTGAGTGCTGCGCGCATGCATTCGGCCTGACGGACAGGGTCGGGAAGTACGTAATCACCAGCATCAGAGTTGATCCTGTAGCCGACAATCTCAGCGATAATGTTGGCACCCCGTGCGTGCGCGTCTTCAAGGCGCTCGAGGGTATAGATGCAGCCACCTTCGGAGACCACGATACCGTTGCGACTTTTATCAAATGGGCGACTGGTCTTATTGGGGTCGCTTTCGTGAGTGCCTAAAGCTCCTTGGCTCTTAAAGCCTGCGAAGATCCCAAAGGACTGTATACTTTCACTGACGCCGCCAGCGAGTGCGAAGTCAACTTCGCCAAGGCGGAGCATTTGTAGTGCTTGCACTAAGCCCGCATTACCAGCCGCGCAGGCAGCACCGATGGTGTAGTGCGGCCCTGTAATCCCCATGTTGATGGTGATCTCTCCTGCTGGGTTATTGGCTACGGTCCGTGGATTGTGGTGGTGAGTCCAGAAACGGGTGTCGTAGTCGAATTGAGAGATATTATACACTTCATTTTCGGTTTCGACGTTGCCGTGCTCAGTCGTGCCGACATAGACCCCGATCCGACTTTTATCAAAATTCTCAAAATCAAGGCCGCTGTTATTGACGGCTTCATGCGCAGCGTAGATGGCGATGCTGCCTGCGCGAGTCCCCACGCGGAGTTCCTTGCGGCTCTGATATTGCTTCGGGTCGAAGTTGCAGACGCCTGCTGGGACTTTCCCCATGTAGCGCATATCGATGATTTGGACGCCAGCGACTCCAGCTAGGAGATTCTTTCGATATTCCTCGAGGGTATTACCGTTTGGCGCGGTGAGACCGACGCCTGTGATGACTATACGCGACTTGTGCATAATTATAAGCGAACATTGTTACCATCTTTCATGGTGGAGCTGTCAATGTGTAAAAGTAATCGAGGACGGCAAATTAAGATTCTCTTTTCTTTTTGGGCGCGGGTTTTACTTATTTTCAGCCAATTGATGCTGACTTGCAATTGGTGTGCGAATGGTTTTATCTAACCTATCTTAATGGCAACAACAGGTTCAGTTTCAAAGACCTTCGCACCAGCGCAGGACGCTCCGCTGACGGAGCGCGATCTTGATTGGGCGGTGGTGCAGCGAGTGCAAGCTGGCAATGTAGCAGCCTTTGATCAGTTAGTGCAGAAGTATCGCGAGCATATCTTCTCTGTTATTTATAACATGACGAGTAATCGCGAAGATGCTTCTGATTTGACTCAGGAGACTTTTATCAAGGCGTTTCAGGCGATTGCACGTTTCAAGGGCAAATCATCGTTTTTCACTTGGATCTACAGAATCGCGATTAATTCGACGATGACTTTTTTGAAAAAGCGCAGCCGTCGTCGTTACATCAGCTACGAGAATATCAATGAAGAGGTGCATTCGACTGATATTATCGAGAGTTTGACGGCGAAAAACCGTAGTGAAAAAGGGGCAATCGTGCATGAGCTACAGGAAAAATTGAACGATTCGTTGCAAAAATTGTCTCCTAAACATCGAACTGTTGTCGTTTTACATGAAATTGAAGGCCTTAGCCACGTTGAGATTGCAGAAATCACTAAGGCTTCTGTCGGCACTGTGCGCTCTCGTTTGCACTACGCGAAGCAGCAACTCCAATCATATTTGCAGGACTACCTAGGATAACTCGATCCGTCATTAACCAAGAACTTATGGCTAACCATCCACAAGAGCGCCAAGCTGAAATCAACCTCGAAGACCTCCTTCGCCTCAAGCGATCTGAACGTCCGTCGGATCAATTCTGGAATGAATTCGATCAAGAGCTACATCAGCGAATGCTGCAGACTTTAGTTAAAAAAGACCCATGGTATTTACAATTGATGCGTGGCTTTTCCGGACGGATTGTGCAGAACACTGCGCTCGCAGCAGCAGCGGTCGTGATTGGGGTGGTATTGGTGCGCCCTGCATTTCAGCCGATGGCTAGCTCTACGGGGGCGATAGCAATGGATTCCGCGGCGGTTGTTCTTAGTGGTGATACAGCGATGGCAGGGCTTATGTATGGTTCTGATTTGGACGCAGTGACCAGTGAGCTGAGCATGACTGATTACTATGCCGATGCGATGTCGGTGGGTACGAATTCGGATGATGTGAACTTTATCCGTGATTTTGAAATGGAAAGCATGCAAGTCGCTTCATACGATGCATCCGTATATATGACTGAAAGCGCTCAGGCACGTGTCTCATTTGCATCCGCAGGTGTGGCTAGCTTAGTTTATTAATTTTGAGTATGTTTCGCTACGGGTGGATAGCACTGCTGCTTACAGTGGTAAGTTCGGTGCGATTGTTTGCCGGCTCGGCAGATGCGTTGGCTTTACAGCAGCGCCTGATAGATGTGTTTGAGCAAAACAAAGATGCAGTGGTGCGCGTGAAAGCTGCTTACCGTGGTTCTGGAGAGGGCAGCACCGCCAAAGTTATGCTGCGTGTTGGCACCGGGTTTTTTGTCAGCAAGGAGGGCCATGTATTGGTTAGCGCGAGCCGTGCTGCGGGTGCAAGTCGCGTGTGGATTGAATATAAGGGTAAGCCGTATGCCGCCGAAGCAATTGGTCATGATCGGCTAACGAATGTCTCTATGCTCCGGGTGCTGGAATTACCTGAAGATTTTTCGATCGTCACGATGGATGCCACGGTCGCGCGCCCTCAGCTAGGAGCACTTGCAATTGCGATCGCTTGTCCGCTTGATTTTGAGCCGTCTCCATCGATGGGGATCGTGACTGGAGTGGATAAGAAATTAGGGAACAAAGTGTTCCCGACTGAATACATTCGGACGTCTATATCGGTGAATGCAGGGCAAGGAGGATGCCCAGTTTTAGACATTAATGGTCATTTAATAGGTATGTCAGTCGCCTCTATTACCGAGTTGGATGCATCCTATTGCCTGCCGGTTCCAGCTTTAGCAAGAGTGCGTGATGATTTGTTGTTTTCCGGGCACATCATTCATAGTTGGATGGGCTTCGAAGTTGCTGAACGGCTTGGGGCTGAGATGGAGAATGCAGTCTATCTTTCGACTGTGATTGAAGATGCGCCGGCTGGTCAGGCAGGTTTACTTGAAGGCGACCGTTTGATCTCAATTGCAGGACATCCGATTCAGGACGTCTCTGACGTACCGGGTGCTGTATTTTTCACACGAGCAAATCAATTCACCTCGCTAGTCATCAAGCGCGGGGAGGAAGTATTGGAGTTCTCGCTTAAAACAGCACCGCGTCCCGATCGAGTGCCGATTGTGCGGCAAGCAGATGCTCAAGATCAGTCGGATACAACGGCGGAGCCACAGCCAATCGCGCGGGAAGCAACCACTCCTGTTGTAGCTGATCCTGTCGACAGCAGTGCATCGCACTAGTACTTTTTAAATAAAGCGCTGGGCGTTTTTATTTATGGAGTGGAGGTCTACTTACTTCCAAGGCGATGTGATTGCCGCGCAGGTCGACCCAAAGGGGGCTTTCTGCCGCTTCAGTTGAGACGATCGCGCTACCAATAGGGCGACTCAGTATTGGTGAGAGTGTCCCAGACAGCACTTGCCCGACGATATCGCCAGCCGAATTGATGACAGCGGTGCCTTCGCGAGCGATTCGGCGGCCATCGAGTTTAAAATGAAGCACGCGGCGCGGAATGCCATTTTCCTGCTGTTCGCTGAGTGCGTTTTTGCCAATGAAGTCCTCTTTCTGTAATTTAACGGTCCAGTCGAGACTGGCTTCAAGCGGAGTAATGCTGTCGCTGAGTTCATGCCCATACAGCGGGTAGCCTGCCTCGAGTCTTAGGCTGTCGCGGCAACCGAGTCCACAGAGTTGCACGCCAAACGGCTCGCCTTGACTCATAATTTCACGTGCTAATGCTTCTGCAGCAGCTGGAGATGCGTAGATTTCGAAGCCATCTTCACCGGTGTAGCCAGTGCGGCAAACGCGTATTTTTTCTCCTGCAAAGCGGCGCGTGGCATGCCAGAATTTTTTGATTTCATGGAGAGCATCGAGGCCGACTGCTTCTAGGATTGCGCTGGCCTTGGGGCCTTGCAGCGCGAGCAATGCGAAGTCGTCGGATTGGTCTTCGATGAGTACATCAAGCTCCCACCGCTTGGCCTGCTTGAGGAACCAACCAAAGTCTTTTTCAATGTTACTCGCGTTGACGCAGACTAAAAAGGTTTCCTCACCAGTACGGTAAACGATCAAATCATCGACGACGCCGCCATCGCTGGCGCACATTGGCGAGTAAACTGCTTTGCCGATCGGGGTATTGTGTATCGCATTGACCAACAGTTTATCTAGGAACAGAGCTGCGTCCACGCCAGTGACCAAAAATTCGCCCATGTGGCTGACATCGAACAATCCGGCAGCACTGCGTACTGCCTGATGCTCTTCGAGGATGCTTGTGTATTGCACCGGCATATTCCAGCCACCGAAGTTTACGAAGCGTGCGCCTCGCTCGGCATGAAAGTCGTGCAGTGGGATTTGTAGAATGTCTGACATGTAATTTAGTAGCTGACGGGCGTGTGCCCTTCAAAATGATTGTGAGATGAAAAAAGGGTGAAATTGTGTAAAGAAACTTGCGAAGGAATCATAGACGCATTGTGTGAGATGCATCTATTTGTCAGCAGCAATGAATGCTTAATTTTGTTTGTTGTTAAGTCTCAGTTTTTATAAAAATGCAAAACACTTCCGTCGATCAGCGCGAACATGCGCGTCACTACATTCCAGCCAGCAACTCTGACATTGATGCAATGCTGAAAACTGTAGGCAAAGCCTCGCTTGGCGAGCTCTTTGATCATATTCCTGCGGACGTTCAGTTCAAGGACGCAGGCACGTTGCCAGAGGAACTAGCCTATGATGCGCTTTACACGCGACTCGAAGAAATTTCGAAGATGAATCGTACGGGCACCAGTTTTCTTGGTGATGGTGTGCCTGATTTTGTGCCATCTGCGGTGGTGGGACCAGTTTGTGAAATCCGTAATTTGACGACGGCTTATACTCCGTATCAGCCAGAGTTGAGCCAAGGCACATTGCTCGCCCACTGGATTTATCAGTGTTCGATGGCACGCCTGACTGGGTTTGAGGCTGTTAATGCATCGCTTTACGATCGCTCGACATCGATTTTTGAAGGCATTTGCGCAGCGATTCGCATGGCGCGCGGCAAGTCCGTCGCGATTATTCCCGAGACTTTATATCCCGGTGACTTGGAAGTGCTGGAGACCTTAGCCGAAGGTACTGAAGTCGAACTGTTACGAGTGCCGGTGGATCAGGGCAGTGGTTTGATTGACCAAGCAGCACTCAAAGATGCGGCGGAAACAGCTGGTGCGCGACTTGCTGCGATTGTGTTTCCCCATGTGAACACCTTTGGTCTGATTGAGGAGGTGGATGCACTCACAGAATTTGCCGCGGATCTCAAAGTCAAGAGTGTGGCCGTGATTGATCCGATGCTGCTGGCCCCCGGAGGGTTGAAAGCACCATCCGATTTTGGCACTAAGGGGGTCGATATCATTGTTGGTGAAGCGCAGCACCTCGCGCTCGCGCCCAATTATGGCGGCCCTGGGCTCGGCCTATTTGGCGTACGCTTTTCTGCAAAAGAACGAGCAGGAGTTCGTGCGGCGCCGGGCCGATTTATTGGTAAGGCTAAGGATAGCTCGGGACGTGAATGTCGCGTCGGTGTATTATCCACCCGTGAGCAACACATTCGTAAGGATAAAGCCACTTCCAACATTTGTTCGAACCAAGCCTTTGTGGCGACGCTGGTAGGTGCCGCATTACTGGAGCGTGGCGATTCGGGTCTGGAGGCGATTCTTTCAGGTCTGCGCGCGCGTCTAGTCGAGGCAGTTGAGCGTTTGACGGTGTTTGATGGTGTGTCGCTGGCATTTCCAGATTCGACCTCATATCACGAAGTGACTTTGGAGCTAGCCAAGCCTGTATCAACTGTGCTGGCGAAGGCGCGTGCGAGTAACATTCTTGCGGGAGCAGACGTATCCGCGCGCTTGGCTGGTGAGCGCCAGTTATTGAAGTTGTCTTTCTCCAATCGTGAGCAAGACATCGCAGAATTAGTCGCTGTATTTAAAGATATTTTTGGAGCTGAGAGCTTGGTCGAGGCTGAAGTCCTTTCACCAGTTGCGGGCTCGATGTCGCGCCTAGTTGCGCCGGGTCTGCCTACTTACTCAGCAGAAGAGGTGATAACTTATTACCAGCGCCTTGGGGACCTCAATGTCAGCCCTGACGATGGGTGTTATCCGCTTGGATCGTGTACGATGAAGTACAATCCAAAGGTCAACGACTGGGCTGCAGGACTGCCTGGCTTTACCGACGTTCACCCGCAGGCGCCAGTCGAAGATGCGCAAGGCTGCCTCTATGTACTACACGAAATACAGGAGTGGTTTAAACAAATCACAGGATTAGCTGCTGTCACGACACAGCCGCTAGCCGGTGCTCAAGGCGAGCTTGTCGGGCTCAAGTTGTTTCAAGCGTACCACCGCGATCGCGACGAAGTGCGTGATGTAATTTTAATCCCTAGTTCTGCCCACGGTACTAATTTTGCCACTGCGACTATGGCTGGTTTTACTGGCAAGCAGGGTAAGATCGTTTATCTCGATGCAGATACCGAGGGGCGTGTACTGAATGAACACCTCGACCGCTGCATTGAAGAATATGGCAATCGTATCGCCGGTGTGATGATTACCAACCCGAACACCAGCGGTATTTTCGAAACATCCTTTAAGCAAATTGCGGATAAAATTCATGCTATAGGCGGACTTGTCTACATGGATGGCGCGAATATGAATGCGATTGCTGGCTGGGTCGATCTCGGGGCGTTGGGTGTCGATGCAGTGCATAATAATTTACACAAGACATGGACCATTCCACATGGCGGTGGCGGTCCAGGTGATGCGATCGTTGCGGTCAGCGAGCGTCTGACTCCGTATTTACCCGGCTATCAAATCGAGTATGATGGTGCGCTCTATCAACCTGTGCGCGCGCCGAAGTCGATCGGCTCGTTCCACCGTCATTGGGGAAATTTCGCCCACAAGATTCGTTGCTACACTTATTTACTGCGCCTTGGGCGCGAGGGAGTGCGCCGTATGTCAGCGGTGGCAGTCTTGAGTGCGCGCTACTTACAGGCAGAACTTGCTCAGGACTATGCTTTGCTACCGAAGGGTGCAGACAGTGAGCCGCGCATGCATGAGTTCATCTTAACCCTAAAGGAGCAAGACTTTGGCCTGCTCGACTCGGTCGGGCTTCGCAAGACGGACGCGGCTCCGCGCATTGGCAAGCTGTTCCTTGATTTTGGATTCCATGCGCCGACGGTTGCGTGGCCAGAGCCACTGGGCCTGATGGTCGAGCCGACCGAGAGCTATACCAAAGCTGAGCTAGATCGCTTTGCCGAAGCAGTGAGGGCGATCATTAAATTGGCCAAAGAGCATCCAGACGCACTTAATTCTGCGCCGCATTTCACCCCGATTGATCGCGTTGAAGAGGTCGAAGCAAATCGCGATGTTTGTCTCTCAGAATCACTCGAGTCGTTACCCAAGATCAATCGTGCGCGTATTTCGACCAAAGAATTGGCGCAGCTCTCGGTCGATGAGATCTATGCTAAGGTAGTTGCCGCATTGTAGCTTTCAGGCGTTGTTTGAATTCAGAGCTTTTCGTGCCGTCGTTTTATCGGTAACGTAGATGCATGATGAATGAAGTCATGGCGATTTTTGCAGGTGTTGGCCTCGCTGCGGCCTGTGGGTTTCGTGTGTTTGTTCCCTTGTTCATTACCAGCCTCGCGGCGGGCGGGCATGTTGATCTGTTGAGCGAAATGGATGTCGAAGCAATGCTTGGCGATCAACAGTGGCTGGGGAATCCAGCAGTAACACTGGCACTTGGTATCGCTACGGCGCTGGAGATCGGTAGTTATTACATCCCGTGGCTGGACAACTTGCTCGATACAGTGGCAACCCCGGCCGCAGTGGTTGCAGGTACATTTATCACCGCGGCGATGCTGCCCGAGTTCATCGGCGATGGTTCCGTGAAGTGGATCGCAGCAACGATTGCAGGTGGTGGCACCGCTGGATTGGTGCAGGGCGCTGCAGTGATTACCCGAGGCACGTCGACTGCCACGACCGGTGGAATTGGAAATCCAGTGATTTCGACTGCCGAGTTAGGCGGCTCGGTGTTGACGGCAGGTCTCGCAATTCTGATGCCGATCGTTGCCGGCGCCTTGGTCTTGATTCTAATGTATTTTGTGCTGCGTCGGATCTTAGGTTTTTTTAAAAACCGCTCGAAGGATGCTGTCGCGTCAAGCCCTGTAGGCACGGATGGCTAAATAAACGGGACTTATAATTTTGCGGGATACTCCGCGTCTTTAATTAACTCCGCGATACTAGACTGCACAAAGGGCTTGTCATCCGGGTAAGTCACGCCAAACCAAGTGCCGTCAGTCTCAATTACCGCGCACACGGTTTGATCAGATTGGATGAGTGTATCGATCACGGTCGGGATATAGCATTCGGACTTCATCTCATTGCCATGGGCTTCGAGGAATTCGATGAAGAGTGCTTCAAGGCTCGGGAAGAGTGCCGGCGTGAAGCCCCAGAAATTCATTGAGACGATCGCTGCCTCGTCGATTTCTACCGCCTCGCCTGCGATATTATCGCCGCGCACGATGCCGTCCGCACTGCGGGCGATGGTGCTGTGCTCTTCGACGGTCTGCAGCGCGCCGCGTTCGACGCGGCAGATGCCGCGATTCACGCTGCCGTGTTCGGAGAGGGTGTTTTTTAGCGGATATCCGACCATGCAGGTGCGCAGTTCAGGCGCATCTGCGCTGTGCGCGAAATACTGCACCAGTTGCTGATAGGCATCTTGTCCATAAAAGTCGTCGGCATTGATCACCGCAAACGGCGCATCGATTTCAGTGCGAGCAGCCCGCACCGCATGGGCAGTGCCCCATGGTTTTTCGCGACCTTCGGGTACCGAAAATCCTGCCGGCAGGTCTGTCAGCTCTTGAAATGCGTAGGCGACCTCAATCTTACCTTCGAACTTATCGCCGATCGCTTTTTTAAATGCTTCAGCAAAATCACGACGAATGACAAAGACCACCTTGTCGAAGCCCGCACGGATGGCATCGAACACCGAGTAGTCGAGAACGGTCTCTCCATTTGGTCCCATCGGGTCCAGTTGTTTTAGGCCGCCATAGCGGCTGCCCATTCCAGCTGCGAGAATTAGAAGTGTTGGGTGCATGTTGGCTGTCTAGCGGATTACTGCTACAGCGCAAATCTGATTTGTGCAGATTTATTGGTGGTGCTGTGTGGTGGAGACATTGCGATCGATCGCCTTTACATAAATTTCAGATTAGTCATTCGTTGGTTGCTTACTCTTACTTTCTGTTTTTTCTAGTTATATGTCGCCTCGTGTTATCGCATCTCTGTGTTTTTCTGCCCTAGCTGGGAGTGCATGCCTTGGTGTAGACGCGCCTACGGTTGGTGTGGAGCATGAAATGAAGGTGCAAGTATTGCAGTTGGACGAGGCAATTGATGCCGCGCTATTGAATAACTTGGGGCTCATCACCGCCCGTTACGCGCCTGCAAATGAGCAAGATTCTGTGATGGTCGAAGCTGCGCAGTTTGATATTGAGTTGTTTGCAGCGACCTCGCTTGCCGAGAGTCAAGCGGCAGCTTCGGGCAGTTCATTGGACTCTGCTACGTTGCCTGAGAGTGAAACGCGGCGGGCGGGTGTCGGATTAGAAAAACGCTTCTCAACGGGTGCGAGTGTGACGGTGGATTCTAATATTAGGCGTTATAGTTCGAATAATAATGCGGTGCGTAATCCCGACTATTCGACAGATGTAGGGCTCTCGGTGCGCCAGCCGCTACTGCAAGGTGCTGGGGCTACAGTCAATTTGGCGCCAATCGTTCGTGCGCAGACAGTCGCAGATCGATCCTTGTATATACTACGTAGTGACGTGTTGGATGTGATTTCAGAGGTGGAGATTGCCTATTGGAATGTGGCGTTTGCGCGTGCGGTACGAGACTTGATCGGGTCGAGCTTGGAGTTAGCGGAGAGTCTTTTAGAAGAGAACCGAGCACGCGAACGCTTAGGCTTGGTCACCCCCTTGGAAGTGCTTCAGGCCGAGACTGAATTAGTCAATCAGCAAGGAGACATGCTGCAGGCCGATCGATTGATCGAAGATAACAAAGATGCCCTCCGGCGGGCGATGGGAACGGTGTCATTCTTGGCGGATTTAGATGCGGATCTTACAGTCAATCCATTGCCAGCGAAGTTGCCGAAGCTACGACCATTGCGGGAGGTAGTGCATGATACGCTGGAGTCTGATGCCGATGCTCAGGCACAGGAACTTGCGGTAGAAGTGCAGCGGATTAATAAAATACTAGCGCAGGATAAGGCTCGTGTGCGCTTTGATTTAACTAGCCGTGTGAGCTATCTTGGGCGAGATACTGACGGTTGGCAGGGCTACCAAGGCGCCTATAACGCGGATGGTTACAATTGGAATGTAGGGCTTGAAGTGCGCCTGCCTTGGGGGCTTCGCGAGGCGCGCGCGCGGGTGCGACAGGCGGATCGTAATATCGATCGCGAGGCAGTCGAGTGGTATGATATTAAGCAGCAAAAAGCACTGCTGGCACGCAATAGTTGGCGTGCGGTGGATACTGGAGTTAAACAATTGGAAGTGACTCAGCGCGGAGTCGAGTTGAACCAAGAAGCCTTTGAGCAAGAGCGCGCACGCTATGGTGCGGGGTTGGTCTCCTACCGCGGCGTGCTCGAGGCGCAGCGTGATTTCGATCAGGCTCGTCGACAAAACCTGAGTGCGGTGATTGAAAGCCTGCGCGCAGCGATTCGATTGAGCCGAGTGGATGGGTCTATCTTGGAGCGCAATGGATTTACTTGGGAGACGTTAGATGCGTTGGCAGAGTCACCAAACCTTACAGAGCATCCGCTAGGCGAAGAAATTCTTGAAACAAGAAACTAGCGGGATGTTATTTACATTACTTACATCGAGATATGAATCCATGAAACGCCCTATACTTATATTCATCGTGCTAAGCGCGTTTGGCTATGGTGGTTATACACTATATAAAAACATACCCGAATCCAGCGCTCGCGCATCGCGGGCGATCCGCACCGATACCGCCATGGCGCGCGATCTTGAGTCTGTGGTGACTGCCACTGGTGAGGTGCTACCATTGCTTAGCAGTATTGTGAAGTCGGAGATTAGTGGACGAGTAACTACTGTGCACGTGGAGGAAGGTCTGGCGGTAAAGCGCGGTGATCTTTTGTTGGAATTGGACCGTACAAGCTTACTGACTCGTGTACGCGAAGCGCAGCGCAGCTTAGAGGCAGAGCAGTTACGCTTAGGCAAAGCGGAGCGAAATTTTGAGCGCTTGAAAGAATTGTATACGAAGAAATTTGTTGGCGAGAAGGAGTATTTAGACGCACAGACGGATTATGATTTATCAAAGCTGAACCTCGAGATCGCTCAGGCACGGCTAGAGGATGCGGAAGATGATTTATCCAAGACAGCTATCATCGCACCACACGATGGTATTGCCACGCGCGTCGATGTCATCGATGGCGAAGTAATTTCTGGGGCGACATCGGTGTCCAACGGCACAGCTTTGCTTACAATTGCTGAGCTGAATGAGCTCTACATGGAGGCAAATATTAATGAAGTCGACGTTGAGCGCTTGAATGTTGGGCAGACAGCCCGCTTGAGGTTTGATGCAATCCCAGGATCGGAGATTGAAGGCGTGATTGACGTGATCGCACTGTCCGCTCGTAAAAATGAGAATGTGCGTGTGTTCCCGATCGAGGTGGTCTTTAGGGCGGCGGATACACGCGTGCGCCCTGGTATCAGCGCGACAGTGGAGATTCCGATCGCTTCGGTGCAAGCAGGCGTATCGGTGTTGTTGTCTGCGGTGTTTAATGAGGCGGAAAAAAGCTACATCTATGTGCAGGATGGAGATCAGTGGGAAAAGCGGTTAGTCGAAGGCGGAATTAATGACCTGCAGCATGTTGAAATAAAGTCTGGGCTCGAGGTGGGAGAAGTGGTTGCTTTGAGCCGCCCTGCGGAGTTTAAGGAAGCAACGGATGATTGAAGTTCAGCCAGTCTTTGCGCTCTCGCAGCTGCGACGCACCTACCAGGTCGGGGATGAGCTCGTACATGCATTAGATGGCGTGGATTTGACGATTGAGGATCGTGAGTTTCTTGCAGTGATTGGCACCTCAGGCTCGGGTAAATCAACACTGATGCACTTACTTGGGTTTATGGATAGCCCGACGAGTGGTGCCATGGTCTTTGAGGGGCAGGATGTGTCGTCGATTAGCCGAGGCGTGCGTGCGCAGTTGCGCGCGACACGGATAGGTTTTGTCTTTCAGTCGTTTAATTTACTGCCTCGTTTAACTGTTTTGGATAACGTTTTGTTGCCGTTGATTTATAGTCGGAGTACAGTCGGGAATAAGAAAGAGCAAGCGATGCAGGCATTGGAGCGAGTCGGAATGGAGCACCGGTTTAGCCATCGACCCAGTCAACTTTCGGGTGGTGAGCGACAGCGTGTCGCGATTGCGCGCTCGTTGATTAATCAGCCTCGCCTGATCTTAGCCGATGAGCCAACTGGTAATTTGGACAGTAAGAACCGTGGGCGGATTATGGAGTTGTTTACGTCATTGATGGAGCAAGGTATTACTCTGGCCATGGTGACGCACGATGACGAGGTAGCGGCCTATGCAGGGCGACACATCCGGATGGAGGATGGCTGTATCATAGAGGACTCAAAACGATGAATCCAGTAGGCGATATTGTGACCGGAGTGTCGAATGGGCTCGCAGAGGTGTGGGCGAACAAAGTTCGCTCACTGCTCTCGATGAGTGGGATTATTTTAGGGGTGGCTGCGCTGGTGGCGATGGTCGGTATTGTGCAGGGCATGCTTTCGAATATGCGGGCATCGTTCGAAGCGGAAGGTGGCATTTTGAAAGTGACCGTGACGCCGCGTGAAGTGGATGAAGCTCAGGCGCATATCGTAGGGATGTCGCCAGGGCTGACATGGCGCGATACACGTGCAATTTTGTTTGGCACCGACTTGGCCGAATATCAAACGGCTGTAGTAGATATGGGCTGGAAAGGTTTCGTTGCAAACGGCAAACGGCGACGCGCTAAACTAGAAGGAGTGGAACCTGATTTTGTGGGTATCCACGATCGTGAAATCGAGTATGGCCGCTTTATTTCTGACACGGATATAAAGAATAAAAGCCCGGTGATCGTGGTAGGGCATTACGTCGCATCCGAACTGTTTCGAGGAGAGAGAAACATCATCGGTAAACAAGTACGTGCGAATGGGCAGGTTTACACTATCATTGGTAAAATTAAGGAGATGGAATCGATGGTGGGAGGACGGAATGTGATGCGTTGGAAGAATCGTGAAAGTTACATTCCAGCGACGACTGCGATGGCGCGTTATCGAGGCGATGATAGTATTCAGCGTATCGACGTGCTGGCTAAAGATGTAGCAGTGATGGCGGATATGATGGATCAGATGGATAACGTATTGATACGCACACATCGAGGGATTCGTGATTTTGAGCTTCGTACGCAGGAGGAACGTCTCCAGGAAATGCGGAAATTGGAGAACTCGTTTACGTATTCGCTCGGAGGGATTGCGGCGATTTCACTCTTGGTCGGTGGTATTGGTATTATGAATGTGATGCTGGCTTCTGTGAGTGAGCGCATTCGTGAGATTGGCGTGCGCAAGGCGATCGGCGCGCGCAGTCATGATGTATTTATTCAATTCCTCGCCGAAGCTGTGGTGATTAGTGTGCTCGGCGGTCTGGTTGGGTTAGTGGCCAGCGTGGGTTTGTTGAGCGTCGCGCAAGGGCTGATTCCAGGGGGCGATGCCATACAGACTGTGCCAGTGATGGCGATGTTTGCAGGCTTCGGGTTCAGTAGTGTAATCGGGCTGGTCTCAGGTATTTATCCAGCGATTCGAGCCGCGCGGCTCGACCCAATTGATGCGCTGCGCTATGAATAAGCGCCTTTGCTAACATACCCTTACTTGATAAAGCGTATCGTGATCGGATACTTATAGTGAGTGCCCTCGCTGGCTTTAATTGCTGCAGTGATTGTGAGCACGATGTTTGCAATCATCAAGCCGAGCATGGTAACGATTCCAACCAAGATGAAAACCAGCACTGCTGAAATCAGCATATAGATGGTCATCGAAATTTGGAAATTGAGGGACTCTTTGCCACAAAAGTCTATGAATGGATCCTCGTGGCGTTTGAGCAGCCAGATAATAAGCGGCCCTAGGATGTTGCCCAATGGGAAACCGAGGAGAAGAATCAGGCTTAAAAGATGACAAAGCATGGCCATCGTGTTGCTGTTTTTGATTTCCTTTATCGGAGTTTCACCTAATCGCTGCGCATGACTGTCCGCTGGTGACGAAGATGGTTCAGTGGCATGGTTGTCCATATAATAGTGGGTAAAGATTTAGGACTTTTTGGCAACTTTGAAATCGAAGAGAAGGTATCGATTCGCGCGCGTACAGATGCAGTCGTTTCTAATTACTTTTGCTCAGGACGTAGAAATACAAGAGTTGAGTCGTCAGATGCGCCGGCATCAAATTGATAGCCCTTGGTATTGAATGTTTTAAGCGCTTTGGTGGATTGCACCTGATGGCGCACGATGAAATCTGCCATCATGCCGCGTGCTCTTTTAGCATAGAATGAAATGATCTTATGCTTGCCGTTCTTTTCATCTTTAAAGACGGGGGTAATGAGTTGACCTTGCAGCTCCTTGGTTTTGACCGAGGAGAAATACTCGCTGGAAGCGAGGTTGACGACAAGGTCAGAGCCTGAGGCTTGCAGGTCTTTATTCAGTAGTTCGGTGATGGTACTGCCCCAAAATTGGTAGAGGTTACTGCCGCGCGTATTGTCAAACTTGGTGCCCATTTCGAGTCGGTAGGGCTGCATGCGGTCGAGCGGACGTAGCACGCCATAGAGACCAGACAGAATTCGGATTTGTTGCTGAGCGGCGGCGAAGTTTTCGGGCGACCAGTCGGCCAGTGTCATGCCTTGATAGACATCGCCGGTAAATGCCAGAATGGCTTGGCGGCTGTTGTTGCTGGTGAAGGTTGGCTGATAGTTTTGATAGCGCGCGTGGTTTAGCTCGGCGAGTTTGGGGCTGATGCTCATGAGCTTGCCGACCGCTTCTGGGCTGAGTGTCCGGAGTTGGTCGATCAATTCGCTGGAGAACTTTGCCAAGCGTGGTTGAGTCGCTGTAGCGGTGAGTAGCGGGCTGTCGTAGTCGAGGGACTTTGCTGGAGAAAGAAGAATCAACATGCTACGAAACAAGCTTGAACGCTTTGAAGTGCAAGAGGGAAGCAACAAAAAATGTCGAGTTGTCAGGGTTTTAAGGCTTCGTTTTGCCAACTGTGGGCAGCGATGATGAGCTATGGCGCACGCTAGTCGAGCGTCAGCAATACATCTGCACGGCAAGTCTATGGTGCCGAAATGTGTTTAAGGATTCCAGACATCACGCTTGCCAGCGGCGGTGAACCCACTTTCCTTCTGGCTATGGCCAATACATCGCAGCCCAGATTTCTTGATTACGCTACCGCCCGTAAAATTGCGGACGAATTTGGCTCGCCTGCCTATGTTTATGATATGGCAACCTTGAAGGCGAATGCGGCTGACGTGCGCGCTTTCCCGAATGCATTTGGCCTGACGGCTCGCTATGCAATGAAGGCTTCGCCGAATGCGGCGATCCTGAAGATCTTTAATGATGCCGGACTGCATATAGACGCAAGTTCTGGTAATGAAGTGCGCCGTGCGATTGTTGCTGGCGTGCCTGCGGGTAATATTAGCCTGAGCACGCAAGAATTACCGACCGATTTCGCTGAGTTGTATGAACTGGGACTTGAGATCAATGCATGCTCGCTTAGTCAACTAGAGCGCTTTGGACAAGCCTGCCCAGGCAGGGCGATTGGTTTGCGTTTTAATCCAGGTGCTGGTTCTGGTGGCAATAATCGCACCAATGTTGGCGGCCCAGCGTCGAGCTTTGGGATCTGGCACGAGTGGATTGGTGAGGTGCAGGCGATTGTCGAGCAGTATGACCTCAAGGTGATTCGTATCCATACGCACATTGGGTCAGGCAGTGATCCAGCTGTTTGGCAGAAAATTTCTGGCATGAGCTTGGATTTAGTTCGTCAGTTTCCTGATGTAGTGTCGCTTAATCTGGGTGGCGGCTACAAAGTCGCTCGCATGGAAAATGAGGTTGGCACCGACTTGCAAGAATGCGGCGCGCCAGTCGCTGAGATGTTCCGTGAATTTGCCGCTGAGACTGGCCGTGAAATACGACTAGAGATTGAGCCAGGTACGTATCTTTTGGCCAATGCCTGTTCGGTGCTCTCAGTGGTGCAAGACATTGTTTCCACGGGGGCAGAGGGCTACGAGTTTTTAAAGCTAAACACTGGAATGACTGAAATTTTGCGTCCCTCTATATACGGAGCACAGCACCCAATTTTCATTATGCAGGCAGCGGCCAATGCTGCGACGCAAGACTACGTGATCGCAGGGCATTGTTGTGAGTCGGGCGATATTTTAACGCCAGCTCCGGGCGATCCGGAGTTGCTGGCAACACGCACATTGCCAGTTTGTCAAATCGGCGATCTGTGTGTGATCGATGGAGCGGGCGCGTATTGTGCTGCAATGTCTACCAAGCACTATAACTCGTATCCTGAAGCAGCTGAAATCATGCTGGACGATACCAAGCAACCACATTGGATTCGGCGCCGACAAAGACTCGAAGATTTGTGGGCCAACGAAGTCGCACTTGGCTAATTGTGTCGTCTGCGCTTGCGCAGGCTGCGGTGTGATTGCTGTGGTGGTGTTGACTGTGGGCACTGAGGGCGCGAGCAAGCTCGCACGCCACGGGATGGTGTTGGCAATGCCGAGCAATACGGATGTTTCCACTATCGTGTCTTGCTTGTATTACAAAGTGTAGTTTATAGATTACTTTAGTTCTACTAATTCTACCTACCCCTTGCGCACATGAAAGATGATCATGCTCAAGCCCATCGTCAGGCTTGTCTTAAACTTGTCCTTGGCCTTTTAGCCATTTGGTTCTCTGTCAGCTTCGGCTGTGGCATTCTTTTTCGCGAGTGGCTGGATGCCAACGCGCCTCAAGTCGGTAATGCACCGTTCGGCTTTTGGATGGCACAGCAGGGTGCAGTCATTTGCTTCGTGCTACTGCTTCTTGTCTACGCGGTCTTGATGAACCGACTCGATACCAAGCACGGCTACTCTGAGGCTAAATAAGATTGGTAGAGCACTATGACACAAGATCACTTAAATTTCATTTTCATCGGCCTCTCCTTTGCACTTTATATCTGCATTGCAGTCAAATCGCGGGCGGGATCGACCAAAGAATATTACACCGCAGGCGGTGGTGTCTCGCCACTGGCCAACGGTATGGCCACGGCGGCGGACTGGATGTCGGCAGCGACGTTTATCTCGATGGCGGGCACGGTTGCGATGAGTGGTTACGATGCGTCGCGCTTCTTGATGGGTTGGACTGGCGGCTTCGTTTTGTTGACTATTCTAATGGTTCCATACTTGCGTAAATTTGGCAAGGCGACCGTACCTGATTTTATTGGAGACCGCTATTATTCTAAACTGGCGCGCGGCGTGGCGGTGGTTTGCGCGATCTTTATTTGCATGACTTACATCATGGGCCAAATGCGTGGCGTGGGTGTGGTGTTTTCGCAGCTATTCGGGATTGGGATTCCAGCCGGTGTGCTGGCTGGCGCGTCGATCGTTTTTTTCTACGCGGGTCTAGGGGGTATGAAGGGCATTACCTATACTCAGGTCGCTCAATACTGTGTGATGGCTTTTGCCTATACGATTCCTGCGATCTTTATTGCGATGGCGTTGACGGGTAATGTAATTCCGCAGCTTGGATTGATCGGTAACTATACTGCCGATGCTGAGGTCATTCCGTTTTTTGAGAAGCTCAATAATATCAATCTCGAACTTGGCTTTCAGGAATTCACCGCTGGTAAGCTCTCGAAGATAAACATGTTTTGCATCACTGCGGCACTGATGTGTGGCACGGCGGGTTTGCCGCACGTGATCGTACGTTTCTTCACTGTTAAGAATGTGGGCGCCGTGCGTAAGTCGGCTTGTTGGACGCTGCTGTTCATTGCAGTGATTTATCTCACGGCACCCGCAATTGGTGCGTTCTCCCGTGTCAACCTGATCAACAACCTGCACCAGACCAGCTATACGAAAGCGCCTGCATGGTTTAAAGATTTCGAGGCAACTGGTCAGATGGCATGGGTCGATAAGAACAACGATGGAGTAATCCAATATTTTGGGCCGGCAAAATCCGAGATCGGCTCGAACAGTGTTTTTCAAGGTAAAGCGCCCGCGTATCCGGACTATGACGCGCCAGTGGAGCAGCGTATCGGTTCGCTCGGCCAGCGACTGCTGGCGAATAAAGGCGATAACTCCAACCCGAACGAGTTGTGGTTTGGTAATGATATTATGGTAATGGCGAACCCGCATATGGCTGGGTTGCCGATGTGGGTGATTTCGTTGCTGATGGCAGGCTGTATAGCCGCAGCACTCTCGACCGCGGCAGGCTTGCTGCTAGTGCTTTCAACTTCGATCTCACACGACTTGATGAAGAAGATTATCAAGCCAGATCTGAGCGATCGGGAAGAAGTACGCTACGCGCGGTTCGCTTCATTTATTGCGCTAGTGGTGGCGGCGTACTTTGGCATTAATCCGCCGTCAGCTTTTATAGCGAAGACTGTGGCATTCGCTTTCGGCCTCGCGGCTTCTTCCTTCTTTCCGACTTTGTTGATTGGGATATTCTCAAAACGCATGAATCGTGAAGGCGCGATTGCTGGGATGCTCTGCGGTATTTCGTTTACGATCGGCTATATTGTTTATTTCCAATTTCTTGATGGTCATGCAGATCAATATTTCCTCGGAATCTCTCCTGAGGGGATTGGCTTCGTAGGCATGTTGATCAACTTTGGTGTCGCGTTCTTGGTCAGTGCATTTACTCCGGAGCCGCCGCAGAAAGTGCAGGACATGGTTGAAAATATTCATATTCCTAGCGGATCAGGCGAGGCGTCACATCACTAGTGCCCCTAGATTGCTAGGGCATTTGGCTGTATGAGTCCTGTCAATTAAGTACTTAGCTAAACCGATATTGAATGACGGGTATTGGTATTCGTAGCGCTAAGTAAGGCGCTGTTTGGCAATGGAGAGATGATCGATTTAGTGAAAATCTTAATCTGTTAGCTAGTTTGCTCTAGCAATGGCCATCGAGAGTTTCATTAATTGTTATTTTTAATTCATGAGTACCCATTGTTCAACGTCACTAGATTGTCTAGAATAGTCGATGTAATGTACGCCTTTTTTTCATGCTCAGCACTCGCCAATGGGCGCGCATAGCTCAGTTACAATCGGCATGGCTGGGGCGCCTGGAGGCATGGCAATGGAGCGAGGTAGCCCCGCAGACAGTGCGGTTTTTGTTGGCTATAAAACCGCTGCAGGTCGCATTCATTCGATGCCCTTTTATCAGGGGGTTGATAACGATGCGGAGCGTTACAGCCAATCGAGCGCCGAAGGCGGAACCAGTGCCTGCGTATTTGATGAGGCTGTGTTCGGGGGTGATAAATATGGATTTCATTTTTCGGGTAGAACCACGACCCGAGGCAGTTGAGGCTGCAAAAAATCAAAGTTCTGTCGGGGAATGACCAAATCGATGTGTCACCTCATCTTCATCTACTACTATTTTCCAACCTCTAAAATATGACTTATATACTCGTTCAAGCTAACAAAATATTTGTCGTGCTGTTTTTGTGCTTGATCCAATTTCATTTAGCCGCCGAACCTCTAGCCGATGGCAAGGCGCGCTTTCTTGGTTGTATCTTCTCGCCCACCAGCGAGCCCAACCTAGAGAAGTATTGGAATCAGGTCGTCCCCGAGAATTCCGGCAAATGGAACTCAGTCGAGAGAGTGCGAGGTCAGATGAACTGGGCCAATCTGGATAATGCTTACAACTTAGCGCAGACCCAGGGCTTCCCCTTCCGTTATCATGTGCTTATCTGGGGCAATCAGCAGCCCAGTTGGATGAATGATCTTTCCAGCTCAGATCAACTCGACGAAATCGAGGAATGGTTCTCCGCCGTGGCCGCGCGCTATCCAGGAATCGACTACCTCGAGGTCGTGAACGAGCCACTGAATGCCCCGCCAGACGGCAACAATGGTAGGGCCAACTACATCGACGCCCTCGGTGGAACAGGACCCAACGGCTGGGAATGGGTGCTAGAATCCTTTCGCCTCGCGCGTCAATACTTCCCTGGAACCCAACTAGTACTCAATGAATACAACGTTATACGCAATAACGACAAGACCGACGACTACATCGAACTAATCGGGCTGCTCCAGGCTGAAGACCTGATCGACGTCATCGGCTTTCAGGCACACGCATTCACGACTGGCGCCGCATCCGTCAGTGCCATGACCACCAGCATCAACCGATTTGAAGCCACTGGTTTGCCAGTTATGGTCACGGAAATGGATATTGACGGTGCCGTATTTGTGGACCCTGACTGGATTCAAGACGACGCCCTGCAGCTATCCGAATACCAACGCGTTTTCCCCCTCTTTTGGGAACACCCCGCCATCGTCGGCGTTACCTTGTGGGGCTGGCGACCAGGGCTGTGGCGCGACACAGAAATGGCCTATCTGCAGGACATTGACGGCACGGAGCGCCCCGCGCTGCAATGGCTCAGGCACTATGTGGCGGGTGAAGAACCACCCATGAACTTCGAAACCTACGCAACCATCCAAGGACTCCTCGACACTGAGCGTCTGATTGATGGTGACTCCGATGGCGACGCATTGCACAATGGCCTAGAATACCTAGCCGGCACAGGCTTTGATCGTTATAACCCGCAGCCCGTCATCTGGGACTTCACCGACGATTCAGCAGATATGATATTCCCAGTCTCGCCACTGGTCAACTCGGGCAAGGTTTACATAGAGCGAAACGCCGACTTATCGGATGCCGGGTGGCTCACCTCAGGCTCCTACAACTGGGACACCCAAACCGCCAGCAACACCACCTACTCTGGTCAAGAAAGCAAGGTACGGAGATCCTTCGACACCGATGTTGCTCAGTTCTTTGAGCCCGCCTCTGTCGATAACGGCGATATCTTTTACGAAGCCGACATCGGTTGGGGCTCTGTCCGCTTTGAGTGTGTTGAGGATAGAAAGGCGGCAGTAGCCCAATATCGGGTCCATCAGGACGCAGCCCTACGGGCCGAATTGACTGATGCCGTCGCCAACAATGGCACTGTAAGTTTCGACGTAACGATACTGGCAGCAGACTACGATCCGACAGACAGTCCTAGTCGTTTTAATCTCATCCTTGCGGGCAACACCTCCGTAGACGGTTTCAGCGAATCCATCGAAGTCGATCCGGGCTTTGATTTCTCAACCCTGCAGGCGGACGTTTCACAGTCGGCTCATATTACGGTCAATATCGCCGACCTAAATTCTTTCACAGACGTTGCCGGAAGCACTTACGTGCAAATCGCGTTCGGATCATGGGTGCCCCCTGGTGAAATCATTGGCAATGGTAACGCATCAGGCAAAATAGTCACCTTCTATATCGACAACCTTACCATAGATAGTAGGCCAAATTCCTCTCCTCAAATCAAGTTCAGCGGGAGCGGCACAAGCGCCGTACCCCAACGCTTCTACCGTCTTCGCTATGAGCAGTAATATCATGCAAAAGCTGATTCCTGCATTAGAGGACTTGGTGTTAGCATGCGTTTAGCTTTGAAGGCCGGCTCACTTGTTTTCAGCAATTGCAGCGCTAGAACAGCTGTGTCTCACGCAAGTTCATTTTTGTATCTTTTAATGGATGTTAATAATAGTGAATTTTTGTGCGTAATTTTCCTAATGCACTTCATGGGGTGATATTATTATAATTTTTTACTTGTTAACGAAGTCTTAAATGGTGCTAGTGACTCATAAGTCCTATTCCTCGCAATTTCCTTGAATCTTCGGAAGGGCCATCAAGGGTTTCATTAATTGTTATTTTTAATTCATGAGTACCCATTGTTCAAGCCCACCAGATTGCCTAAAATAGTGTATGCAATTTATGCCTTCTTTTCATGCTCAGCACTCGCCAATGGGCGCGCATAGCTCATTTACAATCGGCATGGCTGGGGCGCCTGGAGGCATGGCAATGGAGCGAGGTAGCCCCGCAGACAGTGCGGTTTTTGTTGGCTATAAAACCGCTGCAGGTCGCATTCATTCGATGCCCTTTTATCAGGGGGTTGATAACGATGCGGAGCGTTACAGCCAATCGAGCGCCGAAGGCGGAACCAGTGCCTGCGTATTTGATGAGGCTGTGTTAGGGCGTGATTACCGCTGGGCGACGGATGCGTTTCAAGCGCCTGGCGTGAGGCTCAACGTGCTGACTCCCTTTTTCTCGATTCCTGATCCTCTTGTTGCAGATCAGTCGACGCTTAAGTTTGCCAGTTGTCCTGCGACGTTCTTGAGCTTGATGATTGAGAATGATAGCGATGAGGACTGGGATGGATTTTTTGCATTAAAAAATGATAAATATTGGTCACCCTTGTCGAGTAGAGGCGAGGGGCAGTTACGCGGAGCTGTGAGCCGAGATTCTATGGGTTTTGCAACGGATGCTGAGGTTGAGGAATTTTGTGATTTTAGTGTCGATCGCGCGCTGGATGGACAACATACGACACCCAATTTTTTATTGGGTCCCGTGGCAGGCGTGCGCTTTAAAGTGGCTGCTGGCGAGCGCCGCGAAGTTCGGATTACACTCGGTTATTATGTATCAGGTGTTGCGACTTTTAATCATACCGCGAGTTATTGGTATACGCAGTATTTTGATAACATTGAGTCTGTTTTCTCATATGCGGTAGAGCATTTTGATACGTACGCCAAAGAGGCACAGATTCGTGATGCTGAGCTACTGGCATCTGGATTAACGGATGCACAGCAATTCATGATCGCGCATTCCACGCGCAGTTATTATGGATCAACTCAGTGGCTCGTCGATCCCGATGGAAAGCCTTTATGGGTTGTAAATGAAGGTGAGTACTTGATGATGAATACGCTCGATTTGACCGTCGATATGCTGTTCTTCGAATTACGTTTTAACCCCTGGACAGTACGCAATGTGTTGAACCAATTCGTTGATCGGTATTCGTATGATGACGAAATATTTTCTCCTGAGACGCCAGAAAATCTTCTGCCTGGCGGAATCTCTTTTGCCCACGATATGGGAGTGGCGAATCACTTTAGCCCGGAGGGCTATTCTAGTTATGAGTGTAGTGGTTTGGACCGGCTCTGTTTTTCATACATGACCTGTGAGCAGTTAACTAACTGGGTGCTCTGTGCGGGCGTGTATATAGCCAAGACCAAAGATTTAGAGTTCGCGAGAAAACATACGGATGTCTTAAAGCGCTGCTTTGATAGTTTGTTGCGTCGTGACCATCCAGAGCCTGAGCACCGCAATGGTCTAATGAGCTACGAAAGCTCGCGGACTAAGGGCGGCGGTGAGATCACGACTTACGACTCACTAGACCATTCGCTCGGGCAGGCACGTGACAATATCTACCTCGGTGGGAAATGTTGGGCTTCGTATCTAGCCCTAGAATATATTTTTAATGCTTTAGGCGATCCCCAGTCCGCGGAATCGTGCCAAGCGGCGGCCTTGCGTTGCAGTGAAACCTTGGCAAATGCCTTCAACGAATCGGAGGGCTTTATACCAGCTGTGTTAGACGGCGAAAATAGCAGTGCCATCATCCCCGCTGCGGAAGCGTTAGTTTATCCTTGGGAGATGGGCATCCGAGATGCGATTTCTGAGGAGGGCGCCTATGGGGCTTACATCAGTGTGTTGAAGCGCCATTTGATTGGTATTTTGAAGCCCGGAATTTGCCTCTATGCCGATGGTGCATGGAAGCTGTCAAGTAGTGCCGATAATTCTTGGATGAGTAAAATTTGCCTAAATCAGTATGTAGTACGCGAAATCTTAGGCATTACCTACGAGGGTGAGGGCCGCGCGGATGCAGCCCATGTCCAATGGCAAGTTGAAGGGTCGAAATTTTATGCATGCTCGGATCAGTTTACTTCCGGTAAGCCGATTGGTAGCTTGTATTACCCACGCATTGTAACGAGTTTGCTGTGGATGTCAGAAAGCCGCTCAGCTTGCTCAGTAGAGGCTGCTCAAGTCGCTACGACTACTCGATAGAAGAGACGCCTCATTTTGCTCAAAGTCTTTCTCTCTGCGAGAAGTTGGTTTTAGTTTAAGCAATGCCAGCGCCAACTTTGTTTTTCATATCCTAATGTTTTGCTCGTTCACGTACTAAGTGGACCTAATTGAGGTGACTGCGGGACCTACTGGGGGATGTGGGTCATCTCAGTGGATAGTTTCACTTTCCTTTATAAATAGGTCATTTATTGCAGTATGCTAAACTGCCTAGAATGTGCTATAATTAAGTGTTTTTTTTATAAAAGACTGCCCCAGCATGTGCATGATTTATGCATATACTACCCTCTTTATCTCTACACCCATGCCACGTTTGCCCCGGATATTTTGTTTTTTAGTTCTCATGTCGCTTTCGTCGGCAGCCGCGCAGGCGCTGACAGTCGGTGCCTATTGGGCCTTTCAGATAGAGCAAGAAGCGGGTTCTAATTACAGCACTTTTGGTACTTTTTCTGAGGCAGTGAATGTTACTAATTGGCCTAATGGTGAACCGAGTTTCGCCTACAGCGGCAGTCGAAAAACAATTTTCGATAATTATGGCTCAGACTACACTGCATACGATGGATCAACATGGGGTCGAGGGAAAGCGCTTGCATGGAATCCAGATTCCTTGCCGTCCACGGGTAACAGTTTTCAAGTCACTCTAGACACTACAGGGGTTGAAGGCATCTCTGCGCGTTTTGAATATCGCCTCAACGGAGTGCAGAGCAGCGCGGGCTTAGTTACAGCCTTAAGCGCATTCGAATACAGTGTCGGTGGCGGCAGTTTTATTTCTGTGCCGGGAGTCAGCCTAGCACTCAATAATAATGGCAATTGGGGCGATGAATGGAGCGCTGATTTAAGTGAGGTCACTGCAATTGAGAATGCAGGATCCATTACCTTACGTTGGACCTTTCCTGACCTAATCCAAACGAGCGAGAAGCAAATTCGAGTGGATAACCTTGAGTTAGTTGGCTCTTACAGTTCGGGCAATTACACAAACTCAAGCGTTGAGCTCCTTGAGCTACGCGCTTTGGTGGGGAATTATACGCCGAGCACTTTTGCTGCCAACGCAGTCATTTATAGTTTATCAGGCGCCGATGCGAATGATTTCGAAATCTCAGGTGGGGCACTTACCTTCAAGAGCGCCCCCGTGCATGCAAACCAGTCTTCATACTCCGTGGTAGTCGAGATGACAGACTCGCAAGATCCTTCTAATTTTGAGCAAGAAGCTGTGACTCTGAGTATTCTTAAGAGCGCTGCAATTACCAGCCGAGAGCGTCATCACCCTGCCGAGCAGTATAATGTACTTTTCATTCCAGTCGATGATCTGCGCCCCTTACTCAATGTTTACGGCGAAGACGATCCACTTAAGCCAATTACAATAAATGGGGAATCAGGCACGCCAAACTTTGACCGACTGGCTGCATCTGGGGTGACCTTCCTGAATGCCCACTGTCAGCAGGCGATTTGTACCGCATCTCGAGTATCGTTTTTAACTGGGCTGCGCCCAGACACGACTAGAAATTGGAATCTTGAATCTAAGTTCAGGGATATAATGCCTAATGTGGTCACGCTTCCACAGCACTTCAGTGATAACGGTTACAAGACTTTTGGCGTGGGCAAGATTTTTCACGGGCAATCTAATAACCATCAAGACGATGACCACATTACAGGGGCGGACTCATGGAATGAAGGATGGCAGAACCCTAGTAATGGGCGGTTTAATTTTTATGAACGAGGAGATAATCCCAATGTGTGGAACACTTGGGACAAAGCCGCCATGAGTAATTCTAGTAGCGTCTCGGCCACAGACGTAGGTGAGTATAAGAGAGATGGCGTAACTAAGATTGAAGATAGTGACTATAAGGATGGTCACGCCGCGGATCTAGCAGTCGCAAAAATCGCAGAATATGCGATCAGTGGTGAGCCATTCTTTTTGGGACTTGGCTTCCAAAAGCCACACCTGCCTTTCAATGCGCCGAAAGACTATTGGGATTTATATGATCCCAGCGCCATTGATATGAGCTATTATCAGGAGATCAGGGATATGCCAGTGGGGACTAATTCCTTTACCTCTCCTTACGGAGGTGAGCCAACCTCATATGGCGATGGCGAGACCTATTTGCCAACAGTCGCAGAGCCCGACTTGAGCATTTTCTTTGTCGATAGGATGCCATCCTTGGACTCAGCCCGGCACCTCATACATGGCTATATGGCCTGCGTGTCCTTCATTGATACCCAGTTGGGTAAAGTCTTGGATGCGCTCGAGGATCCTAACGGGGATGGTTCAAATGCCGACTCAATTGCCGATAATACAATCGTAATTTTATTTGGTGACCATGGCTTCCACCTCGGAGACCACGGGGCATTTTGGGCAAAACATAGTAATTATGAAATTTCAACTAGGGTACCTTTTATCATAAGATCCCCGGGTATGAGCGCTTTGGGGACAAGCGGAACAATGACTAATGCGCCAGTTGAGTTGGTGGATGTTTTCCCCACACTACTCGATCTCTGCAGCTTACCGGTTCCTGATGAAACGACCAGCGTTACAAACGATATTACACGTTATCAGATTTTAGAAGGGACCACATTGCTACCTTTATTAGAAGATTCTCAGCAGCCATGGAAATCGGTGGCGTTTAGTCAGTATCAACGTTATATTTCTTACAAATCGAGCTATGATTCAGACAGACCGTTATCACCCGCTGGTGGCGGAAAGGGAATGGGTTATAGTATTCGGACGGACCGTTATAGATACACTGAGTGGTGGAAGACCAGGGGGGACTACGGGAAATTTGGATCGAATGATGCCAATAACCCTTACGATCCAGATGCGAGTCGAGTGGTCGCTAGCGAGGCTAGTTTAGTCGAGCTATACGATTATCAGAATGATCCAGAGGAGACCGAAAATTTAGCTTATACTCAAGCCTCAGCGTATGCTGCTCTTATTTCAGAATTGCGGGCACTATTACACGATTCTGATAACAGTGATTATGTGGGCGACGGTTGGAAGAAGGACCTTCAGGCTTCGCCATATAATGTCCCCGCTAGCTATCCGGTGACGAAGTCGCAATGGTCAACGCTGCACCAGACACCGGGCCACAGCGCAACAGACTTTGCGGATGCAGCAGATCCCGACCAAGATGGGATTCCTAACTTGATGGAGTATGCCATGGGAACGCATCCACTTGAACAAAACACCGCGCAAGTCTCGATGAGTCATTCCGTAGGCGCTATCGCAATCCAATATCCCGAAGTGGCAACTCGGAGCGACGTATCGTTGATCCCTGAAACGAGTGCATCGTTAGAAACCTCCGGGTGGTCAACAGTCAGTGCGACTACGATAGATACAGTTGGCTCGAAGCGCATGCAAGAAGCCTCGCTGCCGACCTCTAATACTAAAGGATTCCTCAGATTACGTGCTGTCGGCGAGTAGTAGTAGATAACCAGAATAAATAAGGCCCACCTCTACTCGACCGATTTACGTCAGCTTTCGACATTCTCTTACATTACCCTCAAACAACTAAATGGATGAAATCGCCCCCACTTCCTTCGGCGCAAGCCGTGTAAGAACATTATTACTTAGCGTATTATTTCTCTTTTGTGCACAAGCCACCGTTTGTATCGCGCAGCCTAATGTGATCGTAATTATTTGTGATGATTTGAACGACTCGGTCGAAGGGATGGGAGGTCACCCACAAGCCTATACCCCAAATATTGAGCGTCTCATGGACCAGGGTGTTCGCTTCACCAACGCCCATTGTAACGCACCGATTTGCGGGCCTTCGCGAGCGAGTTTGTGGACTGGCTTACTGCCCAGCACCAGTGGCTTCTATGGATATGACCAGCAAGAAAACGACTGGCGGGACTTTGATATTTTGGACGATGCAGTCACCCTGATGGAGCATTTTAAAGCGAATAGTTACACAGTTTGGGGCAGTGGGAAGATCTTCCACAATGGGCATGACGACAACTCTGTCTGGAGTGTGACAGGAGTACCTTCAGTGGTTGATGGAGCTGGGCCATCTGACTTTGGACCATTCCCTTGGGATGGGTCGACTTTGGAATACGGCAAGCCTAAAGGGTTCCAGCATCCAGACATGCCTACAAGCAATTGGGGCTATTATCCCAGTACAGCCTCATTAGACAACAAGCCCGAGGATACTCCTGGCTTTGAAAACTATCAGTGGGCGCTAAAAGACGACTCCACTTATTCTTATACTAGTGAGGGTGGACCTTTAGGTATTGAAGGAGATGTCCGAGACCTCATGCCTGACGAGATTAGTGCACAATGGGCCGAGGGCAAGTTGGGGCAGACTCATAGCGACCCTTTTCTTATGGTAGTGGGCATGAATAGGCCGCACGCACCGTTTTATGCCCCTAAGGAGTTCTTCGATCTCTTCAGGGACGCAAACGGGAATAATACGGTGAGTTTACCGCCGCACCTTCCTAATCTGGATGACTTAGCCGATCTTCCCGAAATCGCATTAGGCAGGCCCGGTATACCCTCCAGTGGTCAACCCCTCCGGGGCTACCAGAGTGGCATGAATAAGTACAAGCAGGACTATGGCAACGGTGCGAATGAATGGTGGCTTAATTTTGTCCAGGGATACCTCGCCTGCGTGGCATTCGCCGATCATCAAGTAGGTGTTATTTGGGATGCCCTACATGCCAGTGATTACGCTAACAATACAATCGTGATTGTAACCAGCGACCACGGCTATCATCTGGGTGAGAAAGACCACTCCTCCAAAACGACCCCGTGGGAAGAAACGACCCGAGTGCCGCTAGTCATCTACACCCCAGAGATGCGCCCAGGTGGCAGCCTCGCGAGCGTGGCGGGGCTTGAGTGTAGTGCGCCGGTTTCGCTGATCGACCTCTACCCGACTTTGAATGCACTCTGCGACATGCCCGCGGATCCCAATGGAGGAGTCGGCAAAAATAATATGGTTCTCGATGGTAACGATCTGACTTCGCTCATAGAGGCGCCTCTAGCGGGGCAGTGGGATGGCCCGAGCGTGTCGCTATCGCACCTCCATAACGCTCGGGTGGCCTGGCCGGAGGACACGAAGAGCCCGTGGGCGCTCAATCACCACGCGGCCCGATCTGAGAATTATCGCTATATCCGTTACAGCGACGGATCGGAAGAACTCTACGATCATCCCTTAGACCCGAATGAATGGACCAATCAGGCTGGCAATGCGGCCTATGCTCCCGCGAAAGCGGTGATGAAACAGCGACTTTTCA
>JAFMDL010000084.1 GCA_017857255.1 Puniceicoccaceae bacterium | reverse complement strand
CGAACACAGCGTCGACTGTTTTGAAGATCTGTTTGTTGATGCAGCAATAGCCGATTAAACTGAGTGAGCGGATGTGAGTCCTATTAGCTGTACGCACACAGCCTATGCCGTGAAATTAAACTCACCTTGTGGAGAATCGTCGGCTTGCTTGGAGCGCTTAGTGCCGCGCCCTCCTCCACGTCCACTGCGCCCTTTCCGGCTGCCGTGACGCTGCAAGACCGCGCGTGAGGCCTCTCGATACTCAGGCAATTGCCGTAATTCAGTGAAACGAGCGCGGGCAAAGCGGACCGCCTCGCGATGCTCTACAATCGGCAGTGGATAATCGACCCCCAATTGGCAGCCTGTTTCGATCTGAATTAAGTCAGGCATCATCCACGGGTCGTGGATAAAGTCATTCGATACCTCTTTCAGTTCCGGTACCCAAGTGCGGATAAATTTTCCATCTGGATCATGATCTGTGCCCTGTTTGATTGGATTATAAATCCGCAAGGTATTGATCCCGGTCAAACCACTCTGCATTTGAATCTGCGAGAGATGGATGCCTGGCTCGTAATCAATAAACTGACAGGCGAGCCAATCTTTAAAACAACGCCAATCCAGCCACAAGTGATAGCTCGCAAACGACACCAACATCGCTCGCATCCGAAAGTTAATCCAGCCCCGTGCCTTTAAAGCACGCAGGCAAGCATCGACAAACGGATAGCCTGTTCGTGCTTCTTGCCAGGCCTCGAGCTTGGCCGCATCATGGCCCTGCGCACGTAACGTATCGCAGGCTCGATTAAACGCATGAAATTCAATCGCAGGCTCGCTTTCCAGCTTTTGCATAAAGTGACAATGCCAATGCAAGCGCGCGATCACCGCTCGTGCCGCGATCTTAGGCATGCGCGTGCCCGCCGCGGTCGCGATCGCCTGATACGCTGTGCGCATTGAAACACAGCCCCACGCTAAATAAGGGCTTAGTCGCGAGCAACTCTTATAAGCTTGATTGGGACTACTCATCTCGCGGTGGTAGCGCTTGCCGCGCTCGTCAATAAACGATTGCAGGACTCGTAGCCCTTCACCCTCTCCTCCAGTCAAATCCAACGCGCGCCCTTCCAGCGTCAGGCCCAGCGCTGCACACGTTGGGATCTCAATATCTGCCACCGCAGGCGTCGGACTACTCAATGATTCGGGCACCACCAGCAATGGCTCCGCCATCCGTGTCTCCCAAACCCGTGCCCAACCATCACGATCGCGCAAGCCACGCACCACACCATTGTGCGCAAACTCCTGCCACGTTACCCCCGCCCCACTCGCCCAGCGCGCCACCCGTTTATCACGCGCAAAGGTCCAGGCATTTCCAGTCTCTTCATGCGACCATAGTCCGGCGAAATCATACTCAATGTGCAGCGTATCTAGAACTGCTGTCGCCTCACCCCGACGAATACACAGCGCCCCACCCAGCTCGCGCACACTCGCCTGCAGATCTACCAAAGATTGCCGGATAAATTGCCAATGTATCCCATCAAAATCAGGGGCCTCGATCATTTCTGGCTCCACAATATAGAGTAGCACGACTGGTCCACGCGCAGCCGCCTCCACTAAAGGCCGATGATCCAGTACCCGCAGGTCACGCTTCAGCCACACACACTGCACGCTATCTTTAGACATCAGGACTTACGCTCCCTCCGACAGCGCGCCGAGCAATACACCACATCCTCCCAGCACCGCGCCCAGCGCTTCCTCCAAGTAAATGGCCGCTGACATACTGGGCAGCACTTCGTCGGCAAATTCGCCTTACTTACAGTTTTTTGATTCACGCGCACGATACAGTATCGTAAGCAACCGCACTACCTTTCAAAAAACCTGCATATATACAAAGCCAGCACTTCGTCGCTGATAGCAAAAAACTCACTCCTCAACACTCCATTTTTTATTAATTTGGTTAATAATCAAAAAACCTGCAACTTATACACTAATTTGGAGATACCTTTTAGTTAACCACTCATTGTGCCCTTTTCTCCTTCTATGACTCTACGCCTCCTTGTAATCTTGTTTTGTTCGTACAGCGTCACACTGTACGCTGATCCTCTCTTAAGTTCTTGGTATACGCAGCATGCAGGACAATACGCGCGCATCTATGCGACTTTGGCAGATCAGGATGCGCTTAACTCGGTCACAACATGGAGCCATCCCACCAATGGCTCTGGTCAGGCGCTGCCTACCTACGCTGGCGTGCATGAGGTTGCTTATACCGAGACAGATGTCTATATTCGCACGACTGGGCTAGGGTTTCATATTATGGGTCCTTGGTATCTCAATGCTGCGAAAACCAACCTCTTTCCAAACTACCCTGCAAATACCTCTTCTGTCTTCCGGTTTCCGCGTATTCCTGGGGCGGTTCCTGCAAGTAAGACACTGACTGGCCTGGGAGTGATTGGCTACTTTGTCGATGGCATCGCTATGTTTGATAGTCGTGACGCCTTTTCCTACAGTAATTCCAATACGGGCGATGCTCGACCGAACACCGCCTTCTCAGGTGATGGCATCTGGAACCGCGATGCCTATATCAATGAATCCGTGACATTCGACCCAGCCAACGCGCATCAGGCTGGGATCAATCACCACTACCATGCTAACCCTCCAGGCCTACGTAATCTTCTCGGCGACAGTGTTGATTACGATGACGCGACTAATACCTATACCGAAAATTTTAATGGCGAGCACTCGCCGATTATCGGTTGGACGCTCGATGGATATCCGATTTATGGCCCTTATGGATATCACGACCCAAGCGATGCCGCCAGTGGCGTGCGGCGGATGATTTCAGGGTTTACGACTCGCGACGGAAATAACGGGACGACCAATTTAAACTCGACTGGCCGTACAACACTGCCGCAGTGGGCTGTCGCTGTGCAGGCAATCGGCCCGACTTTAAATAGTAATCAATTCGGCCCCGATGTTGGGGCTACGTATCCATTAGGCCACTACATCGAAGATTATGATTATTTAGGTGATCGTGGGCAGACTCAAGGCGTAGACTTCGACTTAGATTTACACAATGGCCGCACGTGTGTCACCCCAGAATATCCTGCGGGTACGTATGCCTACTTTGTTGCCATTGCACCAGACGGCACGCCTACCTATCCCTACAACATCGGACGCACCTACTACGGATCGCCTTTAGGTGATGGTGTAAACAATATCCCTGACGCTGCCACGACTTACTTCGAAGGGGGTCCGGAGGCGCCAACACAAATAAACACGCCCACTATTGAAGCGCCTTCTGGTGACCTCACTTTAATCTGGTCTGGTCCCGAAGGTGGTACCTACCGAATCGAACAAAGCGCTAATCTCACCGATTGGAAAACTCTCGATGATACAGTAAAAAATAACCTTGGGGCTCTGGGGTCGCACTCTGATTTAGACAATACAGCCGATCAACCACAGCAATTTTACCGTACCCAACTCACCACACTCGAAACATTTGATGATGCCGGGTTCGACTACTCTGAGCCAGCATTCACTGATTTCACTGCTAGCTTTGCATCCCTCCCTGCAGTGGACGAAATAAGTTCGGTCACAGTCGGCGGGGTGTCTGCGACCATTCTTGGCTACGATGCCACCACAGGTAGCTTACAGTTGGATTTTAATGAGGATACGCTCACCCCAGGAACATCTTATAGTGCTATTGTGAGCTACACTCCAAGCGGTGGATCGCCGACGCAGATCAATTCAACGAATGTTCATGATGTTGCCCCATTACACAATATCTTGCTACTCATCGTGGATGATTGGGCGATCGACTCTAGCCCGATTGACAATAGCTCTGCGCAGAACCCTGGCACCACCTACGCGCCGATGCCAAACCTTGAAACGCTCGCGGCGCGGGGTTTACGCTTTACCAATGCCTACGCCCAGCCTGTCTGCTCTCCGACTCGCGCCACCATCCTGACTGGTCGCTACGCTTTTCGCCATACCGTCGGTTGGCCTGCTGGGGCGACTTTGCCTGACAGTGAACTCACCCTGCCTGAAATCTTCACTGCGCAAAGCTCGAGCTATCAACTGGCCAGTTTTGGCAAGTGGCATCTCGGCGGCGGTAATAATGGTCCGCTGAATCTTGGTGGATGGACTGAGTTTGCCGGTATTTTAGGTGGGGTCGCCAGTAGTTACACCGACTGGAGTAAAACCGTCAATGGCGTCACCACAAACAACGTGACCACCTATACCACGACCGATCAAGTGAACGATGCTGTAAGCTTTATTGAAACAATCACCACCAATCCATGGTTTGTCTGGATTGGCTTCAATGCGCCACACTCGCCGTTCCATAATCCGCCGACGGCCTCTCCTCCACTTGAAGACTACCCCGACTACGCCACCACAGATGGAGCAGTGACCGGCACCGATCGTCGGTTTGCTTATGAAGCTGCGCTGCAGGCGCTCGACACTGAAATCGGCCGTTTGCTTGATTCGGTTGATCTAGCCACGACGAATATTATTATCATTGGTGACAATGGCACCCCGACCCCTGTGGTTCAAGCGCCCTACACTAGCAATCATGCCAAGGGCACACTCTATGATGGCGGGATCCACGTGCCGCTCGTCATGGCTGGCCCTGATGTCCCTTCCATCGGCACTAGTCATAAGCTGGTGCACTGCGTCGATCTGTTTGCGACGATTCTCGATCTCGCGGGGATCGATACTGCCTCTGCGACTGCGGCCGTTGATACGATTGATTCACAAAGTCTCGTGCCGATTTTAATCGGTCAGGACAGTGCCACTCGCTACATCGTCTCTGAAGTATTCGGCAGCGACGGCAACGGCGATGGGCGTACGATCCTCTCCTCGAACCACCCAGACTATAAGCTCATTATCTTTGGCGACCCGACCTCAAGCAGCGATACATCGACCTATGAAATGTATCATATTACTGCCGACCAGAATGAGCAAACCCCGCTCACCATCCCTGCAGTACTTGGTGACGCGCACTACCATGCCTATCAGGCATTGATCGCAAAGGATATTGAACTGAGCCCGGCATTGGATATCGGCGACACACTCTACCTACACCTTAATGAGACGTCTGGCCCTGCCAGTGTGCCACAAAATCTAAACCTCGCTCCGTCAGCTATCGTCGTCGATGGGGTTGCCGCGACCTTCATCGATCGTGTCGATCAAACCGACAGCACCCAGCGCTATTGGATCAAGTGTACGGTCCCAGATACAATCAGTTCGCCTTACAGTACCGCAACGGTCACCTTTTCAAATGTTATAAACGGCAATTCCACTCGGGTATTCACTGTGGCTGATACGGAGATCTTCGTTGCGCCTTGATTTGCATTCAATATTTTCTGAGTGGGTTTCATCCTATCATGCCGATTCGCTTTAGTATTCGCATCACTGCAGTCGTATTTATTTTTACGATGGTGCTCGCAGCGAACATCCGTGCCGACAGCGTCCACTTATCGATCCAACATTCGGTTAATGGTAAGCCGCTGATCCTCGATTCCCTGCGCTATCAAACCGCGGCAGATGAGACCTATTCAATCTCTCGATTCAGTTATCTGCTCAGTAACTTCAAGATCCAACGCAACGCTGGCGACTGGATCGATTTACCTGACTCATTTGCATGGGTGGATGTAGCTGCGCGGCGTACTCGTATCGCACTCGATTCAGTTCCGGAAGGTGACTTTCAAGCCATTCGCTTCGACGTTGGGTTGACGGCGACGGTGAACCACAGCGACCCCAATCGCTATGCCGCTCGCCACCCCCTTAATCCTAGCCTAAACCAGCTTCATTGGAATTGGCAAACTGGCTATATCTTCCTCGCGCTGGAGGGTATGTACCGAACCGCCGCTGGCGAACTGTCGGGCTACGTCTATCACTTTGCCAACGACCCACAGCGCACCACCATCACGCTTACATTGCCGCAGTCGATTGTCGCTGGTAGCGCACTCGACATCGACTTCGACATCGGCGCCTTACTTAACTCGTCCAATCCTGTTTCGTTTGCTAAGGATGGAGCATCCACTCATTCCCGTGAGGGAGATGCGATTGCGCGCGCGTTGCAGAGTAATCTTCCTGAGGCGTTTAAAATTCAACGTCTCCGCAGGAAAAGTCCCACAGTCGTTGCGCCTTCGCCACAGCCCATCGATCTACCTGCAACATACTCGCCACATAGGTTCACCATTAGTCAGCGTTTCCCAATACCCACACTCCCGCTCGATAATCCACT
>JAFMDL010000026.1 GCA_017857255.1 Puniceicoccaceae bacterium | reverse complement strand
CGTTATGTTACAGAATGGTGAATTCTTACGAATGAATCGCCGCGCCCTCACCTGCTAGTGAAAAAAGACTCACAAAGCCATCGCTCGACGTGTTCTGCGGGATTTTAAATCTGCATACTTTCGTCATCGACAGTATTAGCAGAAGCACGCACCGAGCCCACGCCAGAACTGTCAGCATTGAGCAATCGACTCATTGGGCAGCCTTAATGACGGGAGAAAATATCTTTATATATATCACTTTATACAGTCCAATGGCAGGCCTAAGATTTGCTCATTCAATACACCAACCTTCAGGCAACCTGAACGACTGTTTGATACAGACTTGCAGCCTGCATTAAGTGCCACCCACTAATGAGTCGAACTTTCACTCAATCCGCTTCAAACGATCAGACTATCGTATAATAATTCAGAGTTCACAATCTCGTAACATAACAGTCACAGATATGCCACACTGCTTCTCTAATCTATGTGCATTCTTCATTTTCAATTGGAGAATTAATAAAATACAATTCACTAAAAAATAGATTAATGAAAACCAAGAAAATCATTCAGGCACTAGCTACTGTAGCCACACTCACACTCGGCGCCACACTCAGTGCCACTGAAACCATCGTGATCAAAGGCTCGGATACACTCGGTGCCAAAATGGTACCGCAAATCGCTGAAGCGTTTAAAGCCAAAATGGCTAAGCAAGGCGTTGAGGTCGCATTTGAAATCGCCGCTGAAGGTTCCTCCACTGGTGTGGCTTCGGTCATCGACGGCACTGCTGCAATCGGCATGTCTTCTCGTGATCCGAAAGCAAAGGAAATTGCTAAAGCAAAGACCAAGGGTGTCGACATGCACACCATCACCGTTGCCAAAGATGGCATCGCGCTGATCGTAAATGAAGCGAGTCCATTGGAAGGCATCGCACTCGAAGAAATCGAATTGATCTTCTCTGGCGACGTCACCGACTGGTCAGGCATCACCGCCCAAACTGGCTCCATCTCTGCTTACACTCGCAACACATCGTCCGGTACTTATGCCGTCTTCCAAAAGATGGCAATGAACTCCCGCGACTATGGTAGTGACACACAGAAGATGGCCGGCAACGAGCAAATCGCTGCAGAAGTCGCCAGTAACGCAAACGGCATCGGCTATGTTGGCCTTGCTTACATCAGCACGCCTGGTGTCAAAGTGCTGCCAGTTCAAGGCGCACAGCCCGACTCGAAGGACTATCCACTGGCCCGCCCACTCTACTACTTAACTAACAAGAGTCAGCCACTTAGCCCAATCGCGCAGCAATTTATCGACTTCAGCCTCAGCGATGAAGGCCAGGAAATCGTCAAGCGCGTACACTTCCTCTCGGTCCGCTAAGCTAGCAGAATTAATTGCTTTAAACCGGTAGGTCGTTGCGCATCCGCAACGGCCTATTTTTTTTTGCAACCACATCGATTCGCGGGGAAGGCATTGATATATTGTGGGCCATGGAGTTGCTTCTTGTTCTTGGGAGGAACCACCTTCGCGTTATCCGCAACTGGTGCGGGTGCGTCCGACAGGATTATCAGTTCTTGGAGCATCCTAGATTTTCATGTGATTTACAAAATACCCGCGGTCGACACGGAGGTCGACCCTCACCAACAGAATAGCCGCCTCATTACGCTCTAAGTGATCTCTCCCAGGTAAATGACGATGAACTTTTTCGGTTAGAGTTCGTCACACAATTGTAACAATTTTGGTACAACTGCGACCTTGGCACATCGGTTTTCGTCACTACTTTAACAGCAACTTATGCCCACTTCTGATCCAAATCAAAAAGACTCGACACCTGCATTCAGCAAGCGTCGCGCGCTGTTTTTAGGCAAAGATTCCGATAGTATTATTAAAGCCTTTTTCGGTAGTAATGCGATGGTCGCCATTGTGATACTGGCCCTGATCACCCTCTTTCTATTTAAAGAAGGCGCTGGATTCATGGGGCTCTACCATAAAAGCCTTCAGGAATATCGCCGCTCTGGACTCGAATATGTGGATATCCTCAAGGAACAACGTGACGACTACATCGAGCTCACACGTTACCTAAACGACGTCAAAGCAGAGTGGATCAAAGGCCTCAAAGCAGACGGCCTCTCCCAAGCTGAAATATCAAAAACGGTATTTAGCCCAGAAGCGAAAGGGCTCTTCCTCGGCTATATGCGTGTGGGGTCAGACCTGAAACGGTTCGTTAAACAAAAAATGGACGTCGCTATTGAAATGCGCGACCAGCATACCACCAACCAAAATTTAGCCACCACTCTCACTAACTTCGGCGGGCGTATCGACAACGTCGAAAACCGAGATTATACACTCAACGACGAAGATTTCGCCAAGTTCTCACTCCTCCTGCGTGAGTCTGACCAAGCCGAACGTGCCGCATCGATTCGAGCTGAAAAAAACATCAGTCACACAGATCGCGCCGACTATTTAAACCTCCTGCAAAACGAATATGACACACTGGCGGCTAGTATCGTGCCCGTCGACTTCGACACCGCGATTCTTCAAGTCACCGATGAGCAGGAACGCTATGCCCACATCCTTACTGAGATGGATCTCTCCATCAGTAAAGTGCTCAAAAGCGCAGAGGCGGTTGATTTTAACAATGCCGCACTTAACAAGCGCATGGAGACATTCGAATCGTTGAATACAATGCTTATTAGCCAGATTCCGATACACCGTAAGAAACTCGCGAATTGGGATCAACATGCAGCAATCTCTAACTGGCGAGCACTCGGCGCCTTCCTCTCTGGAAAACACTGGGTCACCGCAAGTGACCAACAAGACTGGTATGGATTGCTCCCTCTGCTCACTGGTTCACTCCTCATTTCATCAATCGCCCTCTTTTTCGCGGTTCCTTTCGGAGTCGGTGCGGCCATCTACGTCAACCAAATCGCAGGCCCTGCTGAGCGTAACTTTATCAAGCCATATATCGAATTCATTTCAGCGATCCCATCCGTTGTGATTGGGTTCTTCGGCATCGTTGTTTTCGGTGAAGCGATCCGCCTACTCTCACAGTTGGACGCTCTCAATTGGGTGCCCTTCTTTCCAGTCCAAGAACGTCTGAATGCATTCACTGCTGGCTGCCTACTCGCACTGATGGCGATTCCCACGATTTTCACACTCGCTGAAGATGCGATTAATAACGTGCCTAGGCACTTCAAGGAAGCGTCTTATGCCATGGGTGCCACACGCCTACAAACCAGTATGCGTGTCATCGTACCAACCGCGCTCTCTGGTATCATCTCAGCCATCATGCTAGGCTTCGGTCGCGTCATCGGCGAGACGATGGTGGTTCTCCTCTGCGCCGGCAATCGTATCAAGATCCCAGACTTCACCGCAGGCCCAGGCGTGTTCTTTGAGCCGGTGCACACCATGACCGGAATCATCGCTCAGGAAATGGGCGAAGTCGTCCATGGCAGTCTCCACTACCGTGCACTCTTCATGGTCGGCATCGTACTCTTTTTTGCCTCTTTGTTAATTAACTACGGCGCCCAGTGGGTCGTCAAAAAGTACAGCAAGCTTGGCGACTAACCCACGCACGCATCCATCGTATTGACCATGTCCGTAACCAACGAACAGCACACCTTTACCAAGCGTCCGTCTCGCAAGGCCGCAATCGAAGCGACCATCTCTGGCGCGTTCCGCATAGCGACCTACATCGTCATTCTATGTGCTGGATATATTTTTCTGAATATCGCTTACAACGGCTCCAAAGCGGTCTTCATCCCGAAGGCACCGTTTATCAATATCGAATTCCTCACCGCAAAGCCACAAACGCTACATGTGTTTGAGCCCAAGGAAATCGATACCGAACTGAAGTCCGCCAAGGCTCAAATCGTTTCCCTGCGGACCAAACAACGTAACCTCGGCTCCAACGAAACAACTGCAGCCGAAGCACTCGGACAACAAATCGCCGCACTGCAGCAGGAAATTAAAGCGCTCGACCTACAGCGTAAAGACGGGCGCCTTATGTATGGCGATGATGCCTACCGAGCGCTCGACCAAGAACCGTCCAGCGAACTCTACGCTTACAGTAACTACGCCTACAGTGGAGGTGGTATCGGCCCCGCAATCGTCGGTACCTGCCTGCTGGTGCTAGGCTCTATTGCCATCGCGCTGAGCCTTGGCATACTCTGTGCAATCTTTCTCAGCGAATACAGCACCCCGGGACCTACGCTGCAGTTAATTCGCCTATCGATTCTAAACCTGTCAGGCGTGCCCTCCATTGTTTTCGGTCTATTTGGCTTTGGTATGTTTGTCCTCTACTTCGACTGGGGCGTTTCGATGATCGCTGGTTGGTTCACGCTCGCCATCATGGCACTTCCGGTGATCATTGCCGCCAGTGAAGAGTCAATGCGCGCGATCCCTAAAGGCTTCCGCGAGGGCTCACTTGCTCTGGGTGCTTCGAAATGGACGACCATCCGCACTAACGTATTACCCTACGCACTGCCAGGCATCCTGACTTCTTCGATTATGGGCGTGGCTCGTGTCGCGGGTGAAACCGCTCCGATCATGTTTACCGCCGCCTACGCGCTGCGTGATCAACTCCCTTGGCAGGGCCTAGAACAAAAAACTGACTTTTTTTTCCAGGGCGTCATGGCACTGCCCTACCACATCTACGTTGTAAGTTCGAAAATCCCACAGAACGAATACACCCGCAACATGCAGTATGGCGCTGCGTTTGTCTTCCTGATCATTGTCGGATTCTTCGCTCTCAGTAGTATCGTCTTACGCATTAAGATTCGTAAAAAATATAAGTGGTAAGGCCCCACTTTCCAACTTTCCCACCTTCCAACTTTCTCACTTTTTAAAATGAGCACATCCAATCCCTCTCAAACTACTGGCGGCGGCACTCCGATTATTAAGATCCGCAACTTCGACTTCGCATATGGTGATGCACAGGCTCTGTTTGATATCAATATGGATATCAATGAAAAAGAAGTCACTGCATTCATTGGACCGTCTGGTTGCGGCAAGTCGACCTTCCTGCGCTGTTTCAATCGGATGAACGATTTAATCGATATCGCACGTATTAAAGCCGGTGAAATCAAAATCAGTGATGTTAATATTTACGATAAAAACGTCGATGCTATCGAGCTACGCAAGCACGTCGGCATGGTCTTCCAAAAGTCCAACCCATTTCCAAAATCAATCTACGACAACATTGCCTACGGTCTCCGTATCCAAGGTGTTAAAAAGAAGAGCGAGCTTGATGAAGTGGTTGAGCGCTGCCTGCGTGATGCTGCCCTTTGGGATGAAGTCAAAGACCGCCTTAGTGAAAGTGCACTCGGCATGTCTGGCGGTCAACAGCAACGGCTGTGCATCGCTCGCGCCCTCGCCGTGCGCCCTAAAATTCTGCTGATGGATGAGCCCTGTTCAGCGCTGGACCCGATTGCAACCGCCAAGGTCGAAGAGCTCATACATGAACTTAAAAAAGATTATACAATCGTGATCGTTACCCATAGTATGCAACAAGCCGCACGCGTATCCGACCGCACCGCCTTTTTCTACTTGGGGAAATTGATCGAATATGGGCAAACTGATCAAATCTTTATGAACCCCCGAGACCCACAAACCGAAGCTTATATATCCGGACGCTTTGGGTGATCACGGTCTATCAGCAACACACGCTTAATAAATGATACAATGAAACCTTTCTATCAACACGAACTCGAAGACCTACGCACTAAACTCATCCTCATCGGTGAGAAAGCAAACGAAGCTGCCCGCCTGGCCATCGACGGGTTTCTTGAAGACGACCTAAGCAAACTCAGTCAAGCGATCTCGCTCGACGATGCCATCGACGAACTCGAAGTCGAGATCGACCAAGCTTCAGTTCGCTACATCACGCTTCGCTCTCCAGTATCCAGTGATGTGCGCTTTATTTTAGTCGCCATCAAAGCTAGCCACGACCTCGAACGTGCCGGCGACGAAGCGCACAATATCGCACTACGAGCCAAGAATATCCTCCATCAGGATGGACGCTCTGGTGACACCATGACAATCAAGCAAATGAGCCAGCTCACCTGCTTGATGATGAAGGATGCTATTACTGCATTAGTCGAAAAGGACTTGGAACTCGCACACGCAGTGATCCAGCGCGACAAGGAGGTAAATGCTCTCCACAAAGAAAATTTCAAGATCCTGACGATAGGGTCAGCAGACGACTCCGAAACTTCTACCTCCTTTCAAAAAGTCTTTATTTCCAAATCAATCGAGCGCATCGCCGATCATGCTAAAAACTTAGCTGAAGAAGTCATTTACCTACTCAAATAAGTTTGAGAATCAGGCCTCATTCGGTGGTCTACTGGAGATACATTCGCCCGGTGATTTAATAAAAAAAATTCCGATATCTTTTTGGCCTCAATTATGCTATGCATAATTACGTTGAACTTGGGTACGCCATAACATGCGACGATAGCTTCAACCACTTAAATTCAATTAAATTCGAAAATTAATCCAATGGCTAAAAAAACATCCACCAAAAAAGTAGTCGCTAAAAAAGCACCTGCTAAAAAAGCATCCACTCCGAAAAAAGTGGCGACTAAAAAAGCACCAGTAAAGAAGGCGGCTACTCCGAAGAAGGCCGCCGCTAAGAAAGCACCCGTGAAAAAGGCGGTAGCTCCGAAAAAATCTACTACTAAGAAAGTTCCAGTGAAAAAGACGGCAACTCCAAAGAAGGCCGCCTCACAAACAAGCATCATCGCTCGCGTTGATGTCGGCTTTGGCAACACACTCTACGTACGTGGCGAAGGCGCAGGCCTTAGCTGGGAGAAAGGCGCGGCGCTTAAAAATATCACGCCATACGAATGGGCATTTGCTTCCTCAAAAGGCACAGGTACGGTCACCTTCAAGTTACTTATTAACGATATACTTTGGGCCGAAGGTGAAGACCTTACGGTCGCAGCGGGCGGCAAGTCCGTAAGTTCACCGACATTTGTTTGGTAATCAAACCCAGCCAACTATTCATTCCAAAAGCCCTCGTCACCACGAGGGCTTTTTTGTCCGTCAGTTAGCCGTGATAACATTGATCTATGCCCTCACGAAATAGAGATTTAGCTGCCCCTTGAATTAACCCTTAGGGCAATCGTCTTTGTTGGCGAGATACTCATCATCTTCAGTGATCGCCATCAGTCGCTCTTTTAAAATAATTGCAGCTGCCCGAGAATCACCCCCAGCCAGTGCTTTGGCGTCACCTACATCATCAACACGCACATCTACTCGACTAAACGGCAGAGGAATATAAAATCGATCCCAACTCTTTAAGCGCCAAGCCCTCTTATAATTAAACGAAAGTAACATTACAGGAACTCCGGCTCGTACCGCCAATGTTGCCGCGCCTGCTTTCATATCATACATCGGCCCACGCGAGCCGTCGGGTGTAATCCCAATATCATATCCAGCTCGACTTGCTTTAAGTAGCTCACGAAATGCCTGCTTGCTGCGACCATGCCTAGAACCGCGAATTGGCTTAATACTCAATTGCTCAAAGAAACCAGCCAACCACGCACCATCACTGCTGGCACTAATTAAACCTGCCATTTTACGCTCTGGAAAATTTCGTCGAAACAGCTCTGGCGCTAACAACAGTCGGTTATGCCACAAAATAACGACTGTAGGCTTTCTATCCGGATTTATGAGCGTTTTCACAGTCGTATCATAGTGCAAGCGCAGGGATCTCGTCCACACGCGCACGAATAAGCCCAATACGACTACAGCCGCACGTTGCAGCCCTGCCAACTCGGTTGTAACCTTGGCTGAGTTGGCAGTCGTTGTAGGCGACTTCTCTGTCTGTTCATCATTCATTAAAACTACGATTAATGCATATTAGTCGCACATAGCAATGCCAGTATCTTGACCGTATCAAGACTTTCCAACCTTGACCCAATAATTCAAAACTCCATCTTTTGGCGGCTTATGACAGCAAATGCATCCAGTGATGGTCTCATGGAAGAAATCGTCGGCCTCTGTAAGCGCCGCGGCTTCATCTTTCCCTCCTCCGAAATTTACGGTGGCTATAACGGTTTTTACGACTACGGCCCACTCGGCGTAGAACTGCGCAACAACATTAAGCAAGCTTGGTGGCGCGACATGGTGCAACGCCGCGATGATATCGAAGGGCTCGACTCAACGATTATCATGCACCCCGACATCTGGAAAGCCTCTGGGCACGTCGACGGCTTCTCCGACCCGATGGTGGACTGTAAGGAGTCCAAGCTTCGCTACCGCGCCGATCAGCTCTTTTTCGCTCCGGTCATCGTCGAGGGCGACACGATTGGCTACGTCTCGGTCATCGAATGCCCCGAGCAACAGGAAGTTGCTGAACAGGCTGCAGCAGCCCTCAAGCGCAAAGCTGCCAAACAAGGTGAACTCGCGCCGATCGTCCTCAAGGATTATACTGAATCAAAGCCTGAAGAGTATGAGCTGATTCCTTCTCCGGCAACTGGCAAGCCAGGTTCACTGACTGCACCGCGTGAGTTCAAGCTAATGTTTGAGACCAAGGTCGGGCCACTCGCGGATGATTCTGCAACTGCGTATCTTCGTCCGGAAACCGCACAAGGTATCTTCGCCAACTATAAAAACATAGTGGACACTGGGCGCGTAAAGATCCCATTCGGCATCGCTCAAATTGGTAAGGCGTTTCGTAACGAAATCACACCACGTAATTTCATCTTTCGCTCACGTGAGTTCGAACAAATGGAGATCGAATTTTTCATCTCGCCAAATGCAGATTGGAAGACGCTCCACCGTGAGTGGATTGACACTTGTATTGATTGGCTGGTCTCAATCGGTCTGCCGCGCGAAGGAATTACCGAAGACATACATCCAGAGGACAAGCTTGCCTTCTACTCGCAAGCTACCACAGATCTCATGTTTCAGTTCCCGCACGGCGAGCAAGAGCTCTGGGGCATTGCGTGCCGCGGCGACTACGATCTGATGCAGCATCAAAAACACTCAGGCAAGTCGATGACCATCTTTGACGAAGCCACCAAAGAAAAATATGTGCCGCATGTCATCGAGCCATCACTCGGCGTCGACCGCACACTCCTCGCCGTACTCTCCGCGGCATACACTGAGGACGAAGTGCCAAACGATAAAGGTCAGGTTGAAAAGCGCACACTACTTAAGTTCAGCCCGAAGATTGCACCCGTCAAAGCCGCGATCTTTCCGCTGCTGAAGAATAAGCCCGAGCTCGTTGAGCGCGCACAAGCACTCTACAAGAAGCTACAGCTGCGCTGGAATGTCTTCTACGATGCCTCAGGCGCCATTGGTCGCCGCTACCGTCGACAAGATGAGATTGGCACTCCTTACGGCATCACCATCGACTTCGACACCATCGAAAAAGATGGCACTGTCACTCTCCGCGACCGCGACACTTGTGAGCAGCGCCGCGTGACCGAAGACGAACTCATTGCTTTCCTCGAAGAGCAAATCAACGGTTAGTCCGCGTTCACTATCTTTAATTGTACCTAACCCCGTGTGCTTCGGCTCACGGGGTTATTTTTGATTAATCGCCATGAAAGCGACATCATTCTGGGGCGAATATGAGAGGTAGCCTAGCTTTGCTCTGAGAGTTGCCTGGCTTTCCGCTTCACATTCCTTAACAGTTTTTTGACTTTCTTACGCTGATCTTCACGTACGATATAACCGATACAATTATCAGATCCACAGCGACATGGGTGGTCCAAAAAGTGCTCCATATCGTACCCATAATCATAGACCAGCTCATCGTCTTGCTTGATGTCCTTTCGCGCCACCACCCAAATCTCACCGTCGCAATTGACCGCTTCACAATTACCATCACAAGAGTGATTCATGTAACGTGCTGGATTCTCGCCTAAGCGTCCGTCAATGTCCCAATGATCATCGAGCTCGAAGATATATACCAAGCCTTCGCCTGACTCACGGGCCTGTTCCTCCCAGTCTAACGCACGCCGATTCGACTCTTCTTTAGAGATTTTCTCTCCTACGTATTGAATGATATCAGTCCCCTCTTCGATATCACATTTGGCAAACAAGCCACGTTGATGAATCGAAGAACTTCGAACTTCACAGAGCGATTTATCAGACATATGGAATTACAAATGCTTGGTTTAATAAATCGAAATTATTCAGTCTTGAGGCCACGCCCCATCAGCGCCTGAATCGCAGACAACGGCTCCTTACCATCAAATAAAATGGCGTGGATTTGTGACAAGATAGGGGCATCTATCGACTGTTCGTCGCAGAGCTTTTTAATACACGCAGTGGCTCGATATCCCTCAACCACTGACTTTTGTCCGGATACGATCGATTCAGAAGCTTCGCCTTGCCCGACACGCTCACCAAATGTACGGTTGCGACTCCAGCTTCCCGAGCAGGTGGCTACCAAATCCCCGAACCCACTCAAACCATAAAACGTCTCTTTTTCGCCGCCCAACAATTGACCCAGTTGTACTAGCTCATTGAGGCTACGAGTTAACAGCGAAGCCTTGGCATTGTCACCAAGCTTCAGGCCATCACACATCCCAGACGCAATTGCATATACGTTTTTAAGAGTCCCGCCCAGCTCAGTGCCACGTACATCATTAGAAAGATAAGCGCGCAGTGAGGCATTGCTAAACGCCTGCTGGAAAGTCTCCGCATTTTCAAAATGCTTATCGACTGCCAATGTCACCGCAGTCGGTTGCCCCGCAGCAACTTCACCCGCAAACGTAGGACCTGAAAGAGCGCCACATGCGACATCCTGAAAAATCTCATTCACGATCTCAGAAGGAGTCTTAAACGTCTCAAGCTCAAGCCCCTTGCACATCACCAAGAAGAGCTTCAATTGCCACGCCACATCACGCGCGGCTTTAACAGTTTCGCACAGCTGGCGTAAAGCCTTCGAGGGACAGGCCAAGAAAACGACTTCTGCTTCCATCAGCACTGGCGCCACTTCGCATCCAATCTGAATCGTATGTGGTAGCTTGTAGCCGGGAAGATAATCGACATTCTCACGTATCGATGCAATCGCCAAAGCATGCTCCATACGACGCGGAACGAGTGTCACAGAATGGCCGCAACGATTTAAGTGTAAGGCCATCGCTGTGCCCCAGGCTCCAGCTCCAAGAATACAACAGTTCATAGGTATAATTAGGTATTAAAAATTATGGATTAGGAAGTGAAATCCTCCTGCCTTCGATAACTACCGAAGCTTTATGATGGAAAGTTACCTTTTCTGACATCCTCAGCATAAGCCTCAAAAGCGCCACGAATCTGATTCCCAAGATCCGCATACTGTTTCACAAAAGATGGCACGTGGCCGGCAGTCATTCCCAGCAAATCGTTGGTGACTAAGATTTGACCGTCGCAATGTGATCCACTGCCAATCCCAATCAACGGTAGCGCCAACTCTTGCGCAATTGTACTCGCCACAGGGCCATCCACCATCTCACAGAGTACCGCGAAACACCCGGCCTTCTCGAGCGCTAAAGCATCGGCCACTAAAATCAATTTCTCCGCCTCGCTGCGGCCGAACTTACGGTAACCTCCTAGCTGATGAAATTGTTGGGGTAATAATCCAATATGTGCGAGGACTGGGATGCCCGCATTCGTTAGGCGCTCAATCTTAGGCGCCATCGATGCTCCACCTTCTATTTTCACTGCCTCTGCCCCTGCTATTTGCATTAAGCGGCGACACGCTTCCAACAAATCTTTAAATTCACCATGCGCGACCGCAAAGGGGATATCTGCAACAACGAGCGCTTGCGGCTTAGCACGGGCCACTGCAGCAGTGTGATGTAGCATCATCTCTAGCGTGACGGAGATCGTGGTCTCGAAGCCTAATTGCGTGGTACCCACAGAATCGCCCACTAATATAAGGTCAACGCCGGCCTCATCGGCATAGCCGGCCATCACCGCATCATAAGCGGTAACAGCTACAATCGGACGCTCTCCCTTCAGGGATGATATGGTTTGTGTAGATATTCTCAAAATTTGGGAATTTGCATTGATTAAAAAAATTCAGAAGACACAAATCATGATAGGCTTCAATCAATGTGACAACCCTTTGTCGCAATAGAGATGAGAACAATCAATCCCACATTTAGCAGCCGACCTCACAGAGTCACCCCATGATCCACCTTTATTACAAATGGCGCTACCGCCGCTCTCAGTGTGCAGATGCATTCAGCCTACCAAGAGACGATAAACAAGGACCTTACAGTCGAGGCAATTTCGGCAGCTATTTATCACAGCCATGCGTACGTGGGCGCAATTTCTCCAGCTTCGACCTACCTAAAAAGAGGCGGCGGCGTCTACGATTTGTCGTTATGCTATTTTTAGTCATTACAATTGGTTGGCTCATCTGCGAGAGTGCCACCGCACTGGCAATCTTAGGTAGCTAAGCTGCATCAACTAAAAAAGACGCTAGCAAATAGTAGATACAAGCTAGCTGCCTACTACCACAGGTTTAACAACTTAGCGAATAGTCGGGCAGTGCCATATAGTTTGGCCTTTGTCGAAGACATATCTTCTTAAATCTTACTCACAAAAATCAGGTGCGCTCGGGCTGCTAGCGCCTTAGGCTTTGAGAGACAAAAAAACCCGTCCAATAATGAACGGGCTTCTTGTAAATTATATAACTGAAAAGAACTAGTCTTCCTTCTTTGTCGCTTTTTTAGTCGCCTTCTTCGCCGCTCTTTTGGCAGCCTTCTTGACGGGCTTTTTTTCTTCAGCGGCAGGTGCTTCAACTTCTTCAGCAGCAGGTGCTTCAACTTCTTCAGCAGCAGATGCTTCAACTTCTTCGGCAACGGGCGCTTCTTCCTTTTTAGCAGCCTTCTTAGTTGCCTTCTTGGCAGCCTTTTTTGCTGGCTTTTTAGAATAACCCTCGTCGTTCCCATCGATTAATTCGATCAATGCAACTTCTGCGGCATCACCAACACGTTGACCAATCTTATAGATACGAGTGTAACCACCGCTACGAGCAGTGAACTCAGTCACAAGCTCATCAAAAAGCCTAGCCACTGCTTGCTTATCGCGAACACGAGAGATGGCAAGACGACGAAAGTGCAACTTGCGTGCAGCGTCGTTCGCAGCTTCAGCTTTTTTCGCGAGGGTAATCACCTTCTCGATGAAAGGGCGAAGCGCCTTCGCTTTTGTGAGCGTTGTTTGGATACGACCATGAGTGATGAGTGCAACGGCGAGGTTGCCCATCATGGCAGAACGGTGTGGTCCGGAGACCCCGAGTTTATGTCTTCTTTTGCTGTGACGCATTTTCTAAATTTCTTTTGCCTTAGGCGGCGGGATTAGAGCTCAGTGCCCTTTTCAAGTAGGCGCTCGTCGATTTTCATTCCCAACGAGAGGCCAAGCTGCTCGAGCTTGTCTTTGATCTCGTTAAGGGACTTCTTACCGAAGTTACGATATTTAAGCATTTCTTGCTCAGACTTCATTGCAAGCTCACCTACAGTGGTGATATTCGCATTGTTTAAGCAGTTAGCCGCACGAACTGAAAGTTCGATCTCGTTAACACTCATATTGAGCAGCTTACGAAGACGATTCTGCTCTTCGCTGATTTCCTTGCTTTCGCTTTCGAACTCAATGTCTTCCTTCGATACTTCATCGAAGACGTCCATATGGTGCTTAACGATTGCAGCACTTTGCTTGAGAGCATCATCTGGGCTGATACGTCCATCGGTGGTAATCTCAAGGATAAGCTTGTCGTAGTCCATCTCCTGTCCAACACGAGTGTTTTCAACAGAGTATTTCACAAGTTTGACAGGACTGAAGAGTGAATCAATCGCGATAACGCCGATTGCTTGATCTTCCTTCTTGTTGTCATCACCGGCGCAGTAACCGCGACCAACGCGCACCTCAAGCTCAGCGAGAAAACGCTGTGCCTTGTCGAGGGTGCAGATAACTTGATCTGGATTGACTACTTGAATGTTAGAATCGAGCTGGATGTCTGCCGCAGTGACAGGACCTTCACGATTCACGTCGATTACGAGGTTCGCGGTGTCGCGAGTTTCGGAAACGAGGAGAACTTTTTTGAGGTTAAGAACGATGTCGGTAACGTCTTCGACGACACCTTCAACACTCTGAAACTCATGCTGCACACCATCGATCTTAATCGATGATATGGCGGCACCTTCAATGGAGCTGAGAAGAACACGCCGGAGAGAGTTTCCGATAGTGTGTCCGTAACCGGTTTCAAACGGCTCAGCTTGGAAAGTGGCAAAAGTGTCGGAAGCAGTTTCTTCAACTTTAACTAACCGGTTTGGAAGTTCGAATTTTCCTAAGCGCTTTGGCATAATATGCTTTGTTTTAACTGATTACAATGAATTGCGAATATCTGACCAGAAAGGTCGTGAAACGAGGAATGATTAACGGCTGTAAAATTCAACGATCAGCTGAACGTTGATGCTATTTTCAGTTTCCTCAGTAGACGGCAGGCGATTAATAGTGGCTTTGAGCGCGTCTGCATTGAGTGTGAGCCACTCAGGAACTGTGCGACCTTGGCTTTCTTCCATGCTACGTGTCGCAAGTTGACGAGACGAGGTACGCTCACGCACTTCGATTTCGTCGCCTTCCTTGACGATGAAGCTAGCAATGTCTGTCTTTTGACCATTCACGCAAATGTGACCATGACCAACCAGCTGACGAGCTCCAGCGCGAGACTTAGCGAAGCCTAAACGATAGATCACACTGTCCAAACGTGTTTCGAGCATCTGAAGAAAAATCTCACCAGTTACACCACGAGTGTTTTTAGCTTTTTCGAAAGTCAGACGGAATTGTTTTTCCGTGATGCCATACATGAAACGAAGCTTTTGCTTTTCGTTTAAGCCGACAGCGTATTCGCTGAATTTACGGCGCAGACGCGGTCCATGTTGACCAGGAGGGTGTGGCTTACGCTCGAATGCTTTTGTCGGCGCGAAGATGGCCTGACCGAAGCGGCGATTGATGCGGGTTGTTGGTCCAGTGTAACGGGACATAATATTTCCTTTGGTTTTCTGCTAACTAATTTAAATGTATCTACGTGGCAGATGCACGCTAGACACGACGACGTTTCGGAGCACGGCAACCGTTATGAGGGACCGGAGTCACATCAATGATATCGGTAACGACCATGCCTAAAGATTGGAGCGCACGCACTGCAGAATCACGTCCCATACCAGGGCCGTTGAGCTTGACAGTGACTTCCTTCATGCCGTGCGACATTGCGACACGACCTGCATCCTGAGTCACCACTTGTGCTGCGTATGCAGTCGACTTACGTGAACCACGGAAGTTGCATTTACCAGCACTGGACCAAGAAATTACATTACCACGCGCATCGCTGAAAGTAACTTTTGTGTTATTAAAAGTAGCGAGGACATTTACAATACCTACGGTAATGTTCTTGCTGCCCTTAGCACGACGGATTTTTACACCATCAAGATCGCTCTTCAGAAGGTCCTCAGCCGTTTCTTGCTTCTTAACAGGTGCTTCGGCTTCGCCTTCAGCAACTGTGTCAACGACGACTTTTTCTTCTTCTACAGATTTTGTTTCTTCTTCGCTCATAGGAAAGATCCTCTAATGGTTACTTACGGACTGGCTTAACCGCGCCCTTACGTGTGCGGGCATTTGTTTTGGTGCGTTGGCCACGAACCGGAAGCCCACGCATGTGGCGGATGCCACGAAGGCTGCGGATGGCCGAAAGGCGCTTTAAGTTGGCAGTGCGCTCACGGCGGAGGTCACCTTCAACGATGTATTGTTTATCCGCAACCAAAGATGCGAGCTGATTCAACTCCTCTTCGCTTAAATCGCCGGCACGGCGATCAGCATCGAAACCAGACGCTGCGACAATTGTCTTAGCGCGTGTCGGTCCAATACCATAGATGTAGCGAAGCGAGTATTCTAGCTTCTTGTTTGCGGGGATATCGACTCCAAGTATACGTGGCATGATAATAAAAAAGTTAAAGATTCCGCTGAATTGCGGAAAAACGGTGGAAAATAGCAGTTAAGTTAAGTTTGAAAAGTTAATTTTTCGGAATTGTTAAAATTTCCGGGTTCTCGCCAGTAACGAGAACGGTATGTTCGAAATGAGCTGACGGTTTACGATCTTGTGTCACAGCAGTCCAACCATCGTCTAACATCTCGATTGCGGCACTGCCAAGATTGATCATCGGCTCGATTGCGAGCGCCATGCCAGGCTTGAGTAATGCACCGCTTCCGCGACGACCATAGTTGGGGATTTGCGGTGCTTCATGCATCGTTGGACCCACCCCATGACCTACAAACTCGCGAACGATACCGTAATTGTGGCGCTTGATAAAGCGTTGCACGGCATTAGAAATATCGCCCACACGATTACCCGCACGTGCGAATGTGATCGCATAATCGAGCGCGTCGCGCGTGGCATCAATGAGTGCTTGGTTTTCATCCACAACGGGTGGAATAAGAACTGTTCGGGCATTATCACCGATAAATCCGCGGTAACGAACAACAACATCAATAGAAACTACATCGCCAGCTAGAATGGTGCGGCGCATAGTTCCAATACCATGCACAATTTCTTCGTTTACTGAAATGCAGGTATACCCTGGGAAGACGTGTTGCCCATTACGATAATTGTAACACGCACTTTCGGCTCCCAAAGTTTCGATGGCCTTGCGGCCGAGTTGATCGAGGTCGTAGGTTGTCATCCCCTCTTTGACTGCATCGACCAACTGCTGAAGAACAGTTGCTGCGATTTGGCAGGCTTCGCGAATCGATTGGATTTCATCGTCTGAACGAATGCTTTTCATCGGTTTGCAGTGAGGAGATGTATCAAAGAACAAAAATAAAACGGAGAGGCATCTGATTGAGATACGTCTTCGGTGCGGCCAGTTAGTCGAAACTTAACTGATGTTAAGAATCCAGGAAACAATCCCAAGGACGAACAGTGTGACAGCAATGAACAAGAGTGGGCGCCAAGCAGTCCAGAAATCTTGGAGTCCAGCTGAATCAACGAGTTGCTTATTACGCGCTGCTGAGCGGCCGCGGATCTTACCTTTCTTGAGAAAGCCATCATAGTGGCGCTGCAAGAGGAACGTTTCGATCTGGCGCATGGTATCCAATAAGACACCCACGGTAATGAGCATCCCGGTGCCACCGAAAAATACGGCGACTGAGAAAGGGACATTGTATGTAAAGAGCAGAATATCTGGAAAAAGCGCGATCACAGTCAGAGACAAAGCACCGAATAGAGTCAGGCGCGTCATGATATGATCGAGGAACTTAGCCGTTGGTTCGCCTGGGCGAACACCTGGTATATAACCACCATTCTTCTTCAAATCATCTGCTATTTGAACAGGCTTGAACATCATCGACACCCAAAAATAGCTGAATACGAAGATCAAGAAGCCAAAGACGAAGTAATACGCTGCTTCACCACGACCGAGCGAATCAGCGACGTCATTGAAAAAACGCATACCAGTCGCAGTACCCAAGTAGCTCAATATCTGCGTCGGAAACATCAAAATCGCAGAAGCGAAAATGACGGGCATGACGCCAGCGTAATTCACCTTCAGTGGTAGAAACGAGCTCTGGCCGCCATACACTTTACGACCCACAACACGTTTAGCGTATTGCACTGGAATCTTGCGCTGAGCTTGAGTGATGGCCACAAGGCCAGCAGTCACAGCAAACAATAGAGCGAGCATCAACACACCTTCTGGCACACCGAGCGCTGCACTCTCAGAACCTACTGGCGCGACAAACATCTGGTAAGCAGATGCAACCGCCGCGGGAAGGCCGGAAATAATGCTCACCGTAATCAAAAGTGAGATACCGTTGCCGATCCCCTTCTCTGTGATTTGCTCCCCAAGCCAGACCATGATCATGGAGCCAGCTGTCAGGAAGATCGTACCCGTGATCAGGAACTGAGCTTGGCCTGCAATAACCACTGGACCATATTGCTCAGGGCTAAAACCTTGGCCAACTATGCTACCTGGATTGGTGCTCAAAGCGACTAACAACAGTAGGCCTTGGACCACACAAATACCGAGCGTCAAATAACGAGTGTATTGGTTGATCTTCTGACGACCGACATCCCCTTCTTGCTGCAAACGTGCAATCACAGGAAATACTGCGCCCACCAACTGCATGATAATCGATGCACTGATGTAAGGCATGATACCTAGGGCAAAAACCGCTCCATTAAGCAGCGCACCCCCGGTGAACATGTTGTAGAGACCCACAAGGCCGCCGCTAGCGGATGCCTGATCCGCCATGAATTCACGGATTGGACCCACATTCATCCCAGGCAGCGGGATGTTCGCCCCGACACGAGCGATAAAGAGCAACGCCAGCGTAAAGAAAATCTTTTGGCGCAGCTCTGGTATCTTCAGAGAATTTGTAAAAGCAGATAGCATTATGTGGTCACCCTAAACAAAGCGATTAAGAGGAACATGCAATTAAGCGTCTTCCTTCGTTTCAGCGGCAGCGGGTGCAGCCTCAACGATCTTGCCGCCAGCAGCCTCGATCTTGCTCTTTGCAGAAGCAGATACTTTGCAGACTGTTACCGTGTATGCTTTAGAAACTTCACCATCACCAAGCAGCTTGACGCCTTGCTTGTTATCACGGATCAGACCAGCCTTGATCAAAGTCTTGCGAGAGACTTCGTCACCCTCAAGCTTTTCAAGCTGGCCCACGTTGACAAGCTGGTAGCTTACCTTAAAATTGAAGTTATTGAAGCCACGACGTGGAAGTTTACGATACAGTGGCATTTGACCACCTTCGAAACCGATACGGATACCACCGCCAGAACGAGCCTTTTGGCCTTTGTGTCCCTTGCCGGATGTTTTACCGTGGCCACTACCCTCACCACGTCCAAGACGCTTAGTTGGGTGTGTTGCTCCCTTAATTGTTGGAATATTTTCGAGATTCATTGTGCTAATCCTTACGCTTCTGCTGCGGCTTTATCACCGAAGCGGACGTTTTTGATTTCCTCGTTCGAACGAAGCTGCTGAAGCGCAGCCATTGTCGCCTTGACCATTGCAAGGTGATTGTTTGAGCCGAGAGACTTAGAGAGAATGTTCTTAATGCCGACCGATTCGAGGACCGCGCGGCAACCGCCACCAGCGATTACACCCGTTCCGTCCGAAGCTGGGCGAAGAAGTACTTTGCCGCCGTCAGCTTCACCCAACACATGGTGTGGGATCGTATCGCCGCGTAGCTTAATAGTCACCAGGTTCTTTTTGGCTTGCTCAGTACCCTTACGGATGGCTTCAGGAACTTCCTTCGCCTTGCCGTAACCGACACCGACCTCGCCTTTTTGATTACCTGTGACAACGAGTGCAGAGAAGCTGAAACGGCGACCGCCCTTTACAACTTTCGCGCAACGGTTGATGTGCACCACCTTTTCAACGTATTCTGGTGCTTCTTCCGGCTCGTTATTTTGAGAAAAAGATCTGTTTTGTCTGCTCATATGGTAACCTTAGAATTGTAGACCACCTTCGCGGGCAGCTTCTGCAAATGATTTGATGCAACCGTGGTAGCGGCGGCCCGAACGGTCGAATACGACCGACTCGATACCTGCAGCCTTTGCTTTTTCAGCAACGGACTTACCGAGTGCGACTGCACCTTCGACGTTTGCCTTGAGAGTGGATTCTTTGGCAAGCGATGTGACGGCAACGATGGTGTGGCCCTTCACATCATCAATGCATTGAGCATAGATGTGCTTGTTAGAAAAAGTAACTGCAAGCCGAGGACGCTCGGCAGTGCCGTTGATCTTCTTGCGGATGCGCCAGCGGCGGCGCTGTAAAAGGGATTTTTTCTTATCGAGTTTCATGTAATATATGCCTCTTTAGAAATTAAGCGGATTTCTTACCCTCCTTACGACGGACATACTTGCCGACGATATGGACACCCTTGCCCTTGTAAGGCTCAGCTGGGTAGTAATTAAAGATAGTCGCTGTAATTTCACCGACCATGTGCTTGTCAGCACCTTCAATGGAAATTTTAGTGTTTTCTGCGACTTTAACAGTGATGCCTTCTGGTATAGTCAACAGGCATGGATGTGAGTAACCTAGTGCAAGATCCAGAACGTTACCACTCAGGACAGCACGGAAGCCGACACCCTTGAGGACGATCTCTTTCTTATAACCTTCGACGACACCAAACACCATGTTATTGATGATTGAACGAACTGTACCGAACATTGCCTTAGCGTGACGACTGCTATCTGCAGGTGACACACGGACTTCGTTGTCGACGAGTTCGATCTTTGTGGAACGATCGAAAGTCTTTTCAAGTTTACCCTTAGGGCCTTCGACACGGACAGTCTGACCCTCAATGGATACAGATGCCTTATCAAGGACGGGAATAGGAAGTTTACCAATTCTGCTCATTATATAAGTCTCCGAATTACCAAACTTTGCAGATCAGCTCACCGCCAACACCCAACTCGCGGGCATCGCGGGCGCGCACTACGCCTTTGGAAGTTGTAACGATTGCAACACCTAGTCCACCAAGTACACGAGGAATGTCTTTGGAGCCGAAGTAGAGGCGGCGGCCTGGCTTGCTGTGACGCTCAATGCCAGTGATCGCAGGAGTATTCTCAACAAACTTCAGAGTCAGTTCGATGGTCTTAAAACCTCGTGCATCTGTACCTTCCGCAAAATCGCGAATGTAGCCTTCTTGTTTAAGGATCGCTGCGATAGAAGCGCGCATCTTAGAATGCTGCGTGACGCAGACATCCTTGCGAGCGGTGCTACCGTTGCGGATGATGGTGAGGAAATCACCGATTGTATCGTGAACTGCCATAGTCTAACTAATGGGTTTTCAGTGGGTGTTGAATACTTGGTAGATTACCAAGAAGATTTGGTCACACCAGGAATCTTGCCTTGTGTGGCAAGCTCGCGGAATGTGAGACGAGAGAGACCGAACTTACCAATGTAAGCACGTGGACGCCCGGTGACTGAGCAACGGTTGCGCGCACGGATCGGGGAGCTGTTCTTAGGCAGCTTGGTAAGCTTAGCCTGTGCCTTGTAGAACTCATCATCCGGAGTTTCCGGATTCTTGAGGATCGCTTTAAGTTCTGCACGCTTAGCTGCGAACTTCTCGATGAGACGGACGCGCTTAAGGTTACGTTGGATTGCTGATTTTTTAGCCATGAGAAATTCTTTGTGTTATGCTTGAGCAGCTTCTGATTGGGCTTCAGCCTCTGCGACTTCAGTGCTTGTCTTGCGGAAAGGCATGCCGAAAAGAGCGAGGAGCTCGCGACCTTCGTCGTCACTTGTAGCACTGGTGTTGATGCAGATATCCATACCAATCATGGCATTCGTACCATCTGCGCTGATTTCTGGGAAGATTGAGTGGTCAGAAACACCGAGCGTGTAGTTACCTTGACCGTCTAGTTTTGCAGGTACCCCACGAAAGTCACGAATGCAAGGAAGTGCCACTTGGATCAAGCGATTAAGAAACTCATACATGGCACGGCCACGCAACGTAACTTTACAACCGATCGGTTGCCCTTCACGAAGTTTGAAGTTCGAAATACTTAGTTTCGCTTTAGTGGTAACAGGCCGTTGACCCGCAATCTTACCAATCTCGTCATTTACATAAGCGACGTGGTTCTTATCCGCAGTCGCGCTGAAGCCAGAGTTGATAACGATTTTTTTGACGCCAGGAACCTGGTGTGGGTTGGCGTAGCCGAACTTTTTCATCAGTTCAGGAATCACCTTTTCGGCGTAGTGTGTTTGTAATGTTGCTTGTTGCATCGGAGTTAAGTCGGATTTCTATCCCGGCTTGGTTTTATGGTTGACGATGTGAATTTAGAAAAAGTGCGTGAAAATGAGCAATTAACTCATCCTGGCAAGCCTCGTTTATTTTGCTTTTGCGTCGAATTTCTCAGCGAGCACTACATTCGAGTAGTGGATCGGAGTTTCGCGCTCTACTGAACCGCCTTCTGGGTTCTCTTGAGACTTTGGAAGATACTTGGTGATTTGGTTGACGCCTTCGATCACGACGTGCTCTCCTGCTTTCACAGACAGCACCTTACCGCGCTTGCCCTTGTGGGAGCCAGAGATGACAACAACTTCTTGTTCGCGTTTAATTGTTTTAGCCATGTTAAAGAACCTCGGGTGCTAGAGAAATAATTTTCATGTACTTCGCACGGAGCTCACGAGCAACCGGTCCGAAAATACGTGTGCCTTTGGGATTACCATCGGCGTTGAGGATAACAACTGCGTTGTTATCAAAGCGAAGGTAGCTGCCATCGCCGCGGCGAATAGGAGCTTTGGTGCGCACAACAACAGCACGAACGACTTCACCTTTTTTAACGGATGCGTCTGTGGCTGCTACCTTGACGTTGCAGACGATGACGTCGCCGACATCTGCAGTGCGTTTGTTTTGTCCAAGGCGACGGATCATTTCCGCTTCCTTGGCACCTGTGTTATCCGCGATAAATACGCGGCTGTTCATCTGAATCATATCTAAATCTCCGTTGTACGGTTAAAAATAAACTACTTCGTTAAGTCGCGCTTATGCTTCGTCGCCGACTTTCGGTGCTCGCTCGAGTACCTTAGTGACGCGCCAGCGCTTTAGCTTACTAAGTGGACGTGTTTCCATGATCTCCACCTTGTCGCCAAGACCACAATCATTCGCTTCGTCGTGAGCATGGACAACTGTCTTACGCTTAATCTCCTTGCGGTAGAGCGGGTGTGGGATCTTGTAAAGGTAAGTGACTTTGATCGTCTTGTCACCGGAACGGCTAGTTACGGTTCCAATCAGGGACTTACGGGAATTGCGTGTTGCTTCCATAATATGTGTCGGCTGTTGAGATTAAGCAGTGGCCGCAGCCAACTTCTTCTCTTTGAGAATGGTTTCGAGGCGTGCGATTTCGCGACGCAATTGGGTGAATTCATGCGGACGTTCGACCTGGCCGGTCTGCTTGCGCAAGCGGAGGTTGACGTGTGCGTCGTGCGTGTCGCGGAGCTTCTTTTCGATTTCGGCCTCGGACATTTCGCGGATATCTTTTGCAGTACTCATAGTGAATAATTCCTTATGATAAAATTAATGCGCTTAGTCTTCGCGTGTTACGAAGCGGCAGTGGAATGGAAGCTTAGTATCAGCCAAGCGGAGTGCCTCTTGAGCAGCAGACTGCGAGCAGCCTGCAATTTCGAAGAGCATGGTACCCGGGCGGATCACAGCGACCCACTTTTCGACAGAACCCTTACCTTTACCCATACGAGTTTCAGCTGGCTTCTTGGTCACCGGTTTGTGAGGGAAGACGCGGATCCAAACTTTACCCTTACGCTTGAGGCTACGTGTCATCGCGACACGAGCAGCTTCAATTTGTTGGGAAGTCATGCGACCACGTGTAAGAGATTGGATACCAAATTCGCCGAAAGCGAGTGTGTTACACGACTGGGCGGTTCCGTAGATGCGGCCAGTGTGAACCTTGCGGTATTTTGTGCGTGATGGAAGATATGCCATTGTTCGCTCAGTTTAATAGATTAAAGTATGTCGTAGGTGACGTGTGAATTAAGCTTCGTCTTCCTCTGGGAGGCAGATCCAGCATTTCACGCCGATGATACCATAGACAGTGTTTGCTTCGCTGAAGCCATAGTTGATATTGGCGCGAAGTGTCTGAAGGGGCACTTTACCTTGATGTTGGCGCTCTGTACGAGCGATGTCAGCACCACCGAGGCGACCACCACATTGGATACGAATACCTTCCGCACCCATTGCCATTGTAGTCTGCACGGCGCGCTTCATCGCACGACGAAAAGCGATACGTCGCTCAAGTTGAAGCGCAACGTTCTCAGCAACTAGTTGCGCAGAGAGATCCGGGCGCTTGACTTCTTGAATGTCGAGCATGATCTCTTTCTTGACCACCTTGTTGAGGCCATCCTTGAGCTTATCAAGCTCTGCACCTTTACGACCGATGACAACACCTGGACGAGCAGTGAAGATCTTCACGCGGATACGACCGGAAGCACGCTCAATGAAGATGCGTGGTACGGAAGCATAACGGAGCTTACTTGTAAGATAGGTGCGAATCTCGTGGTCTTCTTTGATGAAGCCAGGAAAATCTTGCTTAGATGCGTACCAGCGTGAATCCCAGTCACGGGTTACTGCTAGGCGGAAGCCGGTTGGATGAACTTTCTGTCCCATAATAAAATCGGTGTCGTGTTAACTTAGGCTTCGTCTGTGAGGACGATACGAATATTGCTTGTGGCCTTTTTGTAAGGATGCGCCGAACCGCGCGCTGCGGGACGGAAACGCTTAAACGTAGGACCTTGCTCGACGATTGCTGACTCGATTGTGAGCGCATCTGAGGAGAGGTTATTATTGTTTTCCGCGTTGGCGATTGCCGACTGAAGCGTCTTGCTTACGAGACGAGCCGACTTGCGCGGAATAAAGCGCAAGATTTCGACTGCTTCGGCAGCATTACGGCCTTGGATGGCACGGGTGATGTCACGCACCTTGCGGGGCGACATACGGGCGTATTTGGTATAGGCTTGGACCTGCATGAGATTCAGCTGTTTTGAAGTGTTTTTACGCGGGCAATGTCTCCCGCTAGAATGGTGGAGTCGTCGACGAGCTCAAGGATGAGTCCTGCAGAGCGGTCGCTACGAGATTCGATAATAATCAATTCGCCGATCGTTTGTACACCTCGCATCACGCGGCATACCATTCCGAGGCGCATACCTTGCTCAAGTCCACCGTCAAGAATGACGACGTCTGCGGCAAGGGCAGGAACCACGGTTGTGACCGTGGCTGCGTTCGGGCTGTAGATCGACTCTTTGACGAAAGCGGGAACTTCCGCACGCACAGCGCTACCGGCAACCAGTGCTCCAAAGAGGAACAGGCTAGCGAGCTTGGATAAGCGTTGTACGGACAAAAGGTGCATTACGTAATGAGTAGGTTTACTTATTTCTTGGCTGCGACGTGGCCCTTGAACGTGCGTGTCGGTGAGAACTCACCAAGCTTATGGCCAACCATATTCTCAGTCACATATACGGGCAGAAAGCTGCGGCCGTTATGGACGTTGAGGTTGAGACCAACGAAGTCAGGAGTGATCGTCGAACGACGAGACCAAGTTTGGATCGGCTTGCGATCGTTGTTGGCCTGAGCCGCAGCTACCTTCTTGGCAAGGTGCGGATCAACAAAGAAACCTTTTTTAATGGAACGAGACATAGCTAAAAGAGATTATTATTTTTTCTTGAGCTGACGACCGTTACGACGAACGAGAATCTGCGAGTTGGTTGGGTTTGCCTTCTTACGCGTTGGGAAGCCCTTCGAGAGTTGACCCCAAGGTGATTGCGGGTGACCACCACCAGAAGTGCGGCCTTCACCACCACCCATTGGGTGATCGACAGGATTCATCGCGACACCACGAACACGTGGACGGCGACCGAGCCAACGGCTACGACCTGCTTTACCTAGGCTTTGGCCTTCGTGCTCGTGATTGCCTACTTCACCGATCGTTGCACGGCAACGAGAGTTGAGGAAGCGAATTTCACCGGAAGGAAGTTTCACAGTCGCACGCTCGCCATCAATCGAGATGAGCTGTGCGGATTGTCCAGCCGAACGTGCGATCTGAGCGCCGCGGCCCGGATGCAATTCAATCGCGTGAATCTTGGTGGCCGGAGGGATCACTGCGAGAGGCATGCTGAAACCTGGAGAGAACTCAACCCGCTCGCTGGCGTTGATGAGCTTGTCGCCCGCCTTGATCCCGCGAGGGGCAAGGATGTAGCGTTTCTCACCATCTGCATAGGCAAGCAGTGCGATGTTAGCCGAACGATTCGGATCATATTCAATTGCCTGCACGTTTGCTGGAATGTCCAGCTTGTCGCGACGGAAGTCGATGATACGGTAAGCGCGCTTGTGACCACCACCACGACGACGAGAAGTGATACGACCGTAACAATTACGGCCCTTCTTCTTGTGATTGTAAGTCGTGAGCTGACGCTCTGGCTTCTTTTTGGAGACGTCAGCCTTGTTGCGTGTTAGAAAACGCTGGCCGGGAGTCAAAGGTCTGGATTTTACGAGTGCCATGATATGTAGGTCTGCTTCGTCTTAGACGAGTTCGATCTTATCTCCTTCCTTAAGGCTAACAATGGCCTTCTTGTGGCCACCCTTTGTGCCTGGACGGCCACGACGAGCGCGGTCTGTCTTAGCTTTGGGCTTCTTGTTAAGAATGTTTACGTTGGTTACTGTGACGTTGAATACCTTCTCCACAGCACGAGCGACTTCAGTGCGGTTAGCACGTGGGTTCACTTCGAAAGTGTATTGGTTCAAGTTAGCAGCGAGATTCGCAGCTTTCTCAGTAACGCGGAATTCGCGTAGAATATTATTTGCAATAATCATTACTGGCCTCCGTTTGCACGAGCGATGAGTGTTTCGATGCCCTTAGCGCTCACGATAATGTGGCGGTAGCGGACAACATCGAGAGTGCTGAGGTTACCTGCTTCAGCGAGGGAAAGTCCATCGATGTTGCGAGCAGCCAGTGCAGCATTTGTTTCAAAAGCATCGTCGATGATCAAAACCTTACCGCGCTTTGGCAGCACAGCAGTGAGCACCTGATTGAAAAGCTTTGTCTTCGGCTCTTTGACTTCAAAAGCCTCGATCACAGCAAGGCCGCCTTCAGTTGCGCGGTTAAACAGCGCACGCTGGAATGCAAGTGCCTTCATCTTGCTATTGATCTTTTGAGAGAAGTCGCGTGGCTTCGGCCCGTGGGCGATACCACCATGGCGCTGATGCGGCACACGGCGAGAACCTTGACGAGCAGTACCGCTGCCTTTTTGGCGAAATAGCTTCTTACCAGAACCGCGCACTTCTGCACGAGTCTTAGTACTAGCATTGCCTTGGCGTTGGTTCGCTTGGTGAGCGATAACTACCTGACGAAGTGCAGCAATGCCCTTGTCGTCGGTGAAAGCGGGAAACGTTGAGAATTCCTTCTCTTCGCTCTTTGTCCCGTCAGCTGAGTATACTTTAAGTTTCATCTGAGTATGTCCCTTCGATTACGCCTTGGAGGCTTTTGTTTTAATCGCAGTGCGGACGGTGACAAGGCCACCACGTGCGCCAGGAATGCTGCCCTTCACAAGGATCAGATTCTTTTCGGCAATCACTTTAACAACTTCAAGGTTCTGAACAGTGCGCTGTACGTCACCCATGTGACCTGGCATCTTTTTACCCTTGATGACGTGGCCGGGCCACTGACACATACCATAAGAACCACCACGGCGGTGGAACATGGAACCGTGGGAGGCAGGGCCACCAGCAAAACCGTAACGCTTCACAACACCTTGGAAACCACGTCCCTTGGATGTTGCAACCACATCGATTTTTTGGCCGGCTTCGAAGCGCTCAACTGTCAGCACATCGCCGAGGTTGAGTTCAGTGTCACCATTTGTGCGGAACTCGCTGAGTTCAGCAACTGGTGCCACACCTGCTTTTTTGAAGTGTCCAAGAGCGGCTTTGGTGAGGCGGTGCTCTTTTTGCTGACGGAAGCCAATTTGAATGGCGTCATATCCGTCCTTTTCAGTCGACTTGACCTGTGTAACTGGGCAAGGACCTGCTTCGATGACAGTAACAGGGATCATACGATTCGCATCGTCGAATACCTGTGTCATACCTATCTTTTTACCAAGTAGGGCTATGTTCATAATACTAATAGGCAGGTGGAACAGAATGCTCCGTTTACTAGACCTGCGTTAGTGGTTAAAATAAAATGTGATTGATCGCCTCAGATGGGAAGCGAGCGACGGAAAAAAGAGGGAAATATCGGCCCCGTCAACCTCGTATTTTGAAAAAGTGCATAATTTTTAAAACCATACAGATTAATTACTGCCAAACGGCAGAATCAGGCACTTTATACAGCTTTACAGATCATTGATTTGATACGCGAATAAGCGGCTAGAAGGGCCTGCCTGTGTACATCTAAAATGCTCACAATCAACGACTAGAATATATTATAAATTAAGCACTCTGAATGAATGACTTTCTCCGCGGGCTACCGTGAGCCAATGCCAACAGTTTGATTACCGTGAATTCGGTGCGAATGGCCGATGCCCATTTATACCAATAAACTTTGACCCTCTCGGCTGAAATTCGTTTTTTTAGGCTCAGTAGATGACCCATCGCTGTTTTTTCCAATTCACGTATCTTTAA
>JAFMDL010000025.1 GCA_017857255.1 Puniceicoccaceae bacterium | reverse complement strand
TTTTTAGGCTCAGTAGATGACCCATCGCTGTTTTTTCCAATTCACGTATCTTTAAGGCGCGTTGATCGCGAGTAGGCACTGGTAACCTGTTATACGAAAAAGCCCGCACACTTGCGTGCACGGGCTTTTGTGAAATCAAAACCTACTGAGGCGCAAAAAGCACCTACACTCTCGAAAACTAAACGTTGATTGAGATATCCACACCAGCTGGGAGGTTGAGCTTTTTAAGCTCGTCCACGGTCGCAGCGGTTGGCTCGACGATGTCGATCAGGCGCTTGTGTGTGCGCACTTCAAATTGGTCCATGGACTTTTTGTTAACGTGCGGAGAGCGGTTAACTGTCAACTTTCCAATGTGAGTTGGAAGTGGCACTGGGCCAGAGACGCGAGCGCCGGAGCGCTTTGCAGTTTCAACGATGTCTGATGCAGACTGGTCGATGACGCGATAATCGAAGCCTTTGAGGCGGATACGGATACGTGGTGAGCTCATATATTGTACTTGGTTTGGTTAAGTTGGATTTTTTGAAAAAAATCAGTTTTTAGTTAAAAGTTGTTGGTTGTTGGTTCTTAAAGTTAGCTCTCAGATCTCAAGCTTCAGGTCTCAGGTCTCTAATACCGACCCCGGGTGGAGGTTTCTAGGATTGAGTTAACCACATTCGGCGGCACTTCTTCAAAGCACTCAGGCTCCATGCTAAAGGAAGCACGGCCTTTGCTCAATGAACGCATGATCGTCGAATAGCCGAACATTTCCACGAGAGGAACGAGGGCCGAAATAGAAATAAAGGAGGGCTTCGCATTGATATGCTGAATCTGCCCACGCCGGCGGTTCAAGTCGCCCATGATATCGCCCTGATAATCCTCAGGGGTCTCGACTTCGACATGCATGACCGGCTCCAGCAGAATGGGAGTGGCTTTTTCCATGGCATCACGAAACGCGAAGATCGCTGCCATTTTAAATGCAATTTCTGAGGAATCAACATCGTGGAATGAACCGTCAAACAATGTGACTTTACAATCGACCACTGGGTAGCCTGCGACTGTGCCATTACATGCGGCTTCGTGTAAACCATCGATTGCTGGTTTGATAAATTCTTTGGGTATCACGCCACCGACGATTTTGTCGACAACTTCTATGCCTGAGCCGCGCTCGAGTGGCTCAAGCTGTATGCGAACGTGACCGTATTGCCCCTTGCCACCAGACTGACGAACGAACTTACCCTCGCCCTCAGATGGAGTCGTCGCTGTCTCGCGATACGCGATCTGTGGACGACCAGCCTCGGCACCGACTTTAAATTCACGGAAGAGACGATCCTTAATGATCTCTAGGTGCAACTCCCCCATCCCGGCGATTAATGTCTGCCCGGTTTCTTCGTCGGAGCTGACAACAAATGTCGGGTCTTCTTCGGCGAGACGCTGTAAACCAAGTGCCATCTTCTCCTGATCAGCAGTGGTTTTAGGCTCGATCGACATCGAGATAACCGGCTCTGGAAATGTTGGTGGCTCTAGGCGCACGTCAAAGCCCTTAGTGCACAGTGTGTCGCCAGTCACGACATCGCGCGCACCGACCAGCGCACAGATATCGCCAGAATATGCAGTATCAATATCTTCACGGGCATCTGCCTTCATCACAAGCAAGCGTGAGATACGCTCAGTCTTACCCGTGCGCGGGTTGTGTAGCACCGATCCCTTAGAAATCGAACCAGAATAGACACGAAAGAAAACCAACTTACCGACGTAACCATCGTTCATCAACTTAAACGCGAGCCCAGCAAGCTTGGCACTGTCGTCGGGCTTAATCTCGACTGGGCGCCCCTGCTTGTCCTCACCTTCCATCGGAGGCAAGTCGAGTGGTGAGGGCAAATAATTAACGACAGACTCCAGTACAGACTGCACTCCTTTGTTCTTGAAGGCGCTGCCTGGCATGACTCCACAGAACTCAAGTGAGATGGTTGCGGTGCGGATAGCAGCACGGATATCATTCGCGGTAAGATCCTGACCTTCGAGATATTTATCTGCCAGACCCTCGTCAAAATCAGCGAGTGCCTCGATTAGCTTTTCGTGATATGCACTCGCCTGGTCGACATACTCGTCAGGAATATCAGTTAATTCAACCGACATGCCTGACTCATCTGCACTGTCATAAATAATCGCCTGCATGGAGGCGAGATCGATCAGTCCCTTGAAGTCCTCTTCAGCACCGATAGGAATAAAGATCGGGTGCGCATTCGCACCTAAGCGCTCGCGCATGGACTCTATGGCCGCGAAATAATCTGCGCCCGTGCGGTCCATTTTGTTCACAAATGCAATGCGCGGCACATTGTATTTTGTCATTTGGCGCCAAACCGTTTCGGATTGCGGCTGGACGCCGGCGACGGCGCAAAATACGCCGACCGCGCCGTCGAGCACGCGCAGCGAACGCTCTACTTCAGCGGTAAAATCGACATGCCCGGGGGTGTCGATAATATTGATCTGGTTCTGAATGCCGGCATAAGGGCCGTGCTGATTCGTCCAGTTACATGAAATTGCGGCGGAGGTAATGGTGATACCACGCTCGCGTTCTTGATCCATCCAATCTGTAACCGCGCTCCCCTCATGTACTTCGCCCATTTTGTGGACGACGCCTGCATAGAAGAGGATGCGTTCGGTGGTAGTTGTCTTACCCGCGTCAATATGTGCAGCTATGCCGATATTACGCGTATGCTCCAAGGGGAACTTACGCTTCGACGAGTTTACACTGGCTGACATAGTCGCGGACATTGAAAGGAAGAATGGAAAAGAACAAGGGGGCGAAGCAGGAGTCGAAACTACCAGCGCAGGTGAGCAAACGCGCGGTTTGCTTGAGCCATGCGGTGTGTTTCTTCCTTCTTCTTAACGATCGCGCCGGTGTTGTTGTAGGCATCGACGATTTCGTCAGCAAGTGCTTCGTTCATAGGAACGCCCTTGCGTTTGCGAGCAGAAGCTACCATCCAACGGAAGGCTAGGCTTTGCTGGCGCTCAAAAGAGACTTCGACCGGTACTTGATAAGTCGCACCACCCACACGGCGGCTCTTCACTTCAAGCTTTGGACGTGCATTCTCGAGTGCACCCATGACCAAATCAACAGGATCACCCTTGCCGATTTTTTCGCTCACACGCTCGAAAGCGTTGTATACGATGCGCTGAGCCACAGTGCGCTTACCGCGCTCCATGATCATGTTAACGAGATTGGTAACCAGTTCGCTATTATAGCGTGGGTCAGGAATGATTGGGCGTTTTACCGCTTGTCTACGACGTGACATAATAAAATACGTTTAAAGATTAATCCGCGGTTACGCCTTAGGACGTTTAACACCGTATTTGGAACGGCTGCGGCGGCGCTTTTCAACACCCACACAGTCAAGTGTGCCACGAACGATGTGGTAACGAACACCTGGAAGGTCCTTTACACGACCACCACGGACAAGAACGATGCTGTGCTCCTGAAGGTTGTGACCTTCATCGGGAATATAAGCGATGACTTCGATTCCATTAGTCAGGCGAACTTTTGCCACCTTACGGATAGCAGAATTCGGCTTTTTAGGTGTACGTGTCATGACCTGGACACAGACGCCGCGGCGGAATGGATTAGCGCGAAGTGCGGGTGACTTCGTCTTCTCCTTCTGCACAATACGCGGATTGCGGACGAGTTGATTAATTGTAGGCATTGAAAGTTTGAATCGCTGGATTTTGAGAAAGACGGCGAAAGTAGCGTTTTGAAAAAGCTGTGCAAGAATTATTCTTGCATTTTTTTCGCCGTCCGAATCGCGCTGCTTCGAGATTAATTATATTTGTGATTAAAAGGGGCGAGCGGCGTGTGATCCGCTCGCCCCGATTTAAAGGATGGACAGATTAGCTAGCTTCTTCGCCTTCGGCGTTTTCAGCGGCAGCTACTTCTGCTTCAGCGGTGGCTTCGGGGGCAGGAGCTACGACTTCTTCAGTCGGCTCTGGAGCTGGGATCGACACACCTTCGACTAGCTTTGCAGCTTCCTCAGGTGAGAGTTTCTCAACTTCTGCGCCGAGTGTATCGATACGTAGGTTACGGTATACTGGCAGACCAGTTCCGGCTGGAATAAGGTGACCCATGATGACGTTTTCCTTGAATCCCTTGAGTGAATCGACCTTACCCAATGTAGACGCATCGGTGAGGACACGTGTCGTTTCTTGGAAGGAAGCAGCCGAAATGAACGACTCAGTCTCAAGCGACGCCTTGGTGATACCGAGGAGCACTGGCTCACCCTCTGCAGGCATACCACCAGCATCTTCGATATGTTCGTTCGCACTCATGAATGTGAATCGGTCCACCTGCTCACCCCAGAAGAAATCAGAGTCACCTGGATCAGTGATACGGACCTTCTTGAGCATTTGCGAGATGATCACCTCGATGTGCTTATCGTTAATAGTCACACCTTGTAGGCGGTACACCTTCTGAATCTCAGCGATCAGGTAATCCTGCACAGCCGATGGTCCGAGAATGTCGAGCACTTCGTGTGGATCTGCGCCACCCTCAGTGAGGTGCTGGCCGCGATGCACAAGATCGCCGACTTGGACAACCAGATGCTTGCCGTGAGGGATGAGGTGCGCCTCTTCTTGATCTGTTTCCGGATCAGTAACGAGGAGCTTCTTCTTGCCACGGACAGTGCCATCGAGTGAAACGATACCATCGATCTTAGCCATTTCGGCGGCTTCTTTCGGACGGCGAGCTTCGAAGAGCTCAGCGACACGTGGCAGACCACCAGTAATATCCTGTGTCTTAGATGCTTGACGAGGCGTCTTCGCGAGCATGGTACCCGGTGCAATTTCGTCGTCTTCATTGACGGCGACCTGCGCACCAGTTGGAATCGCATAGGTTGCAATCACCTTACCAGCATCGTCGAGGATCTCGACTTGCGGGTTGAGGTCTTCCTTGTGCTCGATCACGACAGTCGCGATACGGCCCGTAGACTCGTCGAGTTCGCGCTTCACAGTGACCCCCGGGATCATTTCGTGGAAGCTAATACGGCCAGCCTTTTCAGAAAGAATTGGAATATTGTGCGGATCCCACATTGCAAGGATGTCACCCTTATTGATGCTATCACCATCAGCAACGGTCAGAACTGATCCCACTACGATCTTGTAAACTTCTACTTCACGATCATCCGCATCCAAGATCTGGACGGAGCCAGTCTTATTCAGCACGATGTTTGCGCCATCAGCAGTTTGCACGATACGAAGGCCACGGTATTTCACCTTACCTCCATTACGGATCTTAATTTCAGGATTCTTCAGAACACCCGACGCGATACCACCGATGTGGAAAGTACGCATAGTCAGCTGAGTACCCGGTTCACCAATCGATTGAGCAGCAATAATACCCACTGCAGAACCACGTTCAACCATCGCATTTGTTGCGGGGTTGATACCGTATTCCAGAGCTGTAATGCCAACTTTCTTACGAGTTGTGAGTGATGAGAGAACCTTAATCCGCTCAACACCTACGTCTTCAATCTTCTTCGCAGCTTCTTCAGAAATCAGCTCACCGTTCTTGACGATGATTTCATCTGGGTTGATTGGATTGCGTACATCATTAGACGAGCAACGGCCAACAATACGGTCGTAGAGGGAAACGATTTCGTCGTCACCTTCATAGATCGCGTGCTTCCACACACCATCACGATTGCCGTCATCATATTCTTCGATGATACAGTCCATCGCGACATCACAGAGCTTACGTGTCAAATAACCAGCATCCGCAGTCTTAAGCGCGGTATCGGCAAGACCCTTACGAGCACCGTGTGTGGAGATGAAGTATTCAAGAACGGAGAGACCTTCACGGAAGGAAGAGAGAATCGGACGTTCAATAATTTCACCGGACGGCTTAGCCATCAGACCACGAGTACCGCAAAGCTGACGAACCTGCTGCTTGTTACCACGAGCACCAGAATCCATCATCAAGTAAACTGGATTCACAGACTCCTTACCACCATTGCTCTTGAGTTCTTCGAACACGGCCTTGGCGATTTCGTCTGTCGTTCCTGTCCAGATATCGATGATCTTATTGTAACGCTCACCTTCGGTGATGATACCCTTGCTGTATTGACCCTCGACTTCTTCGATCTTAGCCCGAGCCTCACCAACAATCGCTGGCTTGCTAGGCGGAATAATCATGTCGTCAATACCGATAGAGACACCGGCACGCGTTGCGACCTTGAAGCCCACATCCTTTAGGATGTCGAGTGTCTCAACCGTACGTGCTTTACCGACAGTCTTATAAGTCTGCAGAATTAAATCACCCAACTTGCTCTTCGGCACTGGGAAATTAATGAAGCCGAGCTCATTTGGCCAGATAGTGTTGAAGATCACGCGACCGATCGTGGTGCGAATCAACTTCTTTTCGGTGTTGCCATATGGAGTCTCTTCCTTGCCGAAGTCAGGATTGATGTAGTTAATCCAATCGTGGTCTTTAAACGCACCATCAGCAACCGCTGTTTCAACTTCGTCAGCGTCAACCAGCATTGAGAGACGCTTCCCTTCGACTGGCTTTTTAGGTGGATCCAATGTGAGGAAGTACGAACCGAGCACGATATCCTGCGACGGGGTCAGGATAGGATTACCACTGGAAGGCGAGAAGATATTATGCGTCGCCATCATGAGGGTCTTCGCTTCCATCACTGCTTCGAGCGATAGAGGCACGTGGACCGCCATTTGGTCACCGTCGAAGTCAGCATTATATGCAGTACAAACGAGCGGGTGAACACGGATCGCATCACCCTCAATTAACACCGGCTCGAATGCTTGAATCGAGAGACGGTGCAAAGTAGGAGCACGATTCAGGAGCACTGGATGCCCCTTAGTGACTTCTTCAAGAATATCCCAAACCTCAGGTGATTGCTTTTCGATCATCTTACGCGCACCACGCACGGTGTGCACGAAGCCGAGCTCCTTGAGGCGGCGAATGATGAATGGTTCGAAAAGAACAAGCGCCATCTTCTTCGGAAGACCACACTGGCTCAGCTTGAGTGAAGGACCCGAAACAATCACGGAACGGCCCGAGTAATCCACGCGCTTACCGAGAAGATTCTGACGGAAGCGACCTTGCTTGCCCTTCAACATATCGGAGAGTGACTTAAGCGGACGGTTGCCAGCGCCAGTGACTGCACGACCGTGACGACCATTATCAAACAGCGCGTCCACAGCTTCCTGCAACATGCGCTTCTCATTATTAATGATTACGTCTGGAGTCTTCAGCTGAAGCAGATTCTTCAGACGGTTGTTACGGTTGATAACACGACGATAAAGGTCGTTCAAATCAGAGGTTGCGAAACGACCACCTTCGAGCGGCACAAGCGGACGCAGGTCTGGTGGAATCACAGGAAGCACTTCGAGCACCATCCACTCAGGACGAGTGCCGGACTCCATGAAGCCTTGAATTGTCTTCAAGCGCTTGGAAAGCTTCTTCTTAATCTGCTTAGAGCGTGTCGCGTGCATTTGCTCGTGGAGCTCAGCAACTGTAGACTCAAGTTCAACGCGTGAAAGCGCATCGCGCACCGCAGCAGCACCCATACGAGCGACGAAAGAATCTTCACCGTACTCATCTTGAGCTTGCAGGTACTCCTGCTCGGTAAGGAGCTGACGCTCTTCGAGTGGAGTCTTGCCCGGATCAATCACGAGGTAATTTTCGTAATAGATGACGCGCTCAAGGTTACGAGCAGTGATGTCGAGGAGCAGGCCAAGGCGACTCGGCATACTCTTCAAGAACCAAATGTGAGAAACAGGGACGGCGAGTTCGATATGGCCCATGCGATCGCGACGAACGCGAGACACGGTCACTTCGACTCCACAACGGTCACAGATTACACCTTTATATTTGATACGCTTGTATTTACCACAAGCACACTCGTAATCGCGCACAGGTCCGAAGATACGCTGGCAGAAAAGACCACCTGGCTCCGGCTTGAATGTACGGTAATTGATTGTTTCAGGGTTCTTCACCTCACCACGAGACCATTCACGAATGGCTTCTGGGGATGCGACAGATATGCCGACCTGATCGAAGGACTTAGTGGCTTCATAGCCAAGGATGTCGCGTGCTACTTCAGTGCTCATTTAATAAAACCTTTTTTTGAAATTTGCGTTTATACGATATCCTTATGCGTCTAACATGTTACGGGCAGCGAACTTGCCTTCCGAACTAAGACGAACATCTAGACAGAGACTTTGGATTTCCTTCATCAAAACGTTGAACGATTGAGGTGTGCCTGCCTGCAAACTATTGTCACCCTTAACCAGTGACTCATAGATGCGTGTACGGCCTGCGACATCATCGGACTTAACGGTGAGAAGCTCCTGCAGTGTGTAGGCTGCACCATAAGCTTCAAGGGCCCAAACTTCCATCTCCCCGAAACGCTGACCACCGTACTGTGCCTTACCACCAAGCGGCTGCTGAGTGATGAGGGAGTATGGACCAACCGCACGAGCGTGGATTTTGGATGCCACCAAGTGATTAAGCTTCAGCATATACATGTAACCGACCACGACTTCTTGAGCTAGCGGCTCGCCAGACTGACCATCATACAATACGCTCTTACCAGTACTCGGTAGATTTGCTTCCTCAAGGTACTCACGAACTCGGGTTTCGCTGATACCGTCGAACACTGGGGTCGCCACCTTAATGCCGAGCTTCTTACAAGCCCAACCTAAGTGAGTCTCAAGGACCTGACCGACGTTCATACGAGAAGGAACACCTAGCGGATTCAAGCAAATCTCAACAGGCGTACCGTCTGGCAAGTGCGGCATGTCTTCTTCAGGAACAACCTTAGCGACCACACCCTTATTACCGTGACGGCCAGCCATCTTGTCGCCGACCTGCATCTTACGCTTTTTCGCAATGTAGACCTTCACGCTCTTGACCACGCCTTGATCTGCATCTTCACCAGTCTCAACACCTTCGATCTTGCGCTCACGATCATAGTCGAGTTCGTCAAACTTACCTTGGTAATTACTGACGATCTCCATGATCTTGATCTTAACCGGAGATGGATCGATCTCAATATGCTTGGAAACAGCAGCGAGGCGGCGAAGCAAGGTCTTGGTAATCTTTCGATTTGCCGGAATGATCACTTCATCAGTATCACCATTCTTGACGTCGAGCGGAATCTTTTCACCCAACAGGATGTTCGACAGTGCCTCAGTGAGATCTTCACGAAGTTTGTCACTCTGTGAGCGATATTCTTCGTTGATCTTCTTGATCTGGCGGCGGCGATCTGAAGCAGACAGCTGCTCCGGCTCACCATCCACACGGGCAGACACCTTCACGTCCATGATGATACCACGAACACCTGACGGTACGACCAAGGAGGTATCCTTAACGTCTGCGGCCTTCTCACCGAAAATTGCACGCAGCAACTTTTCTTCAGGAGCGAGCTCAGTCTCGGACTTGGGAGTGATCTTACCAACGAGAATATCGCCAGGCTTCACTTCCGCACCAACACGGATCACACCGTCGTGATTCAGATCCTTTAGCGCTTCTTCACCCACATTAGGAATATCACGAGTGATTTCCTCTGGTCCGAGCTTCGTATCACGCGCAGTGACTTCAAACTCATCCACGTGGATCGAAGTGAAGATATCTTCCTTCACAATCTTTTCAGAAATCAGGATCGCATCCTCGAAGTTGTAACCATTCCACGGCATGAACGCCACGAGAATGTTACGACCGATTGCAAGCTCGCCATCATCTGTGGACGCTCCATCCGCAAGAACATCACCCTGCTTGACTGGTTGGCCCTTAGCAACGATTGGCTTTTGGTTGAAGCATGTGCCGGCATTCGAACGCATGAACTTACGAAGGTTGTAGACGAAGACGCCCTTCTTGGCATCTGTCTTGAGCTCCTTCATTTTTGGAATTTCGCCATCCTTAGTCAGTACGATATGGTTGGCATCGACTGTGGCAATGATGCCATCGATGTCAGCAATCTCGACTGTCTTGGAGTCGATCGCTACACGGCTTTCAATACCAGTGCCAACAAACGGCGACTCGGATTGTAGCAGCGGCACACCTTGACGTTGCATATTCGATCCCATCAGCGCGCGATTCGCATCATCGTGCTCAAGGAATGGAATGATACCCGCAGCAACAGAAATCAACTGCTTCGGCGACACATCCATGTAGTTCACGTCTTTGCCTTCAACTTCGAGCACCTCATCGCGATTACGGCAAGTCACACGACCAACGAAGTTGCTATTTTCATCGAGCTCAGAATTCGCCTGCGCAATCATGTGCGGCTCTTCTTGGTCGGCGTTTAGATATTCTACTTCATCCGTTACGTGACCATTCACTACCTTACGGTAAGGCGTTTCAATGAAACCGAATTCATTGATGGTTGAGTAAAGTGAGAGCGAGTTAATCAGACCGATGTTTGGACCTTCCGGTGTTTCAATCGGGCAAATCCGGCCATAGTGAGATGGATGAACGTCACGCACCTCGAAACCGGCACGCTCACGATTTAAACCACCTGGTCCGAGAGCAGATAGACGACGCTTGTGAGTCAGCTCAGCAAGCGGATTGATCTGGTCCATGAACTGAGAGAGCTGACTGCGCGCAAAAAAGTCGCGAATCACAGTGCTCAAAGCCTTCGGGTTGATCAGCTTCTGCGGGGAAATCGAGTCGACGCTCTGATCATAAAGCGTCATGCGCTCTTTGACCAAGCGCTCTGTACGAGCAAGACCGACGCGACATTGGTTCGCTAAGAGCTCACCAACTGTACGCACACGACGACTGCCTAGGTGGTCAATATCATCGAGCATACCGTCACCACGCTTGAGGCGAGTGAGATATTTAGTCGCTTCGACCACGTCTTCTGCGCCGATGACGCGGAAGTCCAAATCGGTGTCCATCGCAAGCTTCTGATTGAGCTTATAACGGCCCACACGACCGAGGTCATAACGACGAGGATCTTGGAAGAGGCGTTTTAGCAATGCCTTGGCATTTGCAGTTGTGGGCGGCTCACCAGGGCGAAGGCGTTTGTAGATATCCTTGAGCGCTTCTTCCTCATTTTGAGTCGGGTCTTTTTTGAGGCAGCGAATGATCGCACCATCGTCGACTGTAGTGTCGATCGTGACGACCTTCTTCAGACCAGCCTTTTCGAAGGAACGGACGATCGTCTTAGTGAGCGGCTCAAAGGCACGAGCTAAGACAACACCCTTGTCGGCATCTACGATATCTTCGGTCAGTACAAGATTGGAGACCGAGTCGCGCTTCAATGCGTCTGCGACTGTAATTTCATCCAACTCGTAGAAAAGATTAAGAATCTCCGCATCCGAACTGTAGCCCATCGCACGTAATAATGTCGTGAGTAGGAACTTACGGCGACGGCGACGGCGATCAAGGTAGACATAGAGCAGATCGTTTTGGTCGAACTGCACTTCTAGCCAAGTGCCACGGTCAGGAATAATGCGGAATGCATGCAACACCTTACCGCTGGTGTGTACGCTCTCTTCGAAAGCGATACCAGGCGAACGGTGAAGTTGGCTAACGATAACGCGCTCAGCACCGTTAATGATAAAAGAACCACGCTCAGAGATCATCGGCAGTTCACCCATGTAGATCTCTTCGTCTTTGATGTGGTCTTCTTCGCGCAGGCGAAGTTTGACGTACAGCGATACCGAATACGTGACGCCTTCGCGAATCGCTTCGATTTCAGTTTCGCGTGGTGGCGTTACGTTGTAGCTGACATATTCGAGATGGCAGCGACTGTCATAACTCTCAATGGGGAAGACCTCGGAAAATACGGCTTCGAGACCCACTTGTTTACGTTGAGTGGGGGCCAGTTCCATTTGGAGGAATTCCGTAAAGGAATCGATCTGATTTTCAATCAGATTGGGTGGCTGGATAACTTCCTTGAGTTGACCGAAATTAATGCGTTTTGACATAGAGCGGATGTCCGATGACGGTTAAAAAGAGTGTGGTGACGAACGTGTGCCGATACGAGATCGGCTAAAAGACAAAAACAGTTAGGTAAGGCTCACCTGATTTGGGTGAGCTTACCTAACTGTGAAAATTGTGGGCTATTGAATATAAGCGAGGATGGTATCCGTTACTTCAATTCAACTTTGGCTCCAGCAGCTTCGAGCTTCTTCTTGATCTCTTCAGCTTCGTCCTTAGTAGCACCTTCCTTGACTGGCTTAGGTGCACCTTCTACGAGGTCCTTAGCTTCCTTCAGACCGAGGCCTGTGATCGCACGAACTTCCTTAATGGAAGCGATCTTGTTATCGCCAGGAGCTACGAAGATGACGTCAAACTCGTCTTTTTCTTCTGCAGGAGCATCGCCACCCCCAGCAGGGCCAGCAGCAGCAACAGCTACAGGAGCAGCAGCGCTAACGCCCCACTTGTCTTCGAGTTCTTTAACGAGATCAGCTACTTCAAGCACTGTTTGTGCGGAGAGCCATTCTACTACTTGTTCTTTAGTGATATCTGCCATGATGTTTTACCTTTCAATTGGTTAGCGCCCCAACTGTAGGGACATTTAAGAGGGGAATTCCTCCTAACCGGATTATTTGGGTTGTTGTTGGTCCCCGACCGATGAGATCGGCAACCAAAATTTGTTGAATGATTTTAGATTATTAGCCGTTTTCTGCGCGGGCCTTTGCCTGCAGAACATTGACGAAACTTTGAGGAACTGCGTTGACGATACGAACGAAGCCAGTCGCAGGTTGTGTAAGAAGTCCGAGGAGCTGCGCACGAAGCGACTCGAGGCCTGGAAGTTTCGCAAGAACAGCGATCTCTTCTTTGGTAAGTGCCTTCTCGTTAAGGATACCGGCCTTCATATCGACCTTCTCCTTCTTCTTGAAGAACTCACCGACCGCTTTTGCGACACCGGATGGGTTGTTACCACCCACGATGATCGCAGTTTGGCCAGTGAGGTGCTCGCTGAGGTCAGGGAGTTCCTTGGAAGCGGCTGCGACACCGAAGATGCTGTTTTTGATAACGTGGAACTCAGCATCGTGCTCTGAGAGTGATGCACGAAGCTCAGCAATTTCTTCCACTGTGATACGCTCGTAATTAGCGAGGTAAACGTAATCGGACTTGTCGAGGTGTGTGTTCACCTCTTCAACGAGATATTCTTTTTCGGGTCTCATGTGATGTCTGTCTCCTTAGATTTTGTTATAAGGTGCAGCGTCAACAGCGATGCCAGGGCTCATTGTAGAGCTGAGTGCGATCGTCTTGATGAACTTACCAGTTGCGCTTTGAGGGCGTGCGTCTGTGAGCGCTGCAATCGCAGCCTCAGCATTTTCTTTAACTTGCTCAGGAGTGAACGAGCGCTTGCCGACAACAATTGCGACATTTGCAGTCTTATCCATCTTGAACTCGACACGACCCGCTTTCACGAGCTTGATGCCTTCTGCGATATCGTCAGTCACGGTGCCTGACTTTGGATTAGGCATGAGGCCACGAGGTCCTAGCACACGGGCTACTTTACGGACGCTCTTCATGGCGCTAGTGGTGGAGATTGCGACATCGAAGTCAGTCCATCCACCAGTCACTTTTTCAATGAGATCTTCCAAACCGGCTTCTTCTGCGCCTGCGGCAAGCGCCTCGTCTGGATTTTCAGTGAACACGATAACGCGCACAGTCTTACCGCTTCCGTGTGGAAGCTGAAGTGTGCCGCGCACCATCTGGTCACTCTTACGAGGATCGACAGTGAGATGGGCGTAGAGCTCGACAGTTTCGTCGAACTTCGCCTTCGGTAGTTTGTTTAGTAACGCAGACGCTTCATCGACCGAGTAGGTCTTTTCCAAATCAACCATTTCGGCTGATTGGCGATAGCGCTTGCTTCCCTTAATTTGCTGGGTGGCCATAGTTATTAATAGTTATTGGTTAAAAAATGATTAGCCTTCGACTTCGAGGCCCATCGAGCGAGCTGTACCCGCGATGATCTTGATAGCTGCTTCCTCATCCATCGCATTGAGGTCATTTTTCTTGATCTCAACAATCTCGAGGATCTGCTTGCGAGTGACCTTACCGACTTTGTCACGGTTTGGTACACCAGAGCCTTTTGCAATGCCAGCGGCCTTCTTCAGCAGTACAGCCGCAGGTGGTGATTTTAGGATGAAACTGAAAGAGCGGTCTGCATAGACTGTAATGACGACAGGGAGGATCATACCCGCCTGGTCTTTGGTCTTAGCATTGTACTCCTTACAGAAGCCCATGATGTTTACACCCTGTGCACCGAGAGCTGGGCCAACCGGAGGGGCTGGATTAGCTGCACCTGCAGGCAGTTGTAAGCGAATTTGTCCTATTACTTTTTTAGACATGGCTGTATTTAGCTTTCTTCTGTTCTCTGGACTTGCCAGTATTCAAGTTCAACAGGCGTGAATCGCCCGAAAATAGATACGGAAACCTTGAGCTTACCCTTATCAGGGTCGATTTCCTCGATTTTACCAACTAGGTTCATGAATGGACCATCGTTGACCTTAACCATTTCACCGATCTCGTATTCAATCTTAGGCTTCTCTTTGCCTTCGGCTTCTTGGACTTGGTTGATAATGCGATCAATCTCACTCTTCTTGAGCGGATTTGGGCGATCATTACCAACAAAATTGATAACACCATGCGCTTCACGGACGAAGTACCACGGTTTTTGCAACAGGTTGCCGTCATCATCATACAGGCGCATGTTAACGAAAATATACCCTGGATAAAATTTACGCGTAATAGTCTTCTTTTTACCACTCTTTACTTCCGTTACGGTCTCGGTAGGCATCAAAACCTCAAAGACGTAGTCCTCCATCTCCTCGACAGCTATAAACTTATCGAGGTACTTCTTCGCCTTACCCTCTTGATTAGAAAGAGTTTGAATGGCGAACCAATTGGGACCTGAGAATGAATTAGACATATTTACGTCTGGATCTTAAAAAAATTAAAAGTGCCGGAAATCGGCAAAAGTTTGGCGAAGTGCTACTGTACCCAAGAGGTTAGAAGCTCCACACCATTCATAAGCGAAAAGTCGGTGAGTGCGATAAAGGAGCCAAGAATTGCAGTTGCGAGCAGGACAACGATCGTCGAGTCGCGCAGTTCAGTCTTGCTTGGCCATGAAGCCTTTTTGAGCTCGGTCATCGTCTCTTTGTAGAAAAGACGGATGCTTGTGAATGGATTTTTCATTTGTGTAACAAAGTGGCAGGAGAGGAGGGACTCGAACCCCCAACTTACGGTTTTGGAGACCGTTGCTCTACCAATTGAACTACTCTCCTGTGTATTTTTGGACTTGAAGTTCTGATTTAGACAGCAAAGCCGAGGGCCCTATTGGAGCCCTCGGCAGAAACTGGAATCGATCTATCTTAGGTTACTTAGTCACCTCAGTGATGCGACCGGCACCAATGGTGCGGCCACCTTCGCGAATCGCGAAACGCTGACCTGGCTCCATAGCGATCTTCTTGCCGAGCTGGATATCAACTGTAAGATTATCACCAGGCATAACCATCTCAACACCCTCTGGGCACTTGATGATACCTGTCACGTCAGCTGTTCCGAAGAAGAACTGTGGACGGTAGCCGTCGAAGAATGGTGTGTGACGACCACCCTCATCCTTGGAAAGGACATAAAGCTCAGCCTTCGCATCAGTGTGTGGAGTGATTGTGCCTGGAGCAGCGATCACGTGACCACGCTCGATTGCTTCCTTATCAATACCACGGAGAAGGATACCAACATTGTCACCAGCCATACCTTGATCGAGCTGCTTACGGAACATTTCAACACCTGTAACAGTTGTCTTTTGTGTGTCACCAAGACCGACGATTTCGATTTCTTCGCCGACCTTAACAACACCACGCTCGATACGACCGGTTGCAACTGTTCCACGACCTGTGATCGAGAACACGTCTTCAACAGACATAAGGAGTGGCTTGTCGATTTCACGAGCAGGCTCAGCAATATCTGTATCAATTGCATCCATAAGTGCTGTAACAGCTTCTGCACCACCTGGCTTACCTTCGAGGGCTGCAGTCGCAGAACCACGAACGATAGTGATGTCATCACCAGGGTAGTCGTATTTAGAAAGAAGGTCACGAACTTCCATTTCGACGAGCTCAAGAAGCTCTTCGTCATCAAGAAGGTCAACCTTGTTCAACCAAACAACGATGGTAGGAACACCAACTTGCTTAGCCAACAGGATGTGCTCGCGAGTCTGTGGCATCGGGCCATCAGAAGCAGAGACAACAAGGATCGCGCCGTCCATTTGTGCGGCACCTGTAATCATGTTCTTAACGAAGTCAGCGTGACCTGGGCAGTCAACGTGTGCATAGTGACGTCCTTCAGTTTCGTATTCGACGTGAGCAACAGCAATCGTCACTGTCTTAGTCGCGTCACGAACAGTGCCGCCCTTAGCGATATCAGCATAAGACTTGAACTGAGCAAGGCCCTTGTCTGCTTGAACCTTAAGAATAGCAGTCGTTGTAGTTGTTTTACCGTGGTCAATGTGGCCAATTGTGCCGACGTTGACGTGTGGTTTAGTTCTTTCGAATGTTTCCTTAGCCATGATTGATGTTATTTAGTGTTAAGAGATTGTTATTGATGTTTATACTGGAGCCCTCGAGCGGGATTGAACCGCCGACCTCATCCTTACCAAGGATGCGCTCTACCACTGAGCTACAAGGGCGCATTAGCAAAGACTGTGAAAAGAGCTATTCCATTAGCCACACAGAGAGCGTGGAAAAATGAAAGTCCGCGAAAATGCTCCCCGCCACTATGCCCGTCAACACTAATTTCAAAAAAATCGACGCTTGCACGAAAGCCCTCATTTACGGGCTTTCCGCCCCCTTCGCAGACACGAAATTACATTCACCAACAGGTAGCTCACTGTAGTGAGCAAAATAACTGATCCGCCACTGGCTAAATCCAGCGAAAAACTAAGCCTCTAAGGTGTGAAAGCAAAGACGATATTGGGTAAAGCCCCCACCAGAACATCCACCACGAACTCTCTACTCGGACGCCAGTCATCGCTGGTGGCAGTGACAACCGCCCGATTGCCAACACCATCTCTACAAACCATGGCCCGCACACCTAGCGAGTGAATCCTTTCTCGAGATGAGTCGCCCGAGCGGAATTAGAGCAGATTACTGCCCCAGTCCAAAGGCAGCGTGCACTACGCGCGTCGCCTCTTCAGCATCTTTAGAATCGATGCCGACAGAAATCTTAATCTCGGAAGTACTCACTAGCTGAATGTTCACACTCGCTGCAGCCAATGCATCAAACAACTTTGCCGCCACCCCTGAATGCGAGCGCATACCAACCCCCACCACTGACACTTTAGCAATATCATTGGCCTCAAATAGCTTACCACTCGCTTCATCTGGAAAAGAAGAGGTCACCACTTTCTCCGCGCGATAGATATCCTCACGCGGGACGGTAAACGTCATATTTGCCTTACCATCACGGCCGATATTTTGCACGATCATATCGACGCTGATGTTAGCATCAGCCAACGCCTTAAACAGCTTTGCTGCTGTCCCAGGTCGGTCTGGTAAATCACTTGCAACAATCTTTGCTTGATTCTTATCCAGTGCAACGCCGCTCACGACGACGTCTTCCATAGAGGCTGCTTCTTCTTTCACAATAGTTCCTGGGTTGTTATTAAAACTGGAGCGGACTTCAAATATGACATTAAATTTTTGCGCAAACTCGACTGCACGATTTTGCATCACCTTTGAGCCACTACTAGCAAGTTCGAGCATCTCTTCGTAGGAGATCTCATCCAACTTAGTGGCATTAGGCACGATGCGCGGATCGGCCGTGTACACGCCATCGACATCAGTACAAATTTGGCAAAGGTCGGCCTTCATGGCTGCTGCAATCGCGATTGCACTGAGATCTGAACCACCCCGCCCTAGGGTGGTAATCTGCCCTTCTGCTGAATGCCCTTGAAACCCGGCGAGAATTACTACTTTTCCCGCATCCAACTGAGCCTGAATATCGCCACCTGAAATACTAGTAATACGGGCACGCGTGTGCACCGGGTCGGTTAAAATTCCTGCTTGCGCACCTGTGCGCGATACCGCGGGCACTCCGAGCGAGTGCAAGGCCATTGCAGTCAAAGCAATCGTCTCCTGTTCTCCAACTGTGAGCAACATATCCATCTCACGATCATCAGGGATTGGGTTCAGTGCCTTAGCGCGCGCAATCAAATCATTAGTCACCCCTGAGCGAGCAGAGACCACCACGATCACTTGATTTCCTGCGTCACAAGTCTCTTTCACTCGACGTGCTACATTCTTGATGCGATCGACGTCGCCGACTGATGTGCCGCCGTATTTTTGAACGATGAGTGCCATTGTGTAAAAGTGCTAAAAAATATAAAAGCTGTTCCGAGGAATGAATTGGCGACAAGTCACGCCGCTTAGCCACCCTGAAAAAGCATGCAGGTGGAATAGCGAATACAAGGCGGCGCAAGTTTCAAGAACAGACTTTAGTAATGCCGACCAGCACCCATGCCCAGTCGCAGGCCAAATACTGCGACATAGGCCCAATGACTTTAATTGGATCTACCACACCATTCATCAGAGCAGTTGAATCGGGATCAACTGTGAGCAATTATCCACCTAAAGCACTCGTTGGCCTTTTGGAAATGATACACTCTAACTTGGATCAAAGATTCGGAAACTCACTGGTTTATCAACGACGACAGACTCCGCACTCAATGCCGCCTTTGCCTCAGCGACTGCCTTTTCATTGCTCTGATGGGTCGTTAACATTAGCAATGCCGTGCCATCTGCCAGCTCCTTCTGATTCACTGTAGCAAAACTAATGTGATGCGCAGCCAAAGTATTAGAAATCTTGGCGAGCACGCCTTCTTCATCTTTCACGTGAATACGAAAGTAATAGCAGCCGGAGAGATCATCGGGAGCGGCAAGCTCGAGCCCATCTGCGAGTTGGCGATACACCTGCTCATCCTCTTCAGAGATCACCGGCTTCGGTGCGCCTTGCAGCATGAAGACCGCATCCGCAATATCGCTGATCACCGAACTGGACGTCGCGTCCTGTCCTGCGCCTCGGCCGATGAGTACGGTCGTACCGACCACATCGCCGGTTACACTCACACCATTATACACCTCATCGACTCCCGCAATCACTTCTGTCTTTGCAATCAATGCTGGATGCAACCGCACAGACAATTTGTTGGCTTCAAAATCGCGAGCAATCACCGCCAAAAGCTTGATCTTGTAACCCAACTGACCCGCGATCTCGATATCTGTCCCAGAAATATCGCGTATTCCTTCACAAATGATTTCATCCAATTTTACCCACTTACCATGCGCGAGATAAGCGAGAATCACCGCCTTATGTGCGGCATCGATACCATCGAGGTCGAGTGCCTCATCTGCCTCCACATAGCCCAAACGTCGTGCGTCACCTAATGTTTCTTCAAAGCTCAGGCCTTCACGTTCCATACGCGTGAGTATGTAATTCGAGGTGCCATTAAGAATCCCAAAAATCAGCTTAAATCGATTGGCGACCAAGGCTTCTCGGATGGTTTTAATGATCGGAATTCCTCCAGCGACAGAGGCTTCATAGAAATAATGCCCACCATTTTCATTCGCAATTTTGAATAATTCTTCTCCGTGCTCGCAGATCAATGCCTTGTTCGCAGTGACTACGATCTTGCCCTGTTGCAACGCGCGACGCGTCCACTCGAGCGCCTCATCCGTGCCCCCCATTAATTCGCAAACGATATCAATCTCGGGATTGTCGACCACGCGTGACGGATTGTCTGAGTAGGACTCAGCGGGGACTACGACCTCGCGCTTGGTCGAGAGATTTTTAACGACCACTTCGGTGATATCAAGCTGAGCACCGAGTCGAAACTCCAAGGCCTGGCGATTGTTTTCGATATTTTTCCAGACGCCCTGGCCAACGACGCCGAAACCAAGTAGACCGATACGAATGATGCGCTTTTGTGACATATAAAGTGTGAAAGTAAGAGTAAAAATTAAAGTTGCGCGAGCGCGTCCGTGGATGGGTGAATAGATGAAATAGGACACCCGAAATGCCACAGACAATATGAGCTCTGATAAGTTTCAAGGGTGAAACAGACATTCTTACCGACTGCGATAGCCAGCCAAAGCTAGAACTGCTGCAGATTTTCAATCCTGACACGCTTCTCTTTTTTAGAACCAGGGATAAAGTATGCCGAAGTACCAGCTAGTTCCGCACGCACAACAACGATGCCATGCCCTTCCACCTCGAATGAGCCATCTTCTGCCGCAAATGCTGCGCCCAGCAAAAATTCGGCAGTGTCCATCACCAACAAATTCGCATACGCGACTGCATAAGCATTCCAATCTGTAGGCTCGGCAGCTCTGGATTCTGCAACAACCTTCTCCTCAATATAGCGATTCTTTGCATCAAAATAATGCCTAGCTAATTCCGCATATGCATAATAATGGGCCTGCAGTGACTGAAGCCAGTCCAAGGTCACTCGCACTTCTTGATAACGCTCGTTGTCAGATTGTAACTGGTTTGCCTGCTGCACTAGTGCCTGATTATCCAACTCAATCTTATCTGCGATAAAACTAAGCCCTCGCTCTAAATTATCTAACTTTATTGCGCCAAACAAATACTGATACTCGTTGAATCGTCCACGATCACTTTGGTATTTCTGCAAGCGATTGTTGCCCATATCAATGTCATTCACCAGCACCGCTGGAAATACTCCTGACAACTTCTCTAAGCTCGCCAACAGTTGAATGCTGTCGGCTGCAGATACGCCTGCTAGCGCAGATATCTGAGCGGGTGGTTCGGTACGATTTGTAATCTCGTATTCGAACAACACCCGCTGACGTTCAATACGCTCACGAGCTGTAGCGCTCAGTTTCTCAACGATTAACACCTCTACAATCTCTACACTGCTTGGTGGTAATCCATCATAGCGCAACACTCCCTTGGTCATCGGAACTGGCTCCGGCACAGCATCATGGGGAGGGTCCGCAGTCATGTTGCCTTGCGAAGGCGCATCAGAACATCCCACCACCCCGCAACTACTCACCCACATTAAGAGTACCATGCACCAACGTAATCGCATCATTTATTTCTTAAAACTATTTTCTTTACCTTGTAGCATACGTGCAATGTTGGAGCGGTGGCGTACCACTATCAATACCGCTAAGACACTACCTAGAGTAAACCGTGGATCTCCAACTCCGTACAACACATACGCACTCACAGCGAGACTAACAGCAAACAACATTGAAGCGATTGCGACCAAACGTGTGCTATAAAAAATCACCACCCAAACCGCGACTCCGATCAATAACACCGAAGGCATGATCACCACCAAGCCACCCATAGTGGTTGCCACTCCTTTGCCCCCTTTAAATTTTAGAAATACTGAGAAGCTATGGCCAAAAATCGAAGCGATCAAACCGATGATACCAAGCTTGAGCCCTAATTCGCCACCAAATACTACGATCGGCCAACCTGCAGCGATACCTCCCTTAAGCGCATCCAAGGCAAATACAATGTTACCAAATTTCGAACCCAGCGCACGAGTCACATTGGTTGCCCCCGGGTTGCCGCTGCCATACGTAAGGATGTTAACGCCTTGGCTGCGCGCGACGATCACCGCAAAGCTGATCGCGCCTAGCAAATAGCCCACGAGTGATACGATCGTAATGTTGATACTAGTCATGAGGAGGGATCTTTGTTGTTGGTTGCGAGTTGTTGGCTGCCGCAGTTATATCCCTAACAACAAGCAACAAACAACACCCGCTAAAGACGGATCACACGGTACTTCTCGATCGCATCATTTTCGGTGATCTTCTTAGCCGCCGCCTCAGAGGGCACACTGTCGAGCTCGAACACACTGACTGCGAAGTCAGCATCTTGGCCGCGACTCAATGACATGTTGGCGATATTCACCTTATCTTCACCGAGTGTGACGCCAATAAAACCAACGATGCCTGGCACATCCTTGTTTTTTAGAACAAGGAGCGTCGCGTCCGTATTTACTTCTACCCCGTGCCCGTCAATTGTGACAATGCGAGGAGTCTGGTTCTTACCAACCAACGTGCCGCCAATTGTGCGTGTCTTGCCACCTTTGCAGGTGACTTCGACTTCAACTAACTCAGTAAATTCAGCGTGCGCGGAGCTCTTAATCTGCTCCGTCTCGATACCGAGTCGGGCGATCTTCTTCGGCGCATTCACATCATTCACATTTTCAGAGATCTCGCGCAAATAGCCGCGCTGAATCGCGTAAGTCAGTGGCAATGTATCCAGCTCAGTAATCTTACCAAAGTAGCGGATCGTGATCTTCTCAACGCCTTCCGGTGCGAGTTGCTGAGAGAATGTGCCAAGCTTTTCGCCCAGAGTCATGTACGGTGCGAGCTGCTCGAGTGCCTTAGGATCGAGTGATGGCATATTCAATGCATTACGCACCATCTCCCCCTTCAGGGCTTCGATCATTTGTTTCGCCACGTCGATACCGACATTCTCTTGAGCTTCTTGAGTGGATGCTCCGAGGTGTGGTGTGAGTACCAAATTCTCGATCTGGCGCAATGGGCTGTCTTCAGCGGGTGGCTCGTCTTCATAGACATCCAACCCTGCCGCGGCGACTTTACCGGAGTTGAGCGCTTCAATCAAAGCACCTTCGTCGATGATTCCGCCACGTGCACAATTATATACCCGGACGCCGTCTTTCATGCGGCTAAACGCATCCGCGTTGAGCATATGCTTGGTGTCTGCAGTCAGCGGCATGTGGACAGTGATATAGTCAGCATTCTCAATCACTTCGTCGAGGGTCGCCTGCTTCACGCCCAGTGTCTTCGCACGCGACTCTGTTAAATATGGATCATATCCAAGCACACTCATGTTAAAAGCCTGTGCGCGCTTGGCGACTTCAGCACCAATACGCCCCATTCCAAGTATACCGAGCGTCTTACCATTGAGCTCAGAACCAGTGTAGAGTTTACGATCCCATCGTCCTGCCGTCATACTCGCAGCAGCTTGCACGATTGGGCGTGTGCCAGCGAGCATGTGCGTGAAGGTAAGCTCAGCAGTCGCCAGCGTATTTCCCGTCGGCGTGTTCATGACGATCACACCGCCGTCCGTAGCAGCTTCAATGTCGATATTATCGACACCCACACCAGCGCGGCCGACAACTTTTAGTTTCGGCGCAGCAGCGACCACCTCAGCAGTCACACGCGTATCGGAACGCAAAGCAATCGCATCGACGTCCTTGACGAGTTCTAGGAGCTGCTCAGGAGAAGAGCCATAAGCTTCAATTACTTCAAAACCTGCTTCAGCTTTGAATAAATCAACACCAATGGGAGAGATACGGTCTGCGACTAATATTTTCATAGGAAAAAGCGCAGCAGTAAATTTCTTTGACTCTGAATTGCAACGAAAAGAAGTGATTTCCCGAATGTTCTTTTTTTTCAGACCTATCTCATGCACCCAACTACCCGGTCGGACTGTGAATATGGAGGCACCATCTGCACACAACTTTTGAGGCACTATAACACTTTCATTTATAAGGCAATAACGTAAATATAAATTTCTTAAAAAGCGATATTTACGTTGTCAGGCAGCTTGTTCTCGGTACGCTGAATATTTAGTGATGAGTCGTCTATTAAAGCCCATACTTTATATGAAACTCGGCTGCCCATGGTGCCGCGAAGCTCTCTCCTTTTTCAACTCCCAAGGCGTCGATCTGGATTTACGGGATGTGGATGCCGATACCAAAGATATGGAAGCGATGATCTCGATCAGTGGCCAAAGTAAAGTACCGACTTTCGAGTACGATGATTTTGTCGTAGCCGACTTTTCGGTCGATGAATTCCTGGCCGAGCTCAACGAGTTCCCTGAAGTGCGCCACAACTTAGGCATTGGCGACAGTGAGAACTAGTAATGATCCAAACTAAATCCGTGATAATGGTGCTCAGCCAAACTGCGCAAAGGACTAAATCTGCACTCATCGGATGGATCCAAGCCTCCACTTAATCAGCCACCTCGCCGCTTAAAAAATAGGGTCTCGCTACGCCAAACCACCGGAACGTGAAGGGCACAAGGAGTTTACCTCATTTATTAGCATTGCCCAACACCCCAATAGCGACCATTCATTCTGCTGCATATGAAGTCCCTTGTATTTACGAATGAGTTTCCACCAAATATTTATGGTGGCGCAGGTGTTCACGTTGACTATCTAACTCGCGAACTTGCCAAGTTAGTAGAGGTCGATGTGCGCTGCTTCGGCGATCAAGACGTCACAGGACCAAGGCTAACCGCCAAAGGCTACCAAGTTGATAAGAGCGGCTACACCTGCCCAGAGAAATTGCAAAGCGTGTTCGCCTGTCTCCAGCAAGGGCTCGATTTTAACACCGCGGGGACCGATGCCGATATCGTTCATTGCCACACTTGGTATACCCACATGGCTGGTATTCTCTGCAAGCTCAATTACGGTATACCGCTGGTCTTGACTGCGCATTCACTCGAACCCCTCCGACCCTGGAAGCGCGAGCAACTCGGTGGCGGCTATGACTGCAGCAGTTGGATCGAAAAAACCGCGATCGAAATGGCTGATGCGGTAGTATGCGTCTCCGAAGGAACTAAATCAGACGTCATGCAACACTTCAACGTCGACCCATCGAAGCTCCACATTATTTACAACGGCATCGATCCTGACGAATATTACAAGCAAGACGCCACTGAAGCACTTGACCGCTTCGGCATCGATAAAGAGGAACCCTACGTACTTTTCGTCGGCCGTATCACTCGCCAAAAAGGCATCATCCATCTCGTCGAAGCAATCAAGCACATGCACCCTGGCTATCAAATCGTGCTTTGTGCAGGTGCACCAGACACACCTGAGATTGCCGAGGAAATGCGCGTCGCCGTCGAAGCTGCCAAGCAAGAGCGCGAGGGCATCTTCTGGATCGACGAAATGGTCGACAAGCCCACGGTGATCAAGCTCTACTCGGGTGCGGACGTCTTTTGCTGCCCCTCCGTTTATGAGCCATTCGGTATCATTAACTTAGAGGCGATGGCCTGCGAAACTGCAGTCGTAGGTTCTGCAGTGGGCGGTATCCCTGAAGTCGTTGTACACGATGAAACTGGCTACCTCGTACCGCTCGCGCAAAGCCACGAGAGCCCATTCTCGCCACTCAACCCCGAAGCCTTTGCTAAGGATTTAGCCCATCAAGTGAATCGCTTAATGGAAAATCCTGAGCGCCGCGAGGCGTTCGGTAAAGCTGGTCGTCGACGCGCCATTGAGCACTTTAGCTGGGCCTCCATCGCCAAGCAGACTCAAGCTCTCTATCAAACTTTGATTGAACAGAAGTCACTCTGAAATGTTAACTGACCCAAACCGAATCCTATGAATTCGCTTGAAAAATTCAACGGTCGCAACCGCGTCATAGTCGACTCGCTCTCACCCGCCTTGGAAGCGGAACGCTACCCGCTTAAGCGAGTCCTCGGTGATACGCAAGAGTTTCGCGTGCATGCCTTCACCGATAGTCACGATCTCATCACCATCGACTTCTGCCATCGCCTTAAAGGTGAGAAAAAATGGATCAAGCATGCGATGCAAGATGCAGGCAACGACGAGTGGATCTACAGCCTACAACCATCACAAATCGGACTCTATGAATATTGCGTAATGTCTGCCGTCGACCATTTCGGGTCATGGTGCCACAGCTTTGCCCGTAAGCTGGAAGACGGCCAACCCGCCGATGTTGAGCTAGCGATCGGCGGCGAGATTGTACTCGAAGCTGCGCAGCGCGCCAAGGGCGACTCAAAAGCACGCCTCGAAAATTTCGGTAACACACTCAAAAACTCAAAGTGCAAATTACATGAGCGTATTGATGCCGCACACAACAAAGAATTAAGCGAACTCGTCGCAGACTGCTTGGATCTTAAGCTCAATAGCCAAACACCGACTCACCTGCTGATGGTTGAGCGTGAGCTCGCAGCCTTCAGCACTTGGTATGAGTTCTTTCCGCGCTCTTGTGGCCCTGACACCCAGACCCACGGCACCTTCGAAGATGCCAAGAGCCGCCTTTCAGAGATTGGGCGCATGGGCTTCAATATCGTGTACTTTCCACCGATCCACCCGGTCGGTCATGCGTTTCGAAAGGGTAAAAATAACACCCTCACCCCATCCGAAACCGACGTCGGCAGCCCTTGGGCCGTCGGCGCAGACACCGGTGGCCATAAAGACATCCTACCCGAACTCGGCACACTTGCCGATTTCAAATCCTTCATCGGTGCAGCGGCAAAGCACGAAATCGAAGTCGCACTAGACATCGCATTCCAATGCTCGCCCGACCACCCCTGGGTCAAAGAGCACCCGCAATGGTTTAAGTGGCGCCCCGACGGTACCTGTCAATACGCAGAGAACCCGCCCAAGAAGTATCAAGACATTCTGCCAATCCACTTCGAGACCGAGGATTGGCAAAACCTATGGCTAGAGCTGAAATCCGTTTTCGAATACTGGATCAACGCGGGCGTTAAAGTCTTCCGCGTCGACAACCCGCACACCAAGTCCTTCGCATTTTGGAATTGGTGTATCCTGGAGATCAAGGTCACACACCCAGAAGTGATCTTCCTTGCCGAAGCCTTTACTCGCCCGAAGCGTAAATACAACTTAGCCAAAGCCGGCTTCACGCATGGTTACACCTATTTCACTTGGCGTAACTCGCCCTCTGAGATGCGTGAATACCTCACCGAACTCACTCAGTCTGAGACCAAAGACTATTTCTGGCCCAACTTCTGGCCCAATACTCCTGACATTCTCCATGCAGATCTTCAGGTCAACAGCCGCGCTGCCTATCTCGGGCGCTATGTCCTCGCTGCGACCCTGTCCTCCAATATGGGCATCTACGGCCCCGCCTATGAGTTGATGGACTTCGAGCCCTTCCCTGGCAAAGAAGAGAATAATAACAGCGAGAAATACGAGCTCAAGCAGTGGGATTGGGATAAACAAGGTCATCTCAAAGACGAGATTGCCCGCATCAATGGCATCCGCAACCATCACCCCGCTTTGCAGCGTACCTTCAATCTATTCTTTGCTGATTCCGATAACCCAAATCTGCTTTGTTACCTAAAGCAAAACTGGGACCGCTCGGACCAAATTTTGATTGTGGTCAACATGAATTGGGAGCAGACTCAGAGCGGATTCATTCACTTACCACTAAATCATATGGGGCTCGGCGAACACGACAGTTTCACCGTACGTGATCTCTACAATCCTTACGAAACAGAATATACCTGGCAAGGCTCGCGCAATTTCGTGAAGATTAATCCGCACCAACGCCCTGCACACATCTTCAAGATCTGCAGGCTGTAGACTGGCGACGTTCCACAGTATTTTCAAAAGCCTCTGCGTTCACACGCCGGGGCTTTTTTTGTGTAAGGAAACGTACAGGCACTTACCGAAGCCTCTGAGGCACTGAAGGCTAAAATCGAGTCCGCACCTGCGGGAGAGGTCTTGCTCGTCAACAACAGCGGGTTTGGTGACTACAGTCGATTTCCTGACCTAGAAATACGTAAAAAACTATCAATGATAGACTTAAATGTAATGGCTGTGGTCGATTTAAGCTCGCGACTACTACCCGTTATCCTGCCCAGAGGCGGCACGATCGTGACGATCGCAGCCACGGCAGCCTTTCAGCCGACACCTTTTTTTAGCCACTTATGGCGCGACAAAGGCCATTGTTCGGAACTGGTCACTCGCGCTCAACGAAGACCTTCGCGGCATTAAAGTGCGCACACTCACGGTCTGCCCAGGCCCCACCCGCTCTAATTTCTTCAAAGCAGCCGGTTTTGAGGCGCTTCCAATGGATCAAAGCGCCCCTGCAGGCAGACCTCTTAGACTTTTGCCTCAAACAAATGGGGCTGAGCTCAGATGAAATGAACGACTTGTGTGCGTAATTAGTGGCGCATAGTTAATTCATACTACCGATTAGATTACGGTGGCCTTATTTGCGAGAACACAAAAAAGCCCCGCTACAGAAATGCTGCAGCGGGGCTTTTGTTAAAAACTAAGTCCACTTAGTTCGTGCTAAGACGCAGGAACATTTTATCAGAACTCGTTGGGTCTACAGATACTGAGTCACTTACTTCTGGAGTCCAGTTCTCTAGATCGGAAGAGGATTCAATGCTGTAGTTTACATTAAAGCTTGGATCAGTTGATGAGCGTTCAATGTGAGCACTGGAGCGAAGGTTTTGAATGGCACTGGAGTCCAGTCCATCCGCACCATCCGCACCAGCAGGTCCAGCAGGTCCAGCAGGTCCAGCAGGTCCAGCAGGGCCAGCAGGGCCAGCAGATCCAGAGCTCGCATCGAGCGCAGCAATGT
>JAFMDL010000001.1 GCA_017857255.1 Puniceicoccaceae bacterium | reverse complement strand
GGTTCAAATCCCGCCACGCAATTTTACTGCGTAAAATGGGGTGGCTAACGGGATTCGAACCCGCGACCCTCGGCACCACAAGCCGATGCTCTAACCAACTGAGCTATAGCCACCATCTGGAGAAATATGCGTGTCGCACACCCCTAATGAAGAGCCGATATGCTCTTCCTGTTTGCACTCTTGTCAATAGTGCTTTGAAAGAAATTCTATCTTTTTTAGAGGCTGTACTGGGGCTACTTCTAATTTGTCATTCAACCCATTCAGCTCTGCGCGGCAAACCCCTTACTGCAACCCATGCTCATCATTAAATTTCTACTTACAACGTACCTACCCTTGCCAGCCATCCTCGAACGATCCATAACCCACAATCTGTGGAAACACAGGGCTTGAATTAAGGAATCTGATATGAAAACAGTACTCTTCGACCTCGATGGCACACTGATTGATCATTTTACAACGATCCATCGCGCCGTTGTATATACTCAACAACAACTAGGCCTACCTGAATCAAACTATGAGACTGTGCGCGCCACTGTCGGTGGTTCAGCACCTATCACGCTCGCCAAACTACTCGGCAAAGGGCTGGTAGAAACTGCGCTGCCAATCTTCCAAGACCACTTCGAATCGATCATGTTTGAAGATGTGATCGCTCTCCCGGGATCAACATGGATGCTTCAGTCACTTAAAGAGCGGAACTATCAGTTGGCGGTTTTCACCAATAAAAACGGCAATCAATCCAGAGCCATTCTAGAATATCTCAACCAAGCGAAATATCTCGATGCCATCGTTGGCACTGGCGACACCCCCTATCGCAAGCCACAACCAGAATTTACTGAGTATATGCTGGAACATCTTAATTCGAGACCTGAGGAAACAATCCTTGTGGGTGATTCACCCTTTGATTTTGAGGCTGCTAAGACTGGTGGACTTAAATCATTACTGGTCGCCACTGGTAGCCATACTGAGTCCCAATTAGCCGAGTCCACCAGCGCAGCAGGCATCTACTCAAATCTGTATGAACTTGGTGCAGCACAGTTCGACTTAACCTCCGCAATTGTAACCACATAAAAATGCCTAGTACACCCTTACTCCCTCGACCCAGCGCAATCCTCTGGGACATGGACGGCACACTGATCGATCAGACCGCCGCCATTATTCGGGCATATATCGATGTTATTGAATCCATGGGAGGGGGTGCGCCAGACCCTGAAATCATCCGTCGCAGTTTAGGCGGTACGATGGCATCGACTATGGCATTGTTTATTGATACAGCCAATCTCGATGACGCATCGAAGCGCTTTCGTAATCGCTTTCCGGAAATAATGTTCGATGGACTGATCATTCTCGATGGCGCTCATGAACTGATTGAAAGCGCGCATAGAGCATGCATCCCGCAGGTAATTTTTACCAATAAGCACGGTGATACGGCGCGTAAAGTCAGCCAGCATGTGGGATTTTCCAAATACATTCCTATTTGCATCGGCAACACAGATACCGACTGGCATAAACCACAGGCTGCCCTGACACAGCATGTACTGGATCAAATTAATGCCAGCGTGAACGGCGCTTGTATGATCGGCGATTCACCCACTGATATCGAAGCTGCGCACAATGTCGGCCTGCCTTGCTATTGCGTCAGCACAGGTGCACATAGTAGGCAAGAATTACTAACAGCTGGCGCGGACGCAGCGTTTAACAGTCTAGTTGAGCTGAGAGCAGCCCTAGCTCTCTAAGTAAGTACAGCTCACTTAATCGACCCGCGGCGCAGTAATGACCTTCTCGTTTAGGTAGGCAATCGAGTGGGCTTTTAACGAGCCGCGATAAGCCAGTGTCGGCATCACTAGGGAGCCTTTACCTAAGATCGAACCAGGATTCAAAACTGCGTTGCAACCAACCTCTGCTGCGTCACCCACAAGTGCACCCAACTTACGCAGTCCGGAGCCCATTCGTGAGCCATCCGAAAGTTGCACCTGTACCTCAGCCTGATCCAAACGTAGATTCGAACAAATCACCCCCGCTCCAAGATGCGCTTTATTGCCTAGAATACTATCTCCGACGTAACTAAAATGTGGGACCTGAACGTCGTTCAGTAGCAGGCAATTTTTAAACTCACAGGAGTTACCTAGCACACAATTTGCACCCACAATTACGTTGCCGCGAATATACACGCCCGGGCGCAACTCAGTGCCTTCACCAATGTAAGTCGGGCCAGAGATTGACCCAAAAGGTGGTAATTTAACAGATGGATGAATGTATACCTGTCCTTCAATATGCAGACCTGGAGGAATTTCCCGATCAAACGGCTCAAATGCAAACCTTTCGAGTGCTTCAGCTATCCGGGGCACCCACTCCCATGGAGCAAGCTCAAGTGAGAAAGTCTCTGTAAATGGCAAAGACTCAGGGAACTTAAATAGATCATCAGCGGTAAGCATACATAAATTTGAACCATTCTTAGGCAATTGAGCGATCTTAAAAAATGCCTGTAATTCAGGTTTGTTTTCAAGCATAAAGGCAGTAGCGTCTCGCATTCATCAATATAAAACCTATCCTTCGTGCACGACGTAAAAGAAAAACCAAGAATGGTCGAACGGGCCATGCTCATCGGCATCACCCTCCCTGGTGCAGATGACTCCACCACACGTAGCCTACTCGATGAGTTGCGCGAACTCGTAACTACATTAGGCATCGGCATTCAGCACGAAGTGCAACTACCCATCCGTAAGCCGCATGCTAAATTTCTACTGGGCTCTGGAAAAGCTGAAGAGTTGATTGAACAGGCTAAGGCGCACGACTGTGATGTCATCGTATTTGATAATGAGCTCACCCCCGCACAACAGCGTAACTGGGAACAGGCTGCTGAAGACAAGATTCTAGTCATTGACCGCCAAGAAGTCATTCTCGATATTTTCGGCAAACGCGCGCAGACCAAAGAAGCGGTCTTACAGGTAGAACTTGCGCGCTTGGAATATAACTTGCCACGACTAAAAAGCGCTTGGACTCACCTCAGCCGTCAACGAGGCGGCGGATCGATGCAACGCGACGCAGGTGAGACACAGCTGGAGCTTGACCAGCGCATGGTACGTACCCAGATCACACGCGTAAAACGTGAACTCGAAAGTGTGATCCAACATCGGCATGTGCAGCGTAAAAAGCGCATGACTGTCCCCGTCCCTACTTGCGCCATTGTCGGCTACACCAATGCAGGCAAATCATCGCTACTTAATAAACTGACAAATTCAGATATCCTCGCAGAAGATAAGCTGTTCGCGACACTCGACCCAACATCACGGCGCTGTCCATTGCCCGGCGGCCAGCCACTAGTAATTACCGACACCGTTGGCTTCGTGCGGAACCTCCCACACCGGCTAGTCGATGCCTTTAAAGCAACACTCGAAGAAGCCGTAGTTTCCAATTTTCTAGTCCATGTACTCGACATCAACAGCCCTGAGATTGAAGCACATGCTGAAACTACGCTATCGGTACTACGTGGCCTGGGTGCCGACGAAAAAAACATCATCACCGTGTTCAATAAAGTCGATGATCTTTGGGATGAAGATACTCGGCTAAGCCTATCATTTAGATATCCCGATGCCTATTTTGTTAGCGCGCATTCTGGCGAAGGCATTCAAGCTCTACTAGAACGAATGGAAGCAATCGTCGAAAGCGACTTTTCGCAACTGCGCTTACTGATACCGCACGATCGCTATGACCTCGTCGCACGTCTACACCGAGAAGGCGGTGTGCGTAAAGAAGAAGCCAGAGATAATGGCATCTATATCGTAGGGTCAGTACCAGAGCGTATGCTAACCACTCTCCAGCCCTATCAACTAGCAAGTGACGAGACCTGAATCAAAAGTGCTTTAGGTACCACCAGAATCGACCATTTTACGAAGATCCTTAGACAATTGAGGATCCATTTCTGGGGAGATCGATTCCAGTTCATCGGCAATGTCACATACCTTTGATGGTTTAAATATTCCCAAAGCCAAGTGTATTAGCCAGTGCAATATGCCTTCAGATTGAGGATCATTTAGAAACATCAATTCACGACAAAGATACGCTGAATCATACATCCGCATAATGAGACGCGGCTGCCGCTGCCCAAAGTAATGCAGGCACTCACATATCTCTGGCAACAACTGATCTTCTACGACAGCAGGTAATTCCATTCGCTTACCTAAGATACGTTTGCGCTTACGACGGCGCTCATAATATTCACTGACCAACTGCAATTCACGCCGGTTCAAACGATTTAAACAGAAAGCTGATGCTTCTGGAAAATGAAATCCCCGATGACCCATCCGGTAAGGGAAATACTTGGTCAGTCCATTCTCGTCGCCATGCGCAAAAACGTTTTGAAGATTCTTATAGGATCCACCGATCCATGCTTTATCAGAGAGACGATCCAAGAAGCCCATCAAATCAACAAAAGTATTGATCTCTTCAGCATTACAGAGCTCACATAGACTTTCATCTAGATTAGCCAAATGTACTGGGTAATCCTGATACAGACCGAACTCCTCGACAAAACGCATTCGCTGCACATGCGCTTGGTTATCGATCTCTTCAAATGAACCTAGGTCATCATACTCCTCTTCAAACAGAAAAGTTGCTTCACAAATCTCCAACAGCAAAGTGGCCGATTTTAGATCAAGATGCTCCACCTCTAACAACTCCTCAAAGCTAAAATAAACGTAACGAGCAACAACATCTCCTTTGACACTAGCGCCGGGTCGAGACCACCGGCGAGTACCCGTGTTTTTTGCCAAGCACGAAATACTTAAATCTTCGAACGGTGAAGCTTGTGCACGGAAAGCCACAGTGTCCCATCGAGCCGAAAGCTCTTCTATGAAACTTAAACCATTTTTGTCCGAATTTTCCACGCTGTAATTAAATAAATTAAACTATAAACCAAAGTATCAGATAAAGAATCTATGATGCACTTGCCATAGTAGAGCTGCCTGTCCCCGAACTTGCTGAACAAACATTATGCTCGAGAATCTCATCCGCCAAATCAGAATAATCCTGTCCCACACCATCTGACACCTCACGACCTTCAATCAAGCAAACTGGAAGTCCTAAGGTGACCGCCCGACGAACAATTGTCGCATCACGAATACAGGTATTGTAAATTTTGGCCTCATTCGAAACCAAGCGCTGTTTTTTAAACTGATTTAAACGCAGCTGCATACGCATTTTTGGCACTCCAATATCGACATTTGCTTTGATCGAATTAAAGATAACACCAGCTACTCGAGCAAAATTACCAATTTCGGATGTACGAAAACCAGCTGAGCGGCGATAAAAGAGTAACAGCTTCTCGATCATCAACGTGAAACCAATAAGCGAAAGTGCATCAGGGTTAGACGGCACGTAAAGTTCGTCTGCACTGAAGATACCCAATTGCGATGCATTGAGAATGTTGGGGGGACAATCATAGACAATAAAATCGTAATCCTGCTCAACCTCACGGATCTGTTCATTGAAGATCATATAGTGCGGATTTTGCGGATTGATATTATACTCGTTCTCGATGTCGATCAGATTGAAGGTTGTCGGAAGTAAATCAAGGCCTGGTAACTGCGCATTCCCCTGGTTATCCCGGATCACGTCTTTAATGATTAGATCTTTAATGCGATCTTTACCGGGCTCTAAAATCGAATAGACTGAGCCACGTTTCTCCATATTAATGCGATTCCAACGCTCAATGCGGAGCAACCAAATACTAGAATTTGACTGTGTATCCAAATCGCACAACAATACACGCTTACCTTTTTGGGCGAGACAGGATGCAACGTTAACAATAAGAGAAGTCTTTCCGACGCCTCCTTTGTAATTAATAAAAGCTAGTTTTCTTGCCATAGTTTCAGGGGGGTTAATTTCGGGAAAAATAAAAAATGATTAGAACTTCGATTCGAAATCATCAATCGTCGGTAGGTCTTCTGAAAAACCGACAGAAAAATCACCAAACTCGTCGTCTCCGTCAGTACCATTGCGAAGTATCGGCTCATCTTGTCCTTCAAGTATTTTATCAGACAGCGCACGGTCTATATATATTTCAGCCCAGTAACCGTTTTCTACTTCGTAATCATCAGGAATATAACCGTACTTGTTAAGGATTTCGAGAATCAGTGATGAATCTGGAGTCGCACTAAAACCACTCAACATACCACGCTCATCGTGCGAGTTGATTACTTCGTCGACTATAAATTGGGGTACAATACCATCGTAAGACGGATGAATACTGTGTTGACCCGCCCATTGCGTCCAACGTTCGCGATCTACCGAACGCTCTGTACGCGACAGTGCCTCATAATAATACACCTTACGTCGGGTCAAGCGGCGCACAAGCGCACAAGCCTTGACATCACCCTGTTCAATTTCCAACCAATCCCCGCGGCGTGGTTCCTTAATCGGATCACGGGTTTGTGAAATATCTTCTGGCGCTTCAATAAAATCTTTACCACCTGCGAAACAAAATTTCACATCGGTTTCACTGTGACGGAAAATATCTAGCTGTCCTTTACGAATCAGTTCTTCTTGAAACTTTTCAGCATCTGCCCGAGATGATGCCCACATGTATTTAGTGATCGAAGTGGTAACTTTAAATTTGCGCTGCATAAGATAAGTAAGTTTAGAATTAGATTTGAGTGGGAAAAATTTGATTAAAAAGTTGGTTGTTGTTCGACTCCGACTCCTTCAGCATCATCTCTAGCCTCCAAGCCAGGCATCGCCTCGAGCATTTGTATGGCGGATTGAAAACGATCCTTTGAGTCATATGCCAGCGCTTGCGCAATCCAACCGTCCCAGCCTGGATTGATTCCTTCGACAACCTGCGTGGGTGGATTCATCGACAAAGTATGGCGGCCAGTCAGCATACGATAAGCGATATATCCTATTGTATAAAGATTACTCCTTGCATCTGGTCTTTCACCAATGCGCTGTTCAGGGCTATAATGATCAAAAGTACTCAAGAGAGATGGCAATAACCGGCTAAAACCTGGAAGCGGATCAAATGGTGTAGGTTCCATCAAAGGATTTAGGCGCAATAGGTGAAAATCATCCCATGCGTGCCCTATCAAATCCGTAACTCCTAATTCAGAAATTTTCACACCGTCATCAACAAGCATTATATTTGCAGGCTTTAAATCTGCATGAACCACGCCTTGCAAATGAGAGTGATTTAATCCTACCAATATGTGATAAATATAATAACAGACCTCTTCTTCAGTCAGAGCGCCAGTGTTGTGGCGCATAAGATCATCCAGAGTTCGGATCAACATCTTACCAGCAGTCACTTCGCCTTCAATGTACTCCATCCGGAGCCAATAAAACATGTCTTCTTCGCCGAGATCCTCAATCCGAATAATGTTCGGATGGTCGAGCTTTGTTTGAATACGTGCCGCCTGCACAAAGCATTCAGAAGCATCTTCTTTAGCAAATCCCTTAGGAATCACTTTAACAGCGAACTCTTTACCTAATATTTCATGCTGAGCGAGATACACTTCGCCAATCGCACCTTTACCAATAAAGCTGACTATATGAAGGCTTCCAATATTCATCCCTGGTTGCAGGGAACTCAGTTCATCGGTAAAACCCATTCCAGAAATATCCATAATCATTAGCGGCTGTTTATAGTTAAATGTTACTAGAAGCTTCTTTTTGGCTTTGCAGGTGCTTTAATGCCTTTAGGGGCATTGATTACTTCCACAGGGTCATTCATATGCGATGCAGTAACCGATGGAGCCGAGCCCCTAGAAATTTGTTGCTGACTGGGTAATGGTCCATCAACCACCGCCTGCGCTGACCCATGTGGGGATTGAGGACTGTTACAGCCCGAAGTATTCAACCCAACCCCTGCAGGTTGGGCATGGTTAACAACTGGATTAGTGCCTACCTCAGCTGCAATTTTAAAGTCGTCCTCAGCCTCATTATTACTCCGCTTGGAAGATGCAATTAATGTAGCTAAACTAACTACAGACACAAACCCAAGCAGTGTGCAGTTTAAAGATAGAAGTATGCTAGCATCATTTGTAATAAATTGCTTTGCAATGACGCACACGGGAATCATTGCAGGTAAAAACAATAATGAATAAATTAGAATCTGACTAGACTGTAGGCTCAATTCAGGGTGACGAACTTTTGCGATACGTAATGATCCCCACGAACGAGCAATCGGTATGATAAAAAGAAAAACACTAAGTAATGAGATGACTAAGGATAAATCTTTACTCACACTAGCTGCCAAACCAACCAAAGCTCCGGTGTATATTAAGAGGTAAACACATGTATCGATGATTACAGATTTTTTCGCTGGAATCGTCTCAGGAGACAGCAGATAATTAAGCGATAGCGCGATGATAGGACTGATCAACAGCCAGACAGTCGCGGCTGCAAATAACGGGATTGCAGCACCTGCATTAAGGTGGTTCGCGTATAGATATGTAACAAGGCCGCCATGTAGTGCAATCAACACAGCAGCGACTCCGATGGCACGTGACACAATAGCTAAGCGATCAGCCAATTTTTTAGTTACGTTACGTAACAGGGCAACAGCGGCAAAACCAGCCAAACAAAAAACCAACACATGGGAAATGTAGAGCGCACCTTGCAAAGCTGTAGCGTTTTCATTGTGCGGTTGAGGAGCTGATTCTACAGCGAGCGCTGTCGTATTATCAATCGAACGCTCCGTACTATTCACAACTTCAATCTCATTCACAGGGACAGCCTCCAAGAGAGCTTGAGGCTGTTTCTTAGGCAGTGAAACGTCCGCCGGCTTAAGTAATGACGCCTTGTTAACGGGTTCATATTTCTGAACGGGCGGTATGGATGTCAGTAAAGTCGCTTTCTCAGCCATAATAATATTGTTCAGGGGTATAATTTAAAGGGATTGGTTAATGACTACACTACGTCAACTACCAGTTGTCAGTAAAGTGGTTATTGATAAAAATAGGGTGTTTTACATTTTTATTAAGGTTTTAAGTCTATAAAAAATAAGTTTATTAAATAAATCTTAATGAGGTTAAATATTCATTAAATGACTATGAATAATACTTATTAATTAGCCTATAAAACGTTAAGAAATAGCCCGTAAATTGACTAATTTTAAATAGTGTTATAATATATTGTAAATATTTGCAATATTAAATAACACTTTTGTTATTCCTTGTTATCGAAAAACCTGAGCTGCATAGACTGAGATTAAATCTAATCGACAAAATGCGACCGAATAGAGCTTAGAGCGCTTAAAGAAGTACGGTTAGCGGACTCAATTTAAACTCACTAGGTTGCTGTTTACTGATAGTCGAATGTCTTGATATATCTTCTTTTTTATACAGTACTTTCAATCAATAATATGATAAATCATTCATTTAAGAAACACCGCTTAAAGCGCGCATAACAAAAAGTAGCTGGACGCTTACTCACAGATACACAAAGCTGTAGCTAATGAACGATGGTCTCAATGCAGTCTATGAAGAATTAAAGCGGTTAAGGCTCGAAGGGATGGATCGTGTGTTCATCAACGATAATACACTGGAGCAATTACAGCCCTGCGTGAATCAATCCACTGCATCTGTAGCATCAGCCATCGACCTTCAGACTGCGGTTAATTCTGGTCGAGTGCCCAGCCCACCAGCTCCCAAGGCGCCAACAAGTAAAAAATCGAACCCAATCGATGCGCCACTGCCCGAACCACCAATCATAAAAATACCAGATGGTGATGCGACGCAGCGCATGCAATGGCTCAAAGAGCAGATTGAGGCCTCTCCCTTCTGCCAAGAACAGCTTAGAAAAAACGATACACTAGTATTTGGCAGCGGATCAATCAATGCCGACATTTTTTTCTGTGGTGAAGCACCTGGCGAAGAAGAAGCTGACAACGGTATCCCTTTTCAGGGAAAAGCTGGAGAGCTTCTAACAAAGATTCTAAGTGCCATGGGTCTCACGCGCGAGTCGGTATACATGACCAATATACTTAAATGGCGCCCCAAGCACAACAAGCCCTATGGCAACCGCCCACCCACGCAGGAGGAAATGAACTACTGTCTCCCTTATCTCAAGGCGCAGATTGAAATCGTTCAGCCGAAGGTGATCATCGCTCTGGGTAACGCCACAGTACCTGGCCTCTTGGGCCCAGCTCCAGACCGCAATATGTCAGAAATCCAGGGCACATGGCAGTCCTTCGGGGGCACACCAGTCATCTTCACATTTCAACCTTCCTATCTTCTATTTAACGATACTATGAAAACGAAGCGTATGGCTTGGGAGGATATGCTTAAAGCAATGGAAAAAATTGGCCTACCAATCAGTGAAAAACAACAAGCTTACTTCCTGCCAAAGCAGTAGTTTTCCGCGTCGCTCCTAAACAAAAAAGGCCGCACTTAAATGCGGCCTTTGCTTAGTTAATTACACGGGCAGTTAAGATCCTGCAGCGCCTGATACAGGCTGATCTTGTACGAAACTTAATTGATCCTTATCCACATCGACATGAATCGTCTCCCCGGGCTTGATCTCACCACCAAGAATAGCTTCAGCGAGCGAATCTTCCAAATGTCGCTCGATTGCACGCCTTAGAGGACGAGCACCGTACTTTTCATCGTACCCCTTCTCGATCAAAAATAACTTAGCAGCAGCAGTGAATTCAAAATTCAAATTCTGATCTTTCAAGCGATTTGATACATTGCGTAACTCAAGCTCAACAATCGCCATCATATCCTCTCGACCTAGCGACTTGAAGATAACCAGTTCATTTAAGCGATTCAAGAATTCAGGCTTAAATACTCGTTTGGTCTCATCAATAATCTTTTCACGTATTTTCTCATACTCGTTGTCGGCATTATCCTCAATGCCGAATCCCATAGAAGTGTTTCGCTGTAGAATTTCTGCACCGACATTGGATGTCATGATAAGAATCGTATTTCGAAAGTCGATTTTACGCCCAAGGCTGTCAGTCAAACGACCTTCTTCAAGCACTTGCAGGAGGAGTTGAACTACATCAGGATGGGCCTTCTCAATCTCGTCAAAAAGTACTACAGAATAGGGCTTGCGGCGAACCGCTTCAGTTAACTGGCCACCCTCTTCATATCCGACATAGCCAGGAGGAGAGCCTACTAGGCGAGAAACGGCAAACTTCTCCATGTACTCAGACATATCTATTTGGATAATTGCGTCTTGTTTACCAAACATTTCTTCAGCCAACACTTTAGCAAGTAATGTCTTACCAACACCAGTCGGTCCAAGGAACATGAAAGAACCAATGGGTCGGCGCGGGTCCTTCAAATCAGCGCGCGAACGGCGTAGGGCTTTAGAAATTACGTCGGTCGCCGCATTTTGCCCGATTACTTCACTCTGCAATTGTGCCTCAAGGTTGAGCAGTTTTTTACTCTCCTGCTGCTCCATACGAGAGAGCGGAATACCAGTCCAGGCAGCTACTACTTCAAGCATGTCATCTTCGTCCACAACAATCTTGATTTCTTCGCGACTTTTCTTCCAAGCTTCAATTACATCTGCCTGCTTCTGGCGCAGTTGTTTCTCATCATCTCGAAAAGTAGCAGCCTCTTCGAAATGCTGTTTGCTGATCGCTTCCTCTTTTTTGGCGCAAACATCCTCAATCGTGCTGTTCATCGCATCGATTTCTGGTGGCCGTTTCAGCGATTCAATCCGCGCACGCGCACCTGATTCATCCAAAATGTCGATTGCTTTATCAGGCAGAAAACGTGCCGTAATGTAGCGTTCAGATAATTTTGCGGCGACTTCAAGTGCCGCATCGGTGAATCGTACTTTATGATGATCCTCATATTTACTACGAATACCTTTAAGAATTAGTATGGTATCCTCAATCGAAGGCGCATCGACTTTCACCGATTGGAAGCGACGATCCAATGCACTATCCTTTTCGATGAATTTACGGTATTCTGCCAACGTTGTCGCTCCGATGCATTGCAACTCACCACGACTCAATGCCGGCTTAAAAATATTCGATGCATCCATCGCGCCTTCAGCTGCACCAGCACCGACAATGGTGTGCAACTCATCAATGAATATAATAACATTTTTAGCACGGCGTGTTTCATCCATCACAGCTTTGATACGCTCTTCGAACTGTCCGCGGTACTTTGTACCAGCGACCATCAACGCTAAATCTAGTGTGATAACACGCTTATCCAGTAAGATCTCGGGCACTAATCCAGTCGCAATTTCAAGTGCCAAGCCCTCAACTATTGCAGTCTTACCCACCCCAGCCTCACCAATTAAAACAGGATTGCTCTTGGTGCGGCGGCAAAGAATCTGCACAACACGACGAATTTCGTCCTTACGCCCAATCACTGGATCAAGTTCACCTTTTTTAGCAAGTTCAGTGAGGTCCCGCCCAAACGCCTTGAGCGCTGGGGTCTTCGAATCTTTTTTGTCATCAGGTGCTGCACCTGCGGATGCCTCTTCTGGTTCTCCAGAGAAATTTGGATCCAATTCTGACAATATCTCATTGCGGCACCGCTCTATGTCTACTTCGAGTGATTTCAGCACACGAGCAGCGACACCCTCACCCTCCCGCAATAGACCCAATAAAATATGCTCGGTGCCCACGTATGAGTGATTGAGCGCTTTGGCCTCTTTGCCAGCAAGCGCCAGCACTTTCTTTACGCGAGGCGTATAGGGTATGTTACCAGATGGCTTACTCTCTGGACCAGTGCCGACCTGCTTCTCCACCGCCGAACGAACGGTTTGCAGGTCTAGCTCCATCTTTTGGAGTACATTCACCGCAACACCTTGACCCAGATTAATGAGACCTAACAGTATGTGCTCCGTACCCACATAGTTGTGGTGGAAACGATCTGCTTCTTTCCGAGCGAGTGCGAGTACTTGTTGAGCACGAGGGGTGAAGTTGTTCATAGGTTCCATAGTATGATCTTTTCCTAATGCTTAACCCTTTTCATCCAACTTGTCAAAAGCTAGAGGCGGTAGACTGGAAAATTTTTTGCGGAGCTTATTCGCACGGGCAATATCTCGCGCATCGGACTCAATGCCCTCTTGGGCGGCGTATTGAATGTGACCAGGCTGGCACTCAATCACCAAGCGATCGACATCCGCACGGTTTTCCTCGGGTAGCATACCAAAATCCACCGCTAGCCTTATAAATGAAAGTAAATTAAGTGCCTCCTCGGAGGCCATCACGTGAGTATTTTTAAGAACGCCATAAGCACGGCCAATTTGATCAAGTAATTGGGCGCGATTTTCTTCCATATATTTAAAACGTGCATTCAACTCATGATCAATGATGGTCTTCAACACATTACCTAAACGCTCTAAAATAGCCTTTTCAGTTTCGCCAAGCGTCTGCTGATTTGAGATCTGAAAAATATGACCACTCGCGTCCGAACCTTCACCGAAAAGCCCGCGCACAGTAATCCCAAGCTGGTTTACCGCACGCATGACACGTTCCATTTGACCCGCAACCACGAGCCCTGGCAGATGCATCATAACTGAAGCGCGCAGACCTGTGCCTAAATTTGTTGGGCAAGCAGTTAAATAACCAAAATCACGTGAAAACGCAAAATCGATGCTTTTCTCTAATTCAGAATCCAATGCATCAATCAACTTCCACACTGATTTTAAATTAAAACCAGTTTTCAAGAATTGAATCCGAAGGTGGTCCTCCTCGTTAATCATCACAGAACAAGTCTGCCGCTGATTAATATAGACACCTGTACCTTCTTCACCATCGCTAAGCTCGCGACTAATTAAATGCCGTTCTACCAAAACTTGACGCTCTAACATCGACAAATCAGTCACATCCAAAAACGTGCCCTTTTTCATCTGTGGCAAAGCTCTGAGCTGCTCCGCGCAACGAGTTAATACCGTACGGCGTTGAATTGTATCTGCACGTTCAGGAAATGGCGATCCAATTAGATTACGGGCAAGTCGGATACGCGTGCTTAACACCACTGGCGCAGCCTTCTTTGCGGCCTGCGTAAGCTCTGCGCACTCGTCATTAATCAGGGATTCAATCATTTTGACGACACCTCCACTGCCTCAGCTTGTTTAAATACCTTGATTTGATCGCGAAATTTAGCCGCTTCTTCATAGGCTTCATCAGCAATCGCTCGCGACAACGCTTGTTGTAAATCGATCAACTGTTGCTGGCTGGATTGACGGCTCAACGCTACGTAAGGGACCTTGCCCTTGTGCGTCGTCCCCGCATGCATATCATCCAATACTGGAATTACTAGGTCTTTAAACACACCGTAACAAACCGCGCAACCCAAGCGCCCTGTACGGCGAAAATCAGCACTGCTCTGTCCACAACTAGAGCATGCCGCTTGCGAGTCACCTGCAGTTGGGGTCAAAGGCGTCTTCGACATTAAATCGGCCAGTGAAAACCCTTCGGGGTCAGTCACACCTTTCTTCTGCGCACAGGATTCGCAAAGATCTACCTTATGGATTTTGTTATTCACAATCTGCGTCAGGTGAACCGTAGCTTCCTTATCACAGATGCTGCACTTTAAATTTTCTGCCATGATTTTATCATATAAAAGTTAGGGTGTTTAGCAAAGCGAAAGACATCATTGAGCGTAATCAATGCAACAACAGTAAGATTAATAAAGCAGGCAGCGTCAAATTCAAGACGCGCTCTACAATTATAGATCCACCTGCCATTTGAGCACCCCAGCACTCTAACCATGCTCTACAGCATGGTACCCTCGACCGAAACGCGGCGATGAAAACTTTCTAGGAACTTCGCCGTAATCGGACCCGGTTTACCATCTCCAATTACTCGTGCGTCAATCTCGACAATCGGTACAATTTCAGCCGCCGTACCAGTTAAGAACACTTCCTCAGCCACCCAGACGTCATAGCGAGTCATATTCGCCTCTCGCCATGGGATACCCAATTCTTCAGCAATTGCGAGCGCTGTATCGCGCGTGATACCCTTTAATGCACCAGAACTGGCCGCTGGTGTAATTAATTCCCCCTTATGTACGATAAAGACATTGTCCCCTGTGCACTCAGCAATGTAGCCCTGATCATTAAGCATAATCGCCTCGTGATAGCCAAGATGCTGCGCCTCGATTTTAGCTAAAATATTATTCAGATAATTGAGCGACTTCACTGCGGGCGGCAATGCCGCAGGATTACTACGCCGTGTTGGCACGGTAATAATTTTCAAGCCGTTGTCATAGAATTCTTGAGGATACAATTGAATCTTATCAGCGATAATGATCAACTGCGGTTGGTCACAATTCTTGATCGAGAGCCCTAAGCTCCCCACACCACGCGTTACCACTAGGCGGATATACCCGTCCTTCAAGTCGTTTGCTCGACAAGTCTCACAAACCGCATCAGCAATCTGTTGGCGTGACCAAGGCATCTCTAACATGATCGCCTTAGCAGAATACTCCAATCGCTCCAAATGCTCATCCAGTTTAAATACGCAGCTATCATAGAGACGGATACCTTCAAAAATACCATCGCCGTAAAGTAATCCATGGTCAAACACCGAGACAGTTGCCTCGCTTGCATCCACCAAATTATTATTCATATAAATTTTCATAAAAAACAGAATGATGGAGGCGTATTTGGTTTTGTCTAGCCTCCATCACCCTTTAAATCGTAGTTCTGCGCAAAAAGGCTCATCACCAATTAACGTGTTAGGCATAGGGAAGTGCAGGCGGCGGATTGCTTCTGACAATGAGTTACAGCCACCTCTTTACGCAAACTAGAGCACTGTCACGGTGCGATCAGAGTGAATTATCCTCACTCAATGGTGATGTAACAACTCACACACTGAATCCTAAAAAAACCTGTTGAATATTCAGTAGGGCCTAGTAACAGCAATCAATACTGGCCTAAACCTAGCCAGCTAAATACTGCGCCTGTAGCGCTTCCACCACACTGGGATCAGCCAAAGTCGAGGTATTGCCGAGCTCTTTACCTTCAGCAATATCTCGCAAAATACGCCGCATGATTTTGCCCGAACGGGTCTTGGGTAAATCAGCAGAGAACAGGATCCGTTCCGGACGCGCAAATTTACCGATGCCTTTGTCAATCATCGAGACTAGCTCCTGACGCAACTGCTGATCATACGCACGACCATCAATCACAGTTACAAATGCAATCAACCCCTGTCCCTTAATCTCATGCGGCACTCCCACGACCGCTGACTCAGCGACATCTGGATGTTCAACGAAAACACTTTCAAGCTCAGCTGTGCCGATGCGGTGACCAGATACATTAACCACGTCATCAACACGCCCGAGAATCCAGATATAACCATCTTCATCACGGCGCGCCCCATCCCCGGGGAAATAATACTGACCACCCCACTTGCACCAATAGGTGTCTTTAAAGCGCTGCGGGTCACCGTAAATACCACGCAGCATCCCCGGCCATGGCTGCTTGATTGCTAAAATACCAGCTTCCGCCTCCGTGCCATCATCAGTCAGGATCGCGGGCTCCACACCAAAGAATGGCAGTGTCGCGCAACCCGGTTTCGTAGGCGTCGCGCCAGGCATGGGCGTCAACATGTGCCCACCTGTTTCAGTTTGCCACCAAGTGTCGACAATTGGACAGCGCTCGCTTCCAATCATCTTGTGATACCACATCCACGCTTCTGGATTAATCGGCTCTCCGACAGTTCCCAGTAAACGTAAAGAAGACAGGTCACGGCGAGTCACCCAATCATCGCCCCACTTCATGAAGGCACGAATCGCGGTCGGTGCAGTGTAAAAAATAGAGACCTTATACTTCTCAATGATCTCCCAGAAGCGACCCTCGTCAGGGTGATTCGGTGCGCCCTCATACATCACCTGTGTCGCACAGTTCTGCATGATGCCATAGATAATATAAGTGTGCCCAGTGATCCAACCCACATCTGCAGTGCACCAGTACACATCATCAGGCTTCAAATCGAACACATATTTTGAAGTCAGATAACTAAACACCTGGTAACCTGCAGTCGTATGCATAATACCCTTCGGCTTACCTGTTGTTCCACTAGTATAGAGTAAAAATAGTAGGTCCTCGGCTTCCATCTCTGCCGCTGGGCAATTAGCACTCTCGCCTTCAACCAGATCATGGTACCAGGAGTCGCGCCCCACTTTCATCGGACAATCTACAGATTGCGCGTCACCACGCTTAACCACAATCACATCCTTCACACACGCACAGTTTTCAACCCCCTCATCAACAATCTTTTTTAACTCGAGCATTTTACCACGGCGATACCCACCGTCACTGGTAATCACTACTTCGGTCTCACTATCCAATACCCGATCGCGTATCGAATCCGCAGAAAAACCCGCAAAAATCACCGAGTGCACCGCACCTATGCGCGCGCAGGCCAATACCGAAACTGCCAACTCTGGAATCATCGGCAAATAAATCGCAATACGATCACCTCGTTGAACACCCTTGGCTTTCAGCGCATTTGCAAAACGACAGACTTCTGCATGCAACTGCTTGTAGCTAATATCACGCGAATCACCTGGCTCGCCCTCCCAGTGAATGGCAATCTTGTCTCCACGGCCTGCATCAATATGTCGATCTAAGCAATTATAAGAAAGATTGGTGCGGCTTCCATCAAACCACTTGTAAAAAGGTGCCGCAGACGTATCCAGCACCGAGTCCCATTTTTTAAACCAGTGAAGATCGCCTGCAGCTTCTGCCCAAAAGGCCTCTGGATCTTGGATACTCCTTTGATAGAGTGCGTTGTAAGCCTCCATGCTACCCACATGGGCTTTTTCAGAAAATTCCGCTATAGGCGCGAATTTACGATTTTCATGAGAGACCGATTCCATCGATGATGAGTTATTCGACATAGTAAGCTGTAGATGGTTGTGAGCAGACGTACTACTCATGTTGCACAGGGGATATAGTTAAGATTATTTAATCAACAAATCCTACCATTTAGGTCAATGCCTATCCTCTAATTAGAGCTCATTTTGATACTTTCCCGAAAGCTATTGACAAGGGTACTATGCAAGCCCATCAAAACCAGTTCTCGCGCACAGTGCGCGCTACGATTAATGGAAAATTTTGCAGATCAGTGCCTCGATATGGCCCAGTCAATTCTGGGACATAATCTCGAATCAATCAGCGAACAGGGAACGATTTCTCCTGTTGCTGGCGAAAACAGCCGCCTCGATGAACCCGGACATGCTGCGCTTGCGATCGGCGAATATTATCGCGCTACGAACGACACCACCCTCGGCGACTATGATCTCGTCGACTTGGCGGCTCGATGCGTCACTGCTCAGGTTTTTACTGAAGACGATCAGGAGAATGGTCTCGCTTATTCTGCTCTCGGGCTCCTCTCCTTCGGTCCAGCCAAAGGGCGTAATCCAGTTTGGGAGCGACTGCTCGACCCGACACGTGAGCAACTGGATAAGCAACTCCTTGAGCGCAGCGACTATAACAACCACTTTCAAAGCTTCAACATCGCCAAGGCGGTGACACGCTTCAGTCTCGGCCTTTCAAAGAAAGATGAGACTGGCCGCTTGATCGACCGCTTTCTGGAGCGTATTGAATCGTCATCTTCGACCGGCTACTTTGATGATTCTGACCGCCAAGAAGGAGAGCTCAGCGGCGCTTTCGACATTTACGGCGTCCACAGCTTCGTCTTCATCCGCCAAGCACTGCAGCTGCACTCCAACCTGCACTTGCGCGAGCGCAAGCTGCCAAGCCTTCGTACCTTTTCTGAGAAATATCTGAAATTAATGCCCGATCTTGCACGTCAGGACGGATCAGGATTTGCTTATGGCCGCTCACTCGGCGCATACGGCCAGATGCACTGCATTAGCCTAATCCTTCAAGCACTCCGTGATGGATGGGTCGCCGACAATCAACGCGATCTGTACACTGATACTGTGCGTCGTCTGTTCATGAATTTCTTCGCGACCTACCTTGATCAAGAGCACGGCTACTTGGTGATCCGCGACGACGAGCGAAACACTGTCCCATACCATACCACACGTATGGCTAACTTTGATGCTGCTCGCTACCTCTGCCAATGGGCTCGGCTTGCACGTGCCACCAAAGGCAGCGCCTCTCCTACAGCTCCAGTCGCACCGCGTAAAGTGGCACGCTACATCAGCTTCGACAAATCTCATAAAAAAGAACAAGGCCTCTTTGTCTACCAAGACCCTGACACTGGTCTCGCACTACAATTGCCACTCATCGCGTCTAGCGAACAAGGCAAAGGCACTTCCGATTATTTGGCTTTTCCACACTCACCAGGGATCTTCGACTGGCCAGTAGATAAGTATCTACCAATCATGATGCCGGAGTTAACTTTTGGCGAACATGTCATTGTCCCTTCATTCTATGGTAAAAACTGCACGACATCGATGGGGCTGCGTAATGCACTGACATTTAAGTATGATCAACCAGAGCTGATCACCAAAGAAGAAAAAATCATCCCAGGTCTGGGCAGCTGTAAGGTCATGTGGTCCTTTAAGGGTGGCACTATCAACTGCGAGTTCTGCTTCTCAGTTAAACAGCAGGTGCAACTCGATCGCATGCGCTACATCCTTGCTATCGCAGCACCACACAGCCGTTATCGCGTAGGTACATCCTTTACACTCGGCGAAGAAGGGCATCGCACCAACGTCATCAAAGACGACTTTCAGGCTGAATGGAAGGAGCTCGACGTTGTCACCGACAACCCCGAGTTCCGCACTTACTATGGCAACATGCACTACCTGCAAATTCTCGAACGCGATCATCCTTTGATCATGCGCCCAGGCATGCAATACCGCCTCGCGCTGTCCTTTGAGCCAGATATCGCTTTTGCCGACGAATAATCAATCGTCTCAAACATTTTTCTGAATGCCGCAAACGTAGAGTTGCGGCATTCTTTATTTACAGAGTCCTCATACGCTATTTAGTTCCTCTCATGCTCTCAGTACGAATCATTCCCTGCCTCGATGTCCACGAAGGTCGCGTTGTCAAAGGCGTCAACTTCGTCAACCTAATCGATGCTGGGGACCCAGTCGAGCAAGCCAAGGCATACGAGCAACAAGGTGCTGATGAACTTGTATTTTTGGATATCACCGCATCCAGTGACGAGCGCAAGACTATGATTGATGTCGTTAAACGCACTGCCTCCGAGTGCTTCATGCCACTCACTGTCGGTGGTGGACTGCGTAATGTTGAGAATATCCGAGATATGCTCAACGCTGGAGCTGACAAAGTGAGCCTCAATACCGCAGCTATCCTTAATCCAAAACTGATTCAAGAAGCCTCATCCAAATTCGGCAATCAATGTATCGTCGTAGCGATCGATGCCAAGCGTGTCGAAAACACAGACCGCTGGGAAGTCTTCACACATGGTGGTCGCAACAACACAGGTCTGGACGCCGTTGAATGGGCCAAGAAAGTCGTCGCACTGGGCGCTGGCGAGATACTTCTCACCAGTATGGACTCCGATGGCACTAAGGCTGGCTTCGATAATGCACTCAACTGTGCTGTAAGCGAAGCGGTTCAAGTGCCAGTGATCGCATCTGGTGGCGCAGGCACACTCGACCACTTTGCCGACGCGATCGAACTTGGTAAAACCAGCGCCGTGCTTGCCGCCTCAGTCTTTCACTTCGGCACTTTCACCATTCGCCAAACTAAAGAACACCTGCAAGCACGTGGCCTTCCGGTACGATTGTAGGGTACACACTCAAAAACCCACCCGCCTTTCGTCGAGTAAAATCTAGCAGACATCTTCTAGACTTGGTAGTAATATGGTATAACTTTAAATGTTGTGAACATCATAGACAGCCACTGCCACTGTTATCCGCGAAACCTTGCGGCAAATCCGCGCGCGTGGGCTGTGGCAAATAATGAACCGCACTGGGCCGACCTGGTCGCCCCACTCGACAGGCCTTCGATACAAGGTTGGGCAAGCATCGATCAAACGCTTGCTGCAATGGACGTTGCAGGCGTCGCGCAAACTGTACTGCTTGGGTGGTATTGGCAAAACGAGGCCACTTGCTTTTTGCAAAACCAGGAAATTGCCAAATGGGTCAAGCATGCACCCGATCGTTTCATAGGATTTGCCTCCATTCATCCCGGCAGTAGTGCCGAGGCCGTAATCAAGCAATGCCAAGAGGCCGAAAACCTTGGTCTGCGCGGCGTCGGCGAGCTACACACAGGCGTACAATGTTTCAACGCATCCAGCCCTGGATGGTTGGCGCTCGCGGATTGGTGCTGCGCCCAGAATTGGCCAATTAACCTTCATGCCACTGAAGCTGCCGGACATGATCACCCCGGCAGCGTCGACACTCCACTCAATGACTTTGTGCGCATGGCTAGAGCGCACCCACAGCTAAAGTTAATCCTTGCCCATTGGGGTGGTGGTCTCGCCTTCTTCGAACTTAACCCGCGCCTGCGCAAGAGTCTTAGAAATGTCTACTACGATTGCTCCGCCACACCCTTACTCTACGAGCCATCGATCTTCCGGCGAATCATCGATATTGTGGGCTACCAGAAAATACTCTATGGCTCAGATTTTCCACTACGACTCTACCCTCGTAGGCAAAAATCTCCAGATTACTACAGCTTTCTCGATGCGATTCGCACGGATGCCGCACTGAGCAATCAAGAGTATCGTGCTATTACAACGGAAAATATGCAGGACTTGCTTGGCAATGCATGAGCCATCTGCCCAAAAACTGATTAGCCGTCGAGCGCCGAGCGATACGTGTGCCAAGGCAAGGTTGCGCATTTAATACGCGCAGCAAATTTGCGCACGCCTGCTAATGCTGCAATCTCGCCATCTTTCGACAAATCTGCTGTCAGATCCATGTCCACTGAGAGCAATTCACCTACGCGTTGACACGCACTCTCAGCCTCATCCAAAGTCTTTCCCGTCAACACCTCAGTCATCATCGACGCCGAAGACTTACAGATCGCACAACAGGCGGCCTCGAACTGTATCGCTTCGATCAGAGTATCCTCAACGATCAAAAACACCGTAATCTTATCGCCACACAAAGGATTATAACCTTCCGCAGTGTGGGTATAATCGGTCAATACACCATAATGTCTCGGCCGTTTATTATGATCGAGGATGATGTCTTGATATAGATTGTGTAGGTCCTCGGACATATCAGCGTGCTCGACTAAAAAAGTAATGGTTGTTCAATCAAAGTGATCACTTAACAAAAAAACTGTTTCATTTTAGTCAACGCTGTCACTAAACGCTCCACATCCTCAAAATCATTATAAAATGCGAACGAAGCACGGGCGGTAGCCGGCACGCCGAAGCGCTTTAATAATGGCTGAGTACAATGATGCCCTGCACGGATCGCTACACCACCCGCATCTAGAAACGTTCCGATGTCATGCGGATGAATTTCATCGATCAAAAATGAAATCACCGAAGCCTTCTCAGGTGCGGTACCAATGATTCGCAACCCATCGATCGCGCTCAACTGCTCAGTGGCAGATGCCAGTAATGCAAGCTCATGTTGCAGCGCTGCAGCGCGATCAATTCCATTTAAATAATCAATCGCAGCGGACAACCCGATCACACCGGAGATGTGAGGTGTACCCGCTTCGAATTTACCAGGAATGCCTTTATAGGTGGTGCCCTCGAAATCGACCTTTTCAATCATATCACCGCCACTCTGATACGGCGGCAGTTTTTCCAGCCATTTTCGTTTACCCCAAAGTAACCCGATGCCCGTCGGTCCGCAGATTTTATGGCCTGAAAATACAAAAAAATCACAATCCAACTCCGTTACGCTGACTGGCATATGTGGTATTGACTGCGCGCCATCGACCAATACGGGGACTCCCCGTGCGTGCGACATCGCTATAATATTTTTTACGGGATTGATCGTACCCAGTGCATTCGACACATGCACAACCGACACAAGTTTGGTCTTCTCTGAAAGCAGCGCCTCGAAGGCTTCCATGTCCAGCACTCCGCGATCATCCACGGGGACCACTTTCAGAACCGCACCTGTCTGTTGTGCCGCGATCTGCCAAGGCACAATATTCGCATGATGCTCCATGTGCGTGATCAGAATCTCATCGCCGGCCTGCAGTACAGACTCAGTAAAACCATGTGCAATCAAGTTGATGCCCTCAGTCGTGCCCCGAGTAAAAATGACTTCATCTTGATCAGCAGCGCCAATAAATTCAGCAGCCTTCGCGCGCGTAGCCTCATAGGCGTCGGTCGCTTGTTCACTTAAATAGTGCACTCCTCGATGGATATTAGAGTTCTCAAACTGGTAATAGCGTTGAACAGCGTCGATCACCGCTTGCGGCTTCTGAGACGTCGCCGCACTGTCTAAATAGGTCAACGGCTTGCCGCGCACTTCGGTAGCAAGAATTGGAAAATCTGCCCGCACACAGCGGTAATCAAATGTCGATGAGTCACTCACAGTCGTAACGTCATCTACTTGCGAAAGAATCTCAATTGAAATTAATAGATTTTTTTATCTAAAACAAAAATTGAGCAACATAACAGCCAGAAAAATTACTTGGTAATTGGCAACTTTTGGATAGTACTTAGCTGTCAATAATACATCAGCTAAGTATTGAGTACTAAACAAATAAGTACGCCTTCTTCAGCATACATTCACATCAATAAAACTACAAAATAAAAGGTATTACGATGGGACTACTATCATCAATATTAGGAAACGCAGGGGTCGTCGCGCCAGACAGGCTTGAATCCGACTTCGCGCAGCTTTTAAGCGCGGGTGAAAAGATCGCAGTTGGTTTTGCAGTTTTCAGAGACACTTTCATTTTTACTGAAAAACGGTTAATAATTGTAGATGTGCAAGGAATGACCGGTCGGAAAATTGAGTATCTGAGCATTCCCTACAACAAGATCACTAAATTTAGCATCGAGACGGCTGGACGCTTTGATTTGGATGCAGAACTGAAGATCTGGGTAGGCAGTGACACCATTCCGATTCAAAAGAAATTCAATAAGAAGGTGAATATCTATGACCTGCAAAAGGTCTTAGCTGAATTCACACTCGCTTAGTAAGCTCTGGGCAATGAGTATCTTAAATGATGCTTTATTGGGTTTACCCCGCAGACAGCATCACAGTTCGCTACTTTCAACAGCGATTTTTAATCGCTGGGTTCATGATTTTTCTTTTGAGCGTGGGTGGTAAAGCGCGTGTTCATCGGCTAATCGCGCAGTTTGCACTGAGGTATAAATCTGCGTAGTTGAGATATCAGAGTGCCCAAGCATTTCCTGAATCGCACGTAAATCTGCCCCACCCTCAAGTAAATGGGTCGCAAATGAATGCCGTAACAAGTGCGGCTTAATCGGTTTTTTAATTCCAGCTCTGGCGGCGTGCTGTTTAATCATGACCCAGACCATTTTGCGCGAAATGGCCCTGCCTTGTTGGCTCAAAAATAGCGCACTCCCGGTCTTTGCTTTTACAAAATGAGGCCGCCCTCCAGTCAAATAATCACGCACCGCAGCAACTGCTGCGCCACCGATCGGGGCGATACGCTCTTTCGAGCCTTTGCCAAAGACCCGCACATAGCCTTCATCCAAATTTATTGCCTGTAGCAAGATGCCACAAAGCTCCGACACACGGAGCCCGCTACTATAGAATAACTCCAGCATCGCACGATCTCGCAAACCATGCGGGGTATCGGTAGGCGGCGCCGCTAATAGGCGCTTCAGTTCCTCATGCGTTAAGACCTCTGGCAACTTGCGCGAGAGCTTTGGCGCTGAGACCAACTCTGTGAAATCGTCGGTGCGCAGCCCCTCGCGCACGAGGTAACGCGCCAACATTCGAATCGCAGAGAGTTTACGTGCCTGACTGCTTCGGGCATAGTCTGCCTTACTTAAATAAGCCGTCCATTCACTCACACTGTGCTCTCCCACCGCAGCCCAATCCGCAACACCTTGCTTATCCAAATATACTGCATATTGCGCAAGGTCGCGGCCATAGGACGAAATTGTATGACTCGATAAGCCACGCTCCAACTCAAGCCATGCGAGAAAACCTTCGACTGGATCGACCAACGAATCGGGTATACTGGAGAGTGGATCTGTTGCCATGTGAATGAATACTGTGACGGGGCATCACCTACTCTGGCAAGCGGAACCGCATCCCTACCATTCTTAATAGTGAGCAGACATAAATATATTTATGCCCAAGAAGAATCCACCATGGGAGCACATAAACGACACGCTATGCTCTAAAATTAAGACTAATTATAACATTCCATTGACGTAATGAATGCTCGATAATTCATTTAGATTCAAACAACAGATAAATCAATGACAAGCACGCATACAGGCGAAAGCGCAATCAAACCAACGGACTTACGGGGTATTCTGAAATACGTCCCCATGTTCCGTGATCACGTGTTTGTGATCGCATTGGACGGCAGCTTGGTCGCACATGAGAATTTTCAAAATGTACTGCTTGACCTCGCAGTATTGCGTTCGCTCAACATCAAAATTGTATTGGTGCATGGTGTCGGACAACAACTTAATGCGCTTGCTGCCGATCGTGAAGTCAAGATTACCAATGCTCACGGGGAAGGTCAAACTGATGCGCAAACACTAGAAATAGCCACTGAAGTCACGGCGCTTGTTAGTCTGAGCATCATGCAAGGGCTGACGCGTAATGGCCTGCGCTGCGCTCTCAGTAACGGCGTACGCAGTAAAGAAATCGGCATCGTCAAAGGTGAAGATCACCTATATAGCGGACGGGTCGATAAACTCGACGTCGCTTTATTCGACAGTCTATTAATGGCCAATACGATCCCGATCATCACGCCGATCGCCTTCAATCGCGAAGGCACCTCCTTACGGATTAACTCCGACCTGCTAGCCGCCGAACTTGCGGCACAGTTAGATGCTTCGAAATTAATCTACATGACAACGCAAGATGGCTTGTCTCTCGATGGGCAACCGCTCACCAATCTTCCGGTCGCAGAACTAAGTAATTTATTGCAGAATGAAAACTCTGGTATTTCTGAGCGCCTACACAGTAAGGCACAGCACGCAGTCAAAGCGATTGAAGCAGGCGTGCCACGTGCCCACATACTTGACGGTCGCTTGTTCGGCGCCCTCTTAAATGAAATTTTTGACAAGGTCGGGATCGGCACGATGGTCTACAGTAACGAATACCAATCCATTCGACGCGCAGTCAAAGCAGATGCTTACTCAATCTATAACATCACTCGCAATGGCGTGCGCTCTGAGACATTATTAGATCGATCTCAAACTGAAATCGAAGCAACGATCACAGACTTTCTTGTCTATGAAATCGATGGGAGCATCGTCGGGTGCCTCTATTTGCAGGCATATGACTCAGCTACAGTGATCGAAATCGGCAGTGTCTATGTACAACCTTTTTACCAAAATAAAGGGGTTGGGCGACATATGATTGAATATGCTGAGGTCGATGCCAAACAGCGCGGTGCAAAGCGTGTCATTGCGATGACTACTCAGGCCACCAACTTCTTCACAAAGCTCTGCGGCTTCCAAGAAGGCAGCGCTGCAGACTTACCGGAATCACGAAAAGCGGATTATCAGGCCAATGGTCGGAATTCCAAAATCTTGTATAAGGAGCTATAACGAAGACAATCTCTATGCATCTGTACCATACAACGGACATGGATGGGATCTCGGAATTGAATCCCGATGCAGCGCGCATGAAGGCATTAATTTCTCAGTTAGATTTGCCTGAGTTCGAAGATGCTGATCATCCAGACCTCTCTCTAGTACATGACCCCAGCGGCTGGACTCTTACTTTGTATTCAAACGGCGTGGTAACTTATGAGAATCTTGGCGAGGATGACACTCACCCGCTTTTCATGACCAGCATCAGTCGTGCGAAGGCACTTCATCTATGGAAAACACTTGCCCGTGGCGAAACTGAAGGCCTCAGACAGCTGCCATGGCTACATGAGGAGGTGTAGATCGCTCCTAGAAGTGGCCGTACTATGCGATGAGCCGCACTATAGCCAACAAAGCGTCACTACATAATCGCCAACAAACCGATACCGAAACTGCATACGCTGTGCAGCGCCGCGCAACTCCTCGGGTAAATGCAAGGCAACCTTGTCTGCAAATAAATGACCTGAAGCGCCATCCATATGCAATGCGAGGTCACTAAAATTCGCATGTACACCCCACACTGGGAATTGCGCTTTAAAGAACGCCTCCTTCGCACTGAAAATCAAACTAGCAAGCGCTTGGTTCTCGCCTACAAAATCGATTTCTTGCGAATGCAGAACGCGCGCCACCGCCTGTGGACTCAAGCGATTCGTCTTTTCTAGATCAAGCCCTAGGCAGGGCATCCCCTCAACTGAGGCCGCCACTGCGCAACATAAACCACGCGAATGTGAAATGGAAGCAATCGCACCGCAGGGCCATTCTGGTAAGCCGTCGGCATTAGGTAATAGCGCACCAGCAATATAACCGACTTGTGCTAACGCCTCTCGCGCACAGCGGCGACCTTCAATAAACTCATTGCTCCGAGCTAGTGACGCATTCTCCAAAAGTTCGCCCTCTTTGACATATTCAAACGGCTCGGCTTGCGTTGAAACAACGCCCACACTCGCGCCGCACCCCTCTGGGAGCATTTCCAACAAAGCGGATAAGAGTGGATTGGTTGCAGATAGGTTAGCCACGTATAAAAGAGGCAACAGTATGCCATGCCGTTGCGCAAGCCTTGGGAAAATACAAATTAAGACAAACCAGACACTTGCCATAAGCAGCTTTCATAGTAAAAACTAATTATGCGATCGTGCTTTCTTGTCATCATTAGCTATTATTTCATAGTACCTTTCGTTGTACTGCAAGCGAGCAGCAACACACAAGGCATATGGGAAGTCCTCGACGGCTGCCGTTTAGTAGACTCACCGATCAACGATGGCGACAGCTTTAAAGTGAGGCATCAAGACGACACCTTCATCGTACGCCTCTATTTCGTAGACTGCCTGGAAACCCATGATACCTACATGGATCGTGTGCGCGACCAGGCACGCTACTTCTCAATTTCAGAGACCGAAGTCATCACTGCCGGTAAACAGGCGACTGCCTACACCAAACAGTTTTTAAAGGGTGAATTTACCGTTATCACCCAGAGCATCGATGCACGAGGGGGTAAAGAACCACGGGTATTTGGCTTGGTCAGTAAGGACGGTACCTTTTTATCTATGGACTTAGTTAATCAAGGACTCGCTCGAATCTATGGCATGCCCACGCGAGCGATCTGGCCAGGAGGCCTCAGCGCACCGGCATATCTGAGTCGCCTCAAACAGCTCGAGCGACGTGCTCAGCAGGATAGGATCGGCATCTGGAAACAAGCAACTGACTCCCAGCAATTGGTAGGCCTCAATCATCTCAGCTTCGATACAGAAAATAAACGAACTAGCGATCTGGGCTCTGCAGTGCACCTCGCAATCAACAGTAGTGACAAACTAATTCTTAATACCGCCTCCAGTGAACAACTCGAAACATTGCCCGGTATAGGTCCTGCACTCGCTGCTGATATAATCGCTATACGCCCAATAACCGCGGTCAATGATCTCACCAGCATCTCGGGCATTACACTCAAGAAAATTGATGCCTTTCGTGACAGCGTGCTTGTTAATAAACCGCAACCACCTGAGCAAACTGCGGACTTTTATTTATCTGATCTCAAAACCTATCTAAATAAAACTGTCACTGTAATCGTCTCATCGGTCACTCCATCAGAACTAGACGCGCCGCAAGGCTTCTGCGCAGCTCAACTATACACCTCGAACGACGGAAAAAGCGGCGGCAGTATTACAGCATTCATCCCCAATGAGTTGTATCGCTCGTTTATTGAATATTATCAAAACCATAGCCGCACATTCACTGGTTTACTATTTAAACGCGAATCAAACACAGTGCTGGTTTACCAGCCGTAAAAAATAGGAGGCTTATCTTGCCAGTAATTCAATTGCACTCAAAGGTACTGTACATGCAAAGCTCACATGACACCATTTTAGCACCTTCGATTCTCGCGGGTGATCACGCAGACCTCAAGAGCAGCCTAAAAAAGATTGAAGCGGCAGGACTGAGTTGGGTGCACCTTGATATCATGGATGGGCATTTTGTGCCAAACCTGACCTTTGGCCCGCAAACTGTTAAAGCTATGCGCTCTTCGACAAACTTATTTTTCGACGTGCACCTGATGCTTGATAATCCAGATAAATTGGTAGACGCTTTTATCGATGCAGGTGCCGACCAAGTGACAATTCACGTGGAACCAGACTACCCCATCCAAGAAACCTTAACGCGCATCAAAACACGTGGCTGCAAGTGCGGTGTTGTGCTCAACCCAGATACACCTGCTGAAGCAGCCAAGCCCTATCTCGCAGAGTGCGATATCATTCTACTGATGACGGTACAACCTGGCTTTGGCGGACAATGCTTCCGCAAAGATGTACTATCCAAAATAGAGATCTTTGCAAACTGGCGCAAAGAACTTGGGCTCAACTATCGACTTCAAGTAGATGGTGGTGTCGACCTCAACAGCGCGGGCGACTGTACAATACGCGGTGTAGACACTCTTGTAGCTGGTACCGCTTTCTTTAAAGCGGAGGACCCACAAGCCTTCAATACGGCAGTCACAAAATAGTTACCTACAAGTATAATTCTGGGCGGCGATCTTTCAACGCAGGCAAACGCTCACGCACCTCAGTAACAATCTGTAGGTTTATTTGTACAACGGATAGCCCCTCAGATTCGTCCGCTTCCAATAGAATTTCACCCCAGGGATCGACGACCATCGAATGCCCAAAATACTGAGTATCCTTTTTCGTGGTATCATGCGACTCAACACCGCACTGATTCGTCGCGATAAAGTAGCACTGATTTTCAATCGCCCGCGCTTGGATAAGCGTACGCCAATGGGCCAATCGTGGATGCGGAAACGCAGCAGGTAGTACTTGCAACTCGGCCCCCCTAAGTGCGCATTGACGAAACAACTCAGGGAAACGTAAATCGTAACAGATACTGCAACCAATCGTTCCAAACGAAGTATTTGCAGTCACAATTTTCTTTCCTGCTTCGAGATGCTGATGCTCATCGAAGAGAGTAAATAAATGAAGCTTATTGTACTGCGCCACTATCGCGCCAGTACGCTCAAAAAAATAAAGTGAATTTGCCGGCCGCCCCGACTCTGCTTGATCTAAAAATGAACCACAGACCGCAATATCATACTCTCTGGCAAGCGCGCCAACCTTGTCTCGCTGCGCCGGGGCATCACTCAGCAACTCTAAATTTTGCTTCCAATCAAAACCTGTAGTGCACATCTCAGGTAAAAAAAGTGCCTCAGCACCTTCAGCCTTTGCCTGCTCAAAAAACGAACGAATCGTAACAAGATTAGCAGTAGGATCTCCACGTTGAACCTCAAATTGAGCGAGTGCTATTTTCATATTGTAAACGCTATTTAAGCGCCGTCATCAGCCAGCGCCTATACTATCAAAACTTCATGTGCCCGAACCAGTGCATCTTTAAGACAAGACACTTCAAGAGGTTTACTTAGGTAATCATTCATGCCCGAAGCGAGACATTTCTCCCGATCTTCAGTCATCGCAAATGCTGTGACTGCAATAATATATTGCTCTGGATCATGATTGGCATAAGCGCCCGCACGAATTGACTTTGTAAGCTCAATACCGCTGCGACCTGGCAGGCGTACATCCATTAATACCACATCATAAATAGCACGCTGCATAATTTCATTCGCCTGATCACCATCTTGCGCGACATCTGGTTGGTAACCCAATATTTCCAGTAGTTCGCGTATCACCCAACGATTATCTTCATCATCTTCACAGACTAATAATCGTAAAGGATGTTGCCTCGCGAAATCATTCTCTAACAAGGAACGATCTGCTTCAGTCTCTCCTGCGTTTGTCAAAGAAGGGGGCTGACCTTCAGAGATTTTCTCAGCACTGACTAAAGGTAACACGAATTGAAAGCACGACCCAACGCCGACTGTACTTTCAACCCAAACCGTCCCGCCCATGCGTTGAATTAGGCTTGAGCAAATTACCAAGCCCAAACCAGTTCCACCGAACTGACGCGTCGTAGAAGGATCGACTTGGGTAAATGCTTTAAACAAGCGATCAAACTTATCCCTAGGAATACCACAGCCAGTATCCTGCACTTCAAAATGCAGTAAATTCGAAACACTATCCCACTCATTATTACTAAGACTTACGCTTAGCGTTACAGAGCCTTGCGAAGTAAATTTCACTGCATTATTGACCAAGTTCATTAAGACCTGACGCAAACGATGGGCGTCTCCAATATAAGTTTCACACAGCACAGGATTGATTTCAAAATTTAGGTTAATTCCTTTCTCTTTCGCATCTGGTAACACAAACTCAACTGCATCGCATATAATGTTCTCCAGATTGAACTCAACAGACTCTAGCTCCAAGGTACGTGACTCTATTTTAGAATAATCGAGAATATTATTAATTAGATTAAGCAAAGCGCGGCCACTACGCTTAATAATCGTAGCATGATCACTTTGTAACTCATCCAATTCAGTCTGTAACATCAGGTCCGTGTAGCCAATAATAGCGTTCATAGGCGTCCGAATTTCGTGACTCATTATTGCTAAAAATTCGCCCTTCGCAGCATTTGCAGCATTTGCAGAATCATGCGCAATGCGCAATTCAATCTCACGTTTCTGCATCAGGATTAAACCAGAAATACTCGAAGTAAGCACACGCACTGCGTTGATCTCAGATTCACCCCATAGTTGTAACTCATTACAATAATCGACCGCAAAAAAACCATACAATTGCCCTTCTACCCACATTGGAATCACCAACAATGATTGATTCGCTGACTCACAAAACACACTCGGTTTGTGACAATTTTGCGTTTCACCTTCGAGATGAATCAGCTGACCATCCAGCAGTTTCTCATACCAGCTTGGAAAAAAATCCTCAAACGGCGCATCTTTTAAAGACGTCTGTTCAAACATACTCTTGCAAAACTCATCCTTCAACCACTCAAAGCGAGGATTGCAAGTATGGAAACTCTCTTTAGGGCTGCCTAAAATCTCAAAGATATAGGCTCTATCCACTTTTAGCGCGCTGCCGATCTCCTGCATAGCGATTGTGACTGCTCGCTCAAAATCAATCTTAGTGAGCAAAGCATGATTCGCACGTGCAGTCGCTCTCTCAACCACGTCACGCTGAAGGAGTGCAGACTCAGCATCTTTTCTCGACGTTATATCATAAGCTACCCAAACGACACGATCCGCACTTCCATCATCCAACAACATGGACGAAACACGGGCCTCAAACCAATGCTGTTTCGTATCCATAGATTCAAGCGAGTATTCAAGTGTCTGAACAACACGCGAATCGAGAGCCACTGAAATTGTTTCCATAAATGACTGGTAGATGTTCGGATCAAACAGCGCACTCAATGGTTCTCCTATTGCAGCCTGCCAATTAATAATTCGGTGATTCTCTTGAACAAGTGAATTCGGCGCAAAGACGTCACAAACAATCCCCTCTCTAGAAAGCACAAATGCGATGTCAGGCAACCCATCTGCAAATGCGCGTAAGCGACTCTCGTTCTCTGAAACTTGTGCTTCACGGCGCTTCAACTCTGTCATTGCTGCAGCTAAGCAAATTGAAGTCACCGAAATGATCCCAACAAACATCCATACACTAGTTAGACTTTGCGGGCTAATTCTAGTATCTGAAGAAAAGACTGGCAGAAACGACAACATCGCCACTAACGCTAGTAATAATACACCAGCTGACGCCCCTCGTAATCCAAACCGTATGGCCGCCCATGCCATAATAGGAAAAATTGCGAGCTCCATCGGATAATATAGAGTATCAACAGGAGCCCAATTTTCAAAAGTCACATAAGCGAAAGAGACGATAATCATCACCCAAGCAGCAACTTCAAAGAACTGCCTAGCTCCCAATCTGTAACCAGTGCGATCAGCCCAAACTAAAATAAATGGCGTAATAATTACCGAACCCACAGCTGCAGCCAACCAGTGGGCCAAAAATAAGGCGCAAAAATCTGGCCAAGGTATCCCATTTGCGCCACCGCACTGGAACACAGATGCAACTACGGACCCAAGACTTGTGGATAAGATAATGCCTAAAAACAAAATATACAGAGTGTCGCGAATGCGCTCCATATTCATCTTAACACGCAAACCATTTAACAAACCTAGGCCAAAGGCTGAAGCAGTTACTACGGCACACGGCACACTTAACATCATTAACAGATTCTGTTCCGCAAGTACTGCAGGGAGCAAAGCGCCGATAAAGACCGCTGGTAAGTAACGTAGACCCCCCAACCAAACGATACCAAAAGCCACACCATAAACTGGAGCTATCTGTTGTGACGAGCTACCAAACTGTAGATCTGCTAAAATCACTGCAATTTGCTCAGCAATGGCCACACTTAGTATCGATAAAATACTATTGATGACATATCTAAAATCGAATCGCATTGTAGAGCATTTGTATAAATATAATACAAATCAGAATGCAGGAAAACATCTAGACAATGACATCCCTTCCCCCTATTTTTACTTTTTTTAGACAAAATGCCGACAAAAGTTCCATAACCTTAAAATTAGGCTTGATTCAGGAATCATCCACAGCATGTTTCTCGACTTTCCAAACTTGAGGACGGATAGCTCAGTTGGTTAGAGCACCTCGTTTACACCGAGGGGGTCGTGGGTTCGAATCCCTCTCCGTCTACCATTACCAAGTTTGAGCCAACTGGCTACTACATCATGCGTCATACCATCTCAATCCTTGTTGAAAATAAGTTCGGAGTTCTCGCTCGCATCGCTGGCATGTTCAGTGGGCGCGGGTTTAATATCGAGACATTAAATGTGGGACCAATGCTAGATGGGCGCTTTTCACGTATCACTGCTACAATCATTGGAGATGAAGATGCGCTGGATCAGGTTATAAAGCAGGTGGATAAATTTATCAACGTCCTAGAAGTGACTGAATTTTCTCGTGGTCAGGCCACCGAGCGCGAGTTGGTAATCCTTAAAGTAAATGCACCCGCTGCTAAACGCTCTGAAATCATGCAGGTGTGCGATATCTTCCGAGCCAAGATTATTGATGTCGCTAGTGAGTCGCTTAACGTTGAAATGACCGGCAATGCCAACAAAATGAAAGCATTCTTGGACTTAATTGAGCCATATGGCATTATTGAAATGGCACGCACAGGCAACCTAGCACTCAAACGCGGATAATTCTTACACTCTAAACAATTTTTTTAATCCGAGAGTGAAGTCACTCTCACAATCAAAGATACATATGCCAGCAAAAGTCTATACCGACAAAGACGCTGACCTCAGAGTCATCAAAAAGAAAACCTTAGCCATCATTGGTTACGGTTCGCAGGGCCACGCCCACGCACAAAATCTGAAGGACAGCGGCCTCAACGTAATCATCGGTCTCTACAAAAAGAGCAAATCCGTCAAGGTAGCTCAGAGCCAAGGTTTCGAAGTATTCGAAACTGCTGAAGCAGTAAAGAAGGCTGACGTCATCATGCTTGCTGTGCCTGACATGTTACAGGCTGAAGTATACGAAAACGACATTCTTCCAAACCTTGAAAAAGGCAAGACACTCGCTTTCACACACGGTCTCGCAATCCATTTCGGCCTAATCGATGCACCTAAGGGTATCGACGTCATCATGGTAGCTCCTAAGGGTCCAGGTCACGTGGTTCGCAGCCAGTACGTTGAAGGTAAAGGCGTTCCTGCACTGATCGCAGTGAACAAAGGTTCCTCTCGCGATGCGAAGAAAATCGCTCTTGCATGGGCAAAGGGCGTTGGCGGCACGCGTGCGGGAGTGATTCAAACTACTTTTAAGGAAGAGTGTGAAACTGACCTTTTTGGTGAGCAAGCAGTCCTCTGTGGCGGTGCATCTGCACTCGTCATGGCAGGCTTCGAAACACTGGTTGAAGCCGGTTACCAACCAGAAATGGCTTACTTCGAGTGCTTGCATGAGTTGAAGCTAATCGTCGACCTGATGGTTGAGTCTGGTGTTTCTGGCATGCGCTTCTCAGTTTCTGAAACAGCTGAATGGGGCGACTACATCAGTGGACCGCGCGTCATCAATGCGTCCTCCAAGAAGGCGATGAAGGCGATCCTAAAGGAAATCCAAAACGGCAAGTTCACCAAGGACTGGGTCAATGAATACAAAGCTGGCCTGCCTAGATATAAGCAATTCGTTAAGGACGGCCAAGCGCACCCAATCGAAAAGACCGGACAGCGCCTTCGTGCGCTCATGCCTTGGGTCAAAAAGCGCAACATTAAGGGCGCTCAAGCTGCTTACAATTAAGCCGTATTTCATATTTTGAAATTTCAAGCGGTCGCCGGTTTATACCGTCGGCCGCTTTTTTTAGCTTATTAGATCGACCTATAGGATCGCCCTTGAGCTGATATGCTCGATTAAATTCTATCGCTTAAGTTGCCCTAAGCTGGCTAATTTTCAGATAAGATAACACAAAAGGCATGAAATAGCTTTCCTAGTACTGCAGCTAACATTACCACACTCAATCTAACTTTAACTTTTTATAGAATCTTTGTTTAACGATTGAATACGCATTTGCCGTTCTAACCACGTTTCGAGATGCTTCGTATTCAATATTCTCTATTTGATCGCCATGCCCATACAGATCGCCACCCGTAAAAGCCCACTCGCCCTCAAACAGACTGAGATGGTGCTGGCATGGCTGCAGGAAAAACTGCCAGACGATTCATTTGAGGTACTTCGTTTGAGCACCAAAGTCGACGAGCGGCTGAGCTGGTCACTAGAGAAACGCGGCGGCATCGGCCTATTTACCAAAGAGCTCGAAGATGCCCTCCTCGAAGGTAGTGCACAACTCGCTGTGCACAGCGCTAAAGACCTACCGACACAATTTCAAGCCGACCTGCATATTGCTGGCTATTTACCACGCGCTCGAGCGACTGATGTATTAGTGCACCGGTCTGAGTGCTCCCAACCCGCAAGCATTGCAACTAGTAGCCCTCGACGGCGCGCACAACTTGGCCTAATACTCGAAAGTGCTTCATGGACAACCATTCGCGGTAACGTCGGTACGCGGTTGCGGAAAATAACTGAAGGCACCGCCGACGCCACTCTTCTTGCTGCTGCCGGACTGGATCGGCTGAACATTCTTGCCCATGATGGCTTGGACTTTGTTGAGCTGCCAATCGAGCAAGTTGTTCCGGCACCCGGCCAAGCCGCTATCGCGATTCAATGTCGCGCAACTGATCTACCCAAATATGAAAACCTCTTTTGTGAGCAAACTAAACGCGCCGTGTCACTTGAACGCGCATTTTTACGCAAACTAGGAGGCGGATGCCAAACACCGGTCGGCGCACACTACACTGACGGCACTTTTTATATTTTTCATCCTAAAACAGGACATCGCTCATTTGAATTCGGACTCGAATCACTGAGCGACATCGAGCCATTCCTCGAGTCCATTTTTAACGACTTTAAATTCAATCCCTAAGGGTTCACGCGTACGCGAAAATAGGGGTTCATCTAGCCACTGATTGCTTCACCCTCTCCGTCAGGCTTTCGTCCTAATTTCTAATTCTCCGAAAATGTCTTCCCCAAAAAAAATAGGTAAAGTTTATCTCATCGGCGCAGGCCCAGGTGACCCAGGCTTAGTGACTGTTCGTGCAAAAGAGCTTATTCAGTGCGCCGACGTCATCGTATACGACTATTTGGCAAACCCAAAGCTGTTGGATTGGGCACGCCCTGACGCTGAGCGTATTTATGTCGGCAAACGCTCAGGCATGCATTCGTTGCCACAAGATGAGATTGAAGAAATACTGGTCGACCGCGCTAATAAAGCGTTGCAAGTGGTACGTCTCAAAGGCGGCGACCCATTTGTATTCGGACGTGGCGGCGAAGAAGTTTCCGAGCTTCAAACAGACGGTATCCCCTTTGAAATTGTACCCGGTGTCACTGCTGCCCTCGCTGCTGCTGCCTATGCAGGCATCCCACTCTCCCACCGCACATACAGCTCCTCGATTACCTTTCTCACAGGCCACGAAAACCCAGAGAAACAAACGCTCAGCATCGACTTCAAGCAATACGGCAGCACCAAGGGTACGCTCTGCTTATACATGAGCCTAGGGCAGTTGCCACGCATTCTTCGCGAGCTCAAAGACGGCGGCATGTCTGGCCATACACCGGTCGGAGTTATACAATGGGCCACACTGGCCTCTCAACGCTCTGTTTATGGTACTGTTGATACGATTGTCGGCGACATCGAATCAGCCGGCCTCAGCACGCCGGTGATGATTATTATCGGCAAAGTGGTTGCAGAACGTTCGACCACTAAATGGTTCGAAGGTCGCCCACTGATGGGTAAAAAAATCGTTGTTACTCGTACACGTGATCAGGCGGGGCAACTCACCTCCTTACTCGAAAGCAATGGAGCTGAGGTAATCGAACTACCTTTTATCCAAGTCGAACCTGATTTCAACCCACAGCAACTGGCCGAGATCTTAGCGGGAATCGCGATCTACGAGTGGATCGTATTTACTAGCGTCAATGGCGTAAAATCATTCTTCGACCTGTTCTACAAAGCCTTCGATGACATTCGCTGTCTAGGCCCGATGCGCATTGCTGCCGTTGGCTCAGCCACTGCCCGCGAAATTGAGAAACATCATCTCAAGGTGGATCTGATACCCAAGAAAGCGAATGGTGACGCACTCGCCAGCGCCTTCATCGAAAACGAAGGGATCGAAAGCATACAGATGCTAGTAATCACTGGTAATCAGAATCGCGAAACTCTGGTGCAGCGCCTCGAATCCGAAGGTGGTGCGATCGTCGACTCCTTACCGCTCTACAAGACGAGCAAGTCGGATCTCAGCTCACACCCTGCTGCCGAACGTTTTCGCCAAGAAGGTGCCGACGCCGTGCTGTTTACCAGTTCGTCGACAGTCAAGTCCTTCGTTGACCAACGCGCTGCACTGACACTCGCAGCTGATGCGCGTCAACCCAGCATGGGTAGCATTGGCCCTCTTACTACCAAGGCGTTGCAAGAGCTCAATCTCGATGTCGGTTTTGAATCTAACCACGCTAGCCTAGACCACTTTATCGATGCGACGATCCAGCATCTACAAGGGTAAGTCTATTATAGCAACTGGTCTTTCGCCACATACTTGCGGATTAGAGACAACCAGCTGATAAACTCGCGGCAGGTACCGATCGCGCTGCGATACGAGCGCTACGATCCTTCCGATAAGACCTTATCGAAATAAGCAATCGTTGGTTTTAGACCCTCATCTAGAGTGATAGTCGGCTCCCAACCGAGTACCTTCTGCGCCTGAGTAATGTCAGGCTGACGTTGTTTCGGGTCATCTTGAGGCAATGCCTCATGGATGATCTTTGAGTGGCTACCGGTTTGCGCGATCACCTTTTGCGCAAGTTCTAAGATAGTGAACTCACCCGGATTACCTATATTCATTGGCCCAATGACTGCCTCTTGATTCATCAGGCTAACAAAACCATCGATCAAGTCATCGCAGTAGCAAAAAGAACGGGTTTGTTGCCCTTCGCCATAGACGGTGATGTCCTTTCCCTGCAAGGCCTGCACGATGAAATTAGAGACCACACGGCCATCATCTGGACACATACGTGGCCCATACGTATTAAAGATACGAGCAATGCGAATATCGACACCGTTTTGGCGATGATAGTCCATAAATAATGTTTCAGCCGCACGCTTACCTTCATCATAGCACGAACGGATACCAATCGGGTTCACATTGCCCCAATAGGACTCTGGTTGTGGGTGTACCGAAGGATCAGGGTCACCATACACCTCTGAAGTCGATGCTTGAAAGACGCGAGCACCGACACGCTTGCCAGAGCCTAAGCAATTAATCGCACCCATGACCGAAGTCTTGATCGTTTTAATCGGGTTATACTGGTAATGTACCGGTGAGGCTGGGCAGGCTAAGTTATAAATCTGATCCACCTCTAGTTTAAACGGATCGGTCACATCATGCCGCATTAACTCAAATAGAGGGTTCTCCATTAAGTGGAGCACGTTGCGTTTACGACCGGTGAAAAAATTATCCATACAGATAACTTCATGGCCTTCGCCCAATAAACGGTCACATAGATGACTTCCAAGAAAGCCCGCTCCGCCTGTAATCAAAATGCGCATGATTCAATCACGTTGTGATTTTACATTTTTTGCGAACACTAAAATACACCTTTGGCATTAAAAATCATACTTTATCCAGCTAATTTGGTGACTGCTCGCGCATTGACACACTCGACTGACTGTAGCTTGCAGAACATTCGATGGCGCTCAATTGTTCGTGTGATTCGTTCTAATAGCGCCCTTTCTTACTGAAAAAACCTCATCTGTACACATCCTTACAGGTCTGAACCATTCAAATTCTGGCGTGCTCTCTACCTTTTCTAGTTATAGATTCGGGCTTCTTTCTTCCAACAGCATCACCCTATCACGCACCAAAGCTTGACCTATGCGGCTCATTTGTCAGCCATGACGAACGATGCATATTGATCCCATCGCCCGAACCGTGCGCCTCAGCGTGCGCGAACTTGCCACCTTTCGACAGGTGCCTGCGAGTCAGGGGCATGGTGCCTCCCCTTGGCGTGCTAGCGTCGGACAGCAATGGCATACAACCGCGGCACAACAAGCCAGCGCAACGCATGCAGACATTCACTTGGAAGTGGCACTTAAGGCAACGTGGCTGCACCAAGATTGGACCTTTAAAATCCAAGGGCGCATCGATCAAGTTATCTGTGAACCTGACCAGAAAATTATTCGCGAGGTCAAAACCATACGTAGCGCTCTGCCGGCAAGCGTCGAAGAACTCAGCTGCCGCTACCCAGATTATTTTGCTCAAGTCGCAATCTACCTGGGACTCGCCAAAGTGCATCCTAAATATGCAAAGACTCAACTAAGCGCAGAGCTATGCTTCATTGATATCGAAACGGGCACGATGCAAAACGTACCACTGACCGAGGCGGATCAGTGTGCTTTCACAAATCAACTCAATACGCTCCTGCCCTTCCTCGAAGACCGCCGCAATTGCCATCTGCGCCTACAAGGAATTACTCTCCAGCCAGCCTTTGAAACACTACGAGAAGGCCAAGCTGATCTCTTTGCGACGCTGGACCAAGCCACCCTTCAAAGTAAAACAGTGTTACTCGAAGCGCCGACAGGATTTGGTAAGACCGGCATCGTGCTCGAGCATACTCTTAAACAAATGCAACGCGGCATCTATGATCGCGCCATTTACCTGACCAGTAAATCAACCGGTCAGCTGGAGACGATTCGTCAACTGCGCGCCATGATCGGTAACAATCTGCGCTACATTCAAATGCGCAACCGCTCGGAGCATCGGATCGAAAGTGCCTCACATACCTGCACCGGTGATGAGCGCTGCAACGAAGCACTTGGCCAACACTGGCTAGCCGCCGACATCCACCCCCCAGAGTTGTTTGATAATGCAACGCTCACACTTGAGCGTGCCAAAGCTCTCGGCCAATCGACTGGAGTCTGCCCGTATGCCCTAACCAAAGGGTGCCTTCCATTTGCTGACTTATGGATCGGTGATACCAATTATATTTTTTCGCCAGACAGCCAAGCCGTCTTCTTCGAACAACATGGTTTTGATCCTGCAAAAACCCTACTCATTGTTGATGAAGCTCACAATTTACCAGATCGCGCAGCGGATGCCCTTAGTGTTGAACTCAGCGCGGCTGACCTACTCTTTGCTCTCGAGGAACTGCGCACCATCGGCGCACCGCGACAACTACTCAGTATAGGAGAAGAAATCGTGCGCTGCCTGGATGCGCTACCAACTGTTGGCCCGCTCAGAACAGACTCACTCCTCGAGGCACTCGACCTGTGCGAGGATTTCACCCGTCGGCTGAAAGAAGCCCGCTGGGACTACGATGCGACCACCTCTTTTGCGATGGAAACGATTTGGTGTATTCCTGATCTCGCCCAACGACTCGCCGAGCCCGCACATAAATGGCTACACTGGTCACCTGCGGGCGGGGTCTTAAGGGCGACTTGCCTGGATGCGAGTGCTTGGATTGCTGACTGCCTAGGACCCTTTGGTGGCAGCATTTTAATGTCTGCTACGCTATCGCCGATTCGTAGCTTCCGCGAACAATGTGGGCTGACTCTGGAAAACTCAACCCTTGCTCCAGGCCATGCCCCTTGGCGTGATTCCGCCTACACGGTCGCGATTGATACACGAGTGGACACCCGCTATAAGCAACGCGACACCTACTACGAAACCACGGCTCGCACGATCCTAGCATTGATCGATCACAGCCCAGGCGTGCCTGTTGCGGTCTTTTTTTCCTCCTATCGCTATGCTGAAAATATTAAGGCTTATTTAGATGCACTCAATCCGTCTGCTCGCATTCAAATTCAGCCGCGTGGTGTCGACCTGGCTGAGCAAGAAGCGTTCATCGACGAAGGCCTACTCATGGCAGATGCACTCTTTCTAATCCTTGGCTCCAGTTATGCTGAGGGCGTTGATAAGCTTGGTGGCCGTATAGCCACGGCAATGGTGGTAGGCCCCGCTCTACCAGAAGTCAATGCCATCCAGGACGCGAAAATGAATGCCTCGCCGAGTACGGATCGAGATACAGCGTTTCGAGACGTATACATTATCCCAGCCATGCGCCGCATCCACCAAGCATTAGGTCGTATCGTTCGCGCACCAGGCCATCGTGCCAAAGTCTTGCTGCATGGCAAACGCTACGCAGCTACTGCCTACCAGGAACAACTCGCTCCTGAGTATCAACAGGCTAATCGGATCAATAATGAGCAAGACCTACAAGCATGGTTGATGCTCGATTCAGGAACTTAGAGTTCGGTAAACTAGAGACACTTACCTAATGTATATCGGTGACTCAGATCTATATTCTAACTGCTCTTTACTCACTAATCATTAGCGTAAACGCACCAGTAAGTCCTTACTGTCAACTTGATCACCTGCTTGTACTTCGACCGCGTCAACGACACCATCTTCAAGTGCATACACAGTCGTTTGCATTTTCATTGCTTCTAGCACGCAGAGCTTTTCTTTCTTCTTCACCGTCTGCCCAACAGTCACTGAAACGCTGCTCACCATCGCTGGGATAGGAGCACCGACTTGCATACGATCCGCAGGGTCCGCTTTATCACGTTTCTTTACATTGGTCTTAATCGATCGATCAAGGATTACGCATTCACGAGCACGGCCATTCAATTCAAACGTTAATGTACGCTGACCTTCTTCATTAGGCTCAGAGACGTAAATCAACTTCACGATGAGTGTCTTGCCGGGCTCGATTTCGACTGTAATTTCTTCACCGCTCTGCAAGCCGTAGAAAAATGCAGGTGTCGGTAACACTCGCGCATGCCCATACTGCTTCACATAAGAATCTAAATCAGTGAACACCTGTGGGTACATTAAGTAGGCAAACAAATCATCATCGTTAATACTGCGCTTCAATTTCTTTCCGATTTCGATCCTAGTTGCCTCAAGATCGATCTTTTCTGCACGTGCACCAGGACGACCGCGATAGGACTTACGATCGCCAAGCACCACTTTTTGCACAGCTTTAGGCCAGCCTCCCTTTGGTTGCCCAAGGCCACCAGAAAGCATATCTACCACTGACTCGGGAAATGCCGTACCCGGCTCAAGGTTTATTAGGTCTGCAGGCTCGACACCCTTAGTCAGTAAGAACATCGAGAGATCACCCACCACTTTTGAAGACGGCGTCACCTTAACAATATCACCTAACAATTCATTCACCTCGTGGTAGTAGCGAACGACTTCAGGCCAGCGAGCACCTAAGCCCAACGCACGCGCTTGTTCACGAAGATTAGTATATTGCCCCCCAGGCATCTCATGCGTGTAGACCTCAGCAGAGCCAAATTTGGGACTGGTATCAAATGGCTCGTAGTATTGCCTCACTGCTTCCCAATAGATCGAGAGCTCATTGAGGAACTGTAGGTCTAAACCGGTATCGCGCGCATCGCCTCGAAGTGCATTGACGATCGAATTCAGGTTAGGTTGTGAGGTTAGGCCAGAAAGTGATGCAGTCGCTAAGTCGACCACGTCCACACCTGCTTCCGCTGCCTTGATAATAGATGCTCCAGCAATACCGGATGAATCATGCGTATGGAAATGCACTGGAATACCAATCTCGCTGCGCAATGCTTTTACCAATTTGAAAACCGCGTGTGGTGTGCAAAGCCCAGACATGTCTTTGAGCGCAAGTACGTGCGCACCCATTTGCTCAAGTTCCTTCGCCATATCCACATAATATTGTAGTGAATACTTATCACGCTGACCATCGAGAATGTCACCAGTATAACAAATCGTCGCCTCACAGACAGAGTTGGTGTCCTTACGGATCGATTCCATCGCGACTTTAAGATTGGGCAGATAATTCAGTGAATCAAAGACCCGGAAAATATCCATTCCCGACTCGGCCGAATGTTTAATAAAACCGCGAATCACATTGTCTGGGTAATTGGAATACCCAACGCCATTGGCTCCACGCAACAGCATTTGAAAGCACACATTCGGGATACGCTCCCGCAAACGACGTAAGCGCTTAAACGGATTCTCATGTAGGAAGCGCATCGACGTGTCGAAGGTTGCTCCACCCCAGCACTCAAGTGAATAGAGGTCACTCGCACGACGCGCGATCGAATCAGCGACTTTTAATTGATCATAGCTACGCATGCGTGCTGCCAATAAAGACTGATGCGCATCGCGCATCGTGGTATCGGTCACCAAAAGCTTCTTTTGCTTGCGAGTCCATTGTGCAAACTTCTCCGGCCCGTGCTTAGTCAGATAATCTTTAGTGCCTAACGGCAACTTATGCGTATGATCGTGTTCGGGAACGATGACTGGTAGATCCATCGTAGGCACAGGGCGGCCCTTTACTTGATCATTACCATTGACGATTGTCTCACCCAATAAATTGAGCAGTTTAGTCGCACGGTCGCGGCGACGTTTAAAGTTAAACAATTCCTTGGAGGTATCAATTAAAGTCGTTGTCGCCTTGCCTGTCTTAAAAATATCATGCGCTACAACATTTTCGATAAATGGGATGTTGGTTTTTACGCCACGTATACGCATTTCGCTCAACGCGCGCTCCATGCGCTGAATGGCTAATTCAAAGGTACTCGCCGAGGCAGTCAACTTCACCAGCAAGGAGTCATAAAACGGCGTGATGACCGCACCAGTATCGCCCATCGCGCCATCAAGACGTATACCGAAACCAGCAGCCGATCGATAATTGACGATCTTACCATAGTCGGGTGCAAAATTCTTTTCTGGATCTTCGGTCGTCACCCGCGCCTGAATCGCAACACCATTGCGCGGCACATCCGCTTGCTGAGGGATGCCAACTTCTTTCGAATGCAGGCTATGCCCTTGAGCAATCAGTATCTGGCTCCGCACGATATCAATACCAGTAATGACTTCAGTCACCGTATGCTCCACCTGAATACGCGGATTCATCTCGATAAAGAACCATTCGTCCGTATCCAAATCATATAAGAACTCCACTGTACCTGCACTATAATAACCGATCGACTTGGCAATTTTAACCGCAGCATCACACAACTCACTACGCACTGTATCCGGTAGCCCAATCGATGGCGCAATCTCAACGACCTTCTGATGGCGCCGTTGAACTGAACAATCGCGCTCGTGTAAGTGCACCACATTACCCTGTTTATCACCCAGAATTTGCACTTCAATATGCTTAGCACGTTCGATGTAGCGCTCTAGGAACACTGCTGAATTACCAAACGCACGTTGCGCTTCGCCTTGTGCTTCTTCGATCGACGCTTTTAAGTCTTTGGGGTCTTTCACCACGCGCATGCCACGCCCACCCCCGCCAAAGGCCGCCTTGATAATCAGCGGAAAACCAACTTTCTTTGCGGTCTTCAAAGCCAGTGCTGGATCAGCAATAGGATCTTCCGTGCCAGGTAGCGTCGGCACTGCTGCTTGATCAGCAATTTTACGCGCCTCAATTTTATCGCCCATACGCGCAAGCAGGTCAGAACTAGGTCCTACAAAAGTAATACCATTTGCCTCACATGCATTGGCAAACGCTGCATTCTCTGAAAGGAAACCGTAGCCAGGGTGAATCAGGTCAACTGCCTTATCCTTGGCCAAGTCAATGATACTATCAATATCGAGGTAATCCGCGACAGGGCCTTTGCCAGTGCCCACCAGATACGACTCATCAGCCTTAAAGCGATGCACACCCAAACGATCTTCCTTCGCGTATATGGCAACTGTCCGACAACCCATCTCAGTTGCACTTCGAAAGATTCTAACAGCGATTTCGCTACGATTGGCGGCTAATAATTTATTCATAGATGGGTAAGTATCAATCAAGGTGATGAGGTATTTAACAACATATACTCTAAAATAGTTGTCAAGATTCACCATCTACTTGTCAGCAACTGTTGCCACAACAAAAGCGCGCCAGACCCAACAGTCCATGGCGACACTAGAAGCGAAGCGCCTTGCGTAGCTATAATGCCATTTGTCTAAAGCCCATTAATCAAGACGACCGGGCTCGATAACCCCCCGAAAGCAACTCACTTTGTTGCAATAAAAAAACCTTCGGTCGCTAGGACCGAAGGTTTAAAAATGGAGGGAGAGAAGAGATTGCCTGAGGCTGCGCCTCACTGCTGCGCAGCCTACAGGTCGAGCCATCTCCGCACGCAAGCGTGCTCCGTCTTCCGAGGCGACATTCGCCGACATGATCGAACACGAAGCGGACCGGACCAACTCTCGACATCCACCTTGGAAAAGTGGCCAACTCCCTGTATTAGTGTGGCTTGTTGGGCAGCCCATCAGCATACGATCAGTGTAATTCCTGTAAACTATCGACTAAGATTAGCGAGCGCACTAACTGCTAGCGGACCAATCATTGCTTATATACAAACGGGGCGACATGCGAAGTTCCATCGACGATTATTTAGAGCTATCTACTTCTAATTAACGCCTAGGGTGGCAGGCCTACCCCTGATTGAATCGATTCACGGAGAACGGGTACCATGTTACCCTCTCTTCGAGCTTTTTCATCGTGAGTCTCATCCTATGATTCGGCGCTTCCGGCAGCCTCAGCGGCGACTTGTTTACGTTCATCCAAAATGCGGCGGGTTTCTTCCGCGCGTTTGCGACCGATCGGGAAGAGCACCATCAATAGTATTGCGACTAGTAGTCCGACTGCTTGCATCGAAACAAAGATAATCTTCATCTTGTAGCCGATTTCGGCATTCGGCTCCATCCCTTCAACATAGCCGGCGAACTCCAGCATATAGGCGGCACCCACGCCAACGAACGCACCTGCGCACTTATTGGCAAAGCCCATCACCGCACTGTAAATCCCCTCCTGGCGCAGACCGGTCTGACGTTCATCCTCGTCACAGACATCGCCCAGCAGAGAACTGAAGAGCAACCAACCGCCTTGAACGCCCATCCCCATAATCACGGAGTGAACAATTTGTAAATACGGCATCTTTGGCGTGAGCGTAAACCAGGAGAGCAGCACCGCAAACAGCGCAGCACTCATCGCAATGATGATGGCGGCCTTCTTGCCGGTCAGTTCGGAGATCTTTTTCACCACCAGCATACCGACGAAAGCCGAGGCAATGAGGATGGTGCCCACCACACCGGCCACGGTCGCTGCGGAATCTTTGTCGCCGTCAAAAATATAGAAGATGTTGATGTAAAGCCCGAGCGCCCCCGTTGAGAACAGCGCTGTAACCAGAATCACATAGCTGCTGATCAGCATGAGGAAAGGTCGGTTGCGCAGCGCACACTTCACCGATTTGAACAAGTTCACCTTCTCCTGCGCTTCGACCACCGCTTGCTCGCGGGTGAAGAGTGCTGGTATGATTCCAAACACCAGTACAATCGCAGCGATCACCCAACTGACCACGCGCACGCCGTCCACTTCGGTTTCGCCCGCCATCAAGCATAGCTTGTAGAGCCATTGAATCGTCACCCCCGCCGCGGTCGCAAAGTAAAAGCGCCAGGCGAACAACCGCGTTCGCTCATCGTAGTCCGACGTCAGCTCATAGCCGAGCGCGGTATAGGGCACATTAAAGATCGTATACGAAATCGAGAACAGACACATGATACCGATCAAGTAGCCCACGATCACATTGTCTGAGGCCGCGGGCGGCATCCATACGAACGGAAAGAGCAGCGCGCAGAGCAGCGCGCCCAAAAACACATATTGGCGGCGGCGACCAAATCGACTGCGGGTGTTGTCCGAAATATTGCCCATCAACGGATCGGTCAGCGCATCCAGAATACGGGGAAGCACCAATGCCCAGCCGATCAGCTTCGCATCGATGCCCATACCAATGTTGTAGATTGGCATGACCAAAGTGGTGATACCGAAGGTTAAAAAAGTATCCGCCAGACCCGCTGTTCCATACTGCGCGCATGTGGAAGTTTTGATTCGCTTAATGTCGTGTTTACTCATGCTTAAAGGCGCCTTTGCAGTTAAAATAGGATAATGATGAGAGGATCAGCGCAAGCCGGGCAGCAATCAATAATCAGTCGGACGACCCTCCCACTGGCTATTTTCGATAAACGCTTTCAGTCGGTCAAACTCCACGACCTCGACATGCCCGTCGGCCATCACGATCGGCACGACACCACCTAAATCAAAATTAAACACCTTCGTATCACCAGGGCCACTCGCCGACAAATCAGACTTCAACGCTGCATTCGATCTAGCCTTAACGAAAGTCACGCCATGACCGTCTTTAGCACTGCGCTGGCGGCAGAGGAAAACCAGTGGCGTATTCGCAGGATCTTCAATGTTTACCAACTTGCGCCCTGTGAAAGAATCCAAATAGCCCGCATCATTCACCTTAGCCATAGCCCCTGTCACCGCATAGGTGTTATAGGTTTTCTTATATTCGTGATAGCCTCCTCCAGGCTTTTCATACTGCACAGGCGCAGTCAGCACCTGATGCATCCACTTCTCTCGTGGACCTAGATAATCGCCGAGGATCGCAATTCGCTGCGCCCATATCACATCGTTCATGTCATCATCATCTTGCTTGTTCCCCTGCGGCCCTGGATACGTATTTTTATGCTCAGTGGCATACATACCCAATGCGCCATGTATCTGCTTGAGCTGGCTCACAGTCTCAGCCCTATAAGCGGACACTCGCACTTTAGCGACCGCGGGTATCAGAATGCTCGCGAGAATCCCAATAATCGCAATGACAACGAGCAACTCGATCAGCGTGAACCCCCGCCTCTGACAAGAAAGATATGACATGGAGAGAGTGTGATTCATGGGGAGAGTTATGACGATCAGAATTCAGCGAGCGCCAATTCGCAACGGCAGCCATACAATAAATCAATAAGTCAACATGCCTACCTGTCAACTTTTTAAAAATAAAACACCTTTCGCAACAAAGCGTCCGCCACATCTATAAGCAGATGAGCCCTGCTCAGTTTCTGTTCAACTACCTTAAAGAAGTTACTAAAAAGGGTAACTTTCCGCTTGCGCCCAGTTACTGAATTCAGTAACTTTCTAAACGTGATACAGGAATTTGCAGATAAAAAGACCGAAAAGCTTTTCGAGGGCACACTTAAAAAAGGCATTCCCGCAGACATCATCGACCGCGCAATGATCAAGCTCGATCAACTCGACACCGCGGCCACGCTCGATGATTTAAGACTCCCCTCAAGCAACCACCTCGAATCCTTACACCGCGACCGCAAAGGTCAGCACAGCATCCGCATCAACAATCAGTGGCGCGTCTGCTTCCGCTTCCAAGACGGCAACGCCTACCAAGTCGAAGTCACCGACTACCACTAACAAGGCAGGGCACCCGCCCGATACCATCCACATCACACAAAAAACACCACACATAAGGCAAATATGAACACACCACGCACAGTAAACGCAGCCGCCGAGACGCTCAAAGAGATCGTCGAAGAACTCACAGTCACACAAAAAGAAATCGCCGTCGCAACAGGCATCCCCACCGCACATCTTAGCGGCCTCAAAAGCGGCACCCGCCGCTTCACCCCCGAGCACGATCTCCGACTAGGTCGCTACTTTGGCCAAAGCGAAGGCTTCTGGCTACGCCTCCAAACCAGAGCCGACCTACGCCGCGCAAAAGCCAAAAGCCCCAACCTCAAAAAGCAAGTCAAGCCACTCAAAACAGAGTCGCTCGCCATGGCCTAGCTTAAGTCAAGGAGCACTAGCAAAAAAACTAGGCGAGACCAGCAAAACAATCAACCGCAGGGGGAGGCATCAGATCGAACGAAGTGGTATTCTCCATCGCGCTGAAACGCTTCATCCTAATGGCTGCTGCCTAATATTGGTGCCGATACTTACCAGTCCTGATGATCTGAGTCGGCAGCTCGGCTTTCCATACCTGCACTTTCGTTTTCAACTCAGAGGCCACTTCGGGATATTGTTTTGCCAAGTTCTTCGACTCTGCTGGATCCTTCAATATATCATAGAGCTCCTCCTTGCCAGTCTCTTTGCCCTTCTTGCTGATCAAATAGTATTTCCACTTCCCATCACGAATCGCGACTCCGGGATTATCCCCACTATTCCACAGGAGTGACTTTTCGCGGCTGCGTGTCGCACCCAGCCAGACGTCGGACACATCCTCCCCATCGAGATCGTTTGGCACATTTTTCACGCCTGCGAGGCTGCAAATTGTCGGCAACCAATCGATCCCTCCGATGACGTTCCCAGAGTCCACCACTCCGGCCTGAATGTGCCCTGGCCAACGCACGATAAACGGCACACGGAGGCCGCCTTCGTAAACGGTGCCCTTGTTACCACGAAACACACCCGCATCGCCGAGCATATTCTGCGCGTTCGTATCCCTTTTCTTCACGACTCCGTCTCGTGTCTTTTGAACTTTCTTCTTCGCCTTGTCCCCCCAAGCATGGAGGCCGATTCCATAAGGACGCTGCGGCCCCTGATCACTGGAAAAGACCACGATCGTGTTCTCACTCAAGCCGAGTTCGTCGAGCACATCGAGCACACCCTTCACATTCAAATCAAAGGCATACACATTGCCCATATAGTGCCGCATCGCCAAATCAAGATCCCCACCAAGCTCAATACTATCGTCAAAGATCGGTTGCATGTATTCGGAGAAGTCACTGCGGTCGACGGTCAGGTCACTAAACTCGACTAGAAAATTCGGCGCTGAGGCCACGGGCGCGTGAGTGGTAAAACCATGAATGTTCACATAGAATGGCTCGTCCTTGTGGCGCTTAATGAAATCAATCGCAGCCGCAAAGATCGGTGTATCTCGACCTTCAGGTGAAAAGCGATCTGGAATGCCACCAGAATCGTTTTCATCAATCCCATAGACCCCATTACTGCGATCCATGCCGATGTGCCACTTACCAAAGTGACCCGTCGCATAGCCACTCTTATTGAGCAGTTCCGTCACAGTCACACGGTCGCCAAAGTCAAAATCGTCGGTGCGTTTCTCGAACCGTGCAGGACTGCGCCCCGTCATGAGACCCGTGCGACTGGGATTGCAAGTCTGACCGGCCGCATAGGCCTGCGTAAAGCGCACACCTTCGGAAGCCAGCCGATCAATCGCGGGCGTTTTCGCATACGGATGCCCGTAGCAAGCCACGTCACCATAGCCCATATCATCTGCTAAGATGAACACAAAGTTCGGGTGTGCCTGCGCTGCAAGACACTGCGCCGCGCTCAATAAAGCCAATGATAATAAGATATTTTTGATACGATTCATGTTATTATTTTAAAGGGTTGTGCCTGCCTCAACCGCGAGGCTTCCCCGACTCAAACGACAGGCCAAGCGCGGCCGCGTGATTCACGATATTCCCTACATCCGCCTGCCGATAAATTTTCAAATACTGCATGTCGCCTTCAAATTTCAGTGGAGAAATCTCCAGCGGATCAATCTCGCCAGTTGGATCCGCACCAAGTGTCAATCCACCGATCCCCGGATGCATGACATGCATCGGCCACATGATTGACTCCTCGGCGACCAAGGTTCCGTTGACCCACAGCGACATGGTGTTGTGATAATTCTTGATCTGCGCGACCAGATGCACCCATTGCCCCGTAAAGGACTTCTGACTATCAAGAAACTGCAATCGATGCGCATTCTCCTTGGTTACAAACCCTGGACAACCGTCATCAAAATACAACATGAAGCCTCGATACGCACTACCTTGAGCAAGCACCACACCATCGGCAGTCGGTCGCACCAATGCCTCGATCACGTAACTCCCCTTCTCTGGAGTCACCTGCTTCTTCCACGGAAACGAAACCGTGGTCGCGCCGTCAAAGGACAGCGCGGAACCGCCAAGCCCTTCGCCAATACTGCCGCCTGTGACTGTGGGATGATTCCCAATGGACGACGCGTCCTGAATCGCAGACAGTGTGCGCACACTGAAATCCACATCACACAGCAACCCGTCCTTCACGCCCCACTCCGGCTCAGGCCGTGGACGCGGAACCGTCTTCTTATAACCGGTCTCTTGTTTTAATTGCTCCAATCGCTCCTGCATCTCTTGTAGCAAAGGCGCATGCTCTGGGGAATGGATCAAATTGGTCATCTCATACGGATCTTTTTCCAAATCATAGAGCTCATCGATGTCGTCAATATCTGGATAGGTGGAATAGACGTAGCGCTCAGTGCGAGCCGATAAAATCCGCGGCAAAGTCGGAATCAAATCCCGCCAATACGTGAACAGATACGAATCGCGCCATGGCGTCTGCACGGCTTGATCAAACAACGGCAAGATTGATTGACCCTGCATAATCGCAGGCGCCTCAACCTCAGCCATGTCCAAAATCGTCGGCGCGACATCGATGTTCAACACCATTTGCTCCAAGGTGGATTGAGCCGGGATACTACCCGGCAGGCGCATAATCAGTGGAATGCGCATCGACTCGTTATAATGCACCCGCTTATCGCCACGGCCATGCTCTCCAAGCATATACCCATTATCACCAGCAAAGATGATCGCGGTGTTGTCTAGGATCCCCCGCTGCTCCAGCACCTCGTAGAGCTTACCAATTCCATCGTCCACCGCAGCGATGGTTCTCAGGTAGTCTTTAGTGCTCGGATGCGCGCCGTTTTCGGGAGTATACGGACGAGGAGCTCGTTTACTAGGTGCGGTATAGTGGTCGTTATATCTCAGTCGATACAGCTCATCTCTACCGCGACTGACGCGCTGCCACTCTGGCTTATCTTCGAGATTATCAAAAAAATTGTCACGTTTCGGCACCACGGCTCCCGTATACAAATCCTTATCACGCGTCGCGGGTGTGAACGGCTGGTGCACGGCCTTATGCGAAAGATATAAACAAAATGGCTGATCGGCATTTGCATCGATAAAGTCCACCGCATACTGCGTCAGCTCGTCAGTGATATAACCAGAATTCTTCACGGTCACGCCATCAATGTTCAATTCATTGCCGTTATAATGCCCCTGCCCTGAAAACGATATCCAGTGATCAAAGCCTCGGCGTGGCTCATTACTGTGATCCATATGCCACTTGCCCATGAACGCGGTTTTATAACCGTTCGCTTGCAACACCTGCGGGAAGGACGGCGTCTTATCTGGATTAAATTCCCGCCCTTCGACATTGGTATTGACTCCATTCACATGTGGATAGGTGCCAGTGAGGAAACCAGCACGTGCCGGCGCACACATCGAAAGCGTCACAAAACTGTTTTTCAGATGCACTCCCTCGTCGCGAATGCGATCCAAATTCGGAGTTTCCAAAAAGGGATAGCGATCCATGAAGCCCATCGCATCAAAACGCTGATCATCGGTTAGGATAAACACGATATTCGGGCGCTTGGCAGTCGCGTCATACGCGACCAAGGCAAGCATCAATAGCAATAGTTTTTTAATCATAATAGAATTATCGAATCGCCTTACCCGATGCGCACAGCGGCATGCCCGCTATTTAGTGATGCTCCCAGGCACGGCATTTCCCTGATCCCAACGCGACCACAGCTTGAGCATGTCATCGTAGCGCTCCGGCTGCGTGCGCGACAGATCCTCACGTTGTTCGGGATCGTCCGCTAGGTGATACAGTGCTGGCGCGGCCTTGGCCCAACCATTGCGCACCAGCATCCACTCGCCCTTACGAATCGCCCAGCCATCTTGCTCCGGTTTCTTCGACCATGCCTTGTAGCGCCAGAAGAGCGTCTCATGTGGCACACCGTCGGCGCGCCCCACGATGTAGGGCAACAAGTTCACGCCGTCGAGTTGCCATTCAGGCTGAGCTTCCACACCAGCGACCGCCAAAGTCGTGGGCACGATATCGAGACTGCTCACGACCTCCTCATAGACTTTTCCCTCTGGCAACTGCCCCTTCCACTGCATCAGAAACGGCACGTGAATGCCACCTTCGAGCATCTGCGACTTGGTTCCGCGATACGGCGTATTCAAGGACCCATTCCCAGGATAGCCGCCATTGTCGCTGAGGAAAAAAATCAGCGTATCTTCTTCGAGCCCTTTTTCCTTCAGAAGCTCCAGCATGTTGCCCACATTGTCATCCATACAGGCAATCATCGCCAGCGTCGTGCGGCGCAAGGGATCTTCGATATGCGCAAAGCGCTCCAAGTCGGACTCCTTGGCCTCCATCGGTTCGTGGGGAGTAATGTAAGAAATGAGCAGGAAGAACGGCTCGTCCTCATGACGCTCAATGAAGTCGATCGCTTCGCGACCGAAGGCATCGGTAGAATAGGTATCAAGCTCAATCGGCTCCATACCGCGGTGCATCTGCGTATTATACTTCGAAGGGGTATCCGGAAAATAGATGTTACCGTCCTGCACCCAGTAGGATTCGTCAAAGCCACGCTTGGGCGGATATGAGTGACGCTTGCTGGTGATCCCCCATTTGCCGATATAGCCCGTGGCGTAGTCACCCTGCTCCTTGAGGCGCTCCGAGATCAGTGACACTGAACGCGGCATCCCCGGATTGTAGGCCCATTCATTCGACTCAAAACCGAAACGATTCTGGTAGCGCCCACTCAATAGCGCCGCACGCGAGGGACCACACTGCGGCGCAGTCACATATGCCTGCGTGAAGCGCACCCCATGCTCAGCCAAAGTATCTATATGCGGTGTGCGCACATCCTCGACTGTTCCTTGGCACCCCAGATCACCGTAGCCCATATCATCCGCTAAGATCACAATTACGTTGGGCTTGCGAGCGACCGCCTCCTCAGCACTAGCATTAGCAACTGAGGCCGCAGAGAACAGCACAGCGAATAGAACAAGACTTGGCTTGAGAACAGCACTCAAAAGACTGCCTAAGGAACGTGATTTTACGAATTGAGGATTTTCCATAATTTGGAGGGCTAATACAAATACGACCGCGATCAGTGGTAACTGTGCCCCATTCAGTCCGAAAAACATTAAAAGTCAATGAATCAATAAATCTAAATACACAAATCACAACAAACGTTCATCGTGCTGGCGGTGGCGTGCAGCTTTAGCAAACGTTCGTCGTGCTGGCTGTAACACTCTGAGCTGAAGCTCCGAGCTACGGCACTGAACGTTAGCTAAAGCTGCACGCTACGCACTGAACGTTTGCTAAAGCTGCACGCTACGCTTTGATTCCTAGCATGAGTATGATACCTACTCGGGAGCGGTGGCGCTCGCGGTTACCCCACTGGGAAGTTGAGGGACACTGGCACTTTGTGACGATCCGCTGCCACGGCAGCTTGCCAGCTGTCGCGAAACTGAAGCTGCGCGAGATTCACACATCACTAGCTGAAATTGATCCGCAGTCCGAGGCATTCCAACAACTCCAACGCCGCTACTTCCTGACCACCGAAAAGTATCTGGATGCGGGAAGCGGCTTTGCTCCATTTGCAAAAGCCCGCCCATGCGAACTGTGCCTGGATGCGGTGATTGCAATAGAAGGCGAAGGCTGGCTGGTCGGCGAAGCGACAGTGATGCCGAATCATATTCACCTGCTCATCCTTCGGCAAAACTCGGACTTTTCACTAAAGGAAATCTTAGAGCGCTTCAAGGGGCGCTCGGCACGTTGGATCAATCAAGCACTTGGCCGCTCGGGACGCTTTTGGCAGGAAGATTGGTTTGATCGTTGGATGCGCCACGAGGGCGAACTCACCAAAACGATCGACTACATCCGCAACAACCCAGTCAAGGCGAAGCTGGTGAGCGAGTGGAAGGACTACCGCTGGCGCATCAGTAACCAAGCTGAATTGTAATAGCTGGCGTAGCGTGCAGCTTTAGCAAACGTCCATCGTCCTGGCGTAGCGTGCAGCTTTAGCAAACGTTCATCGCGCTGACGACAACCACGACTCCGAGCTGAGGCTCTGTGCTATGGCACTGAACGTTTGCTGAAGCTGCACGCTACGGCACACAAAAAGGGCGCAGCCCCTCAGCTGCGCCCTTCACCCTAATTATATAACCCTATATATGAAATTCAACGGTTCGACAAGCTCACCACTCGCAAGCTCAGGATCTGCGACGGCGGACCATCACAGAAGTCAGTGCAAAAATGCCACCGAGCAAAGCATAAGTGCCCGGCTCTGGAATCGCCGTGCCGGCATTTCCCGCGAGTGTGCTGATTTCTCCATTGGTCAGCACACCATCATAAATCTGCAAATCGTAGATATGCCCGTCGAACTGGGTAGCGACGTTGCTGGCGTTATTGGAGAAATTGCCAACCATCAAGCGCGACGGGTCTGTCAAGGCACCAGGAGTAAACGAGTATGTCTGTATATCGCCATCGAGAGCGATTGTGCCCGCCCCTGCGACATCATTCCAGGTCAGGGAAAAATGATGCCATGTGCCAGCCGTTACATCGCCAGTAAACGAAAAATTCTCATCCACAGTCCCACCACCCAAACGAATATCGCCATTGCTTTTCAGTATTGTACGATGGGGGCCTACATTCGAAAACATATCTCCGGACAACGTATCCGCCTTAAACCAATACGCAACCGACCCGGCTTTTCCGTCGTAGATATCCGTCTGAACACCACTGCCAAAATTAACAAAGGACGCCGTGGCAACATTCATCCCGAACTCGATCGAGTTGCTCGCGAAGCTGTCATCCGCATCATCTGGGATGTCAGACTGAAACAGGGGGGCTTCAAGATTTGTACCGGCCGCAGACAAATTGCCATTCAAAGTGCCCACCGAATCGGCCGCATCGCCATTAAAATCGTAGCGGTTCGTCAGCGTTGCCGCATGGGCGCACACGCCGGCAGTCAGAGCCAATAATGAGAGGCAAGAGAGTTTCTTCATACTTTGAGTATTCATAATGATTTGAGGGGTTGAATGGGATTTCACAACTAAACGAAGCTGTCTTAATCTGAAAGGAATATTACCATGCATAAATCATTGAATCTAATCAAGCATAAAATAAATAAAAAAATCAAACACTCTGATTCGTCTTAAATGATAACAACGCGCTCTATTTCAACAGACGGATCGTCTTTAGTTCCACCTCCAGTGCTCCGTTCGCGGGAACGGGCAGCGCAATACCGATGCGGCCTTCTGGGGTCCATTGCGACCATGCGCTGGACTGCGTGCAATCCACCACATATTCATGCCATTGCCCGTCGGCGACCGGCGTAAACAGGAGATCGTCGCCCTTCCACGCAGCCTGGCGCAGCACGGCACGTGCCCGACCAATCGTCGAATCGGTCGTGAGCTTCATTTCATAGCGGATACGCGAATACTTCGCCGTATCCACAGCTCCATCGACATAAACCAGTGGCGGCGTCGCACCCGCTTGCACCGTAATTTTAAACACGCCGCCCTCTTGCACAGGTTTAGAGACCAAATGCTTCGTCTCGGCCCGATGCACGCGTCCCTCAAATCGCTTGCCATCAAAATTCAAGGCAATTGCATCCGCGCCACTTGGCGCTTCTGGTAAATTCGCAGGTGAGCCCAACTGGTCACGCACCGGGATGACATAGTTCGGATTTTGCTCAACGACTTCCGCCTTCCACTGACCAAAGGCAGCCTTCATCGCCGCATACTTCTCCGGCATGGCCTTGATCAAATTCGTGGTCTCACCGATGTCATCGCTGAGATTATAAAGTTCGTCCTTATACTCAGCCGACCATGCCTTATTGCCCATATATTGATAGGTGCGCAGCAGCTTCCAGTCACCCGCACGATAGGCCTCCTGGCGAAGGAAATTGGCAGCATTACGCGCACGCTCATCCCAATCGCGGCGTCGCCAGCCAAACTCGCGCGAGCCGTCCGGCTCACTGCCATCAAAGAAATTCACCCCATCGAGCTGGCGGCCCGCAGGCACATACTGCAAGGCTTGCCCCGCGGCCAAGATACTGACCGATGCATCCATCAGTATCGCAGGTCGATCATTGACATGGCCAGCGTGCACATACCTCGGCCATTGCATAATAAACGGCACCCGAATGCCGCCCTCCTCCAGCCACTGCTTGCTTTTTTTCAAGGGCCAGCAATTCGCGGTCTGCATGCCACCATTGTCACTGGTAAAGATGATGAGCGTGTTCTCAGTCAGTCCACGCGCTTCCAGTGCAGTAAAAATACGCCCGATTTGTGTATCCAAATGCTCGACCATTTTCACATACACCGCGCGCCCCTCTGCTGTGGTTCGACTTGGCTGTGCATCGAAGGCCATCGATGGATCACCATCGGGGTCTTGCAGCGGCGTGTGTGGAATCGACCATGGTAGATACAAGAAGAACGGCTGGTCCTCATTCGCATCGATAAAATCCAAGGCTTTATCCGTCCAAATATTGGTCAAATACTGCCCCTCCAGATTCGTCACACGCTCGCCACCGGTTTCGAACAGCATGGGACGCCCCTGACACTCCGCATTGGCATTCTTGTGCTGAAAGTAACCCGTGTTGTGGTCGATGATCAACCAATCGTCAAAGCCATGAGCCGTCGGCCAGGAGACACCTGCTGTTTCGCCGACATTCCATTTGCCATAGGCCGCAGTCGCGTAGCCCGCCTGTTTGAGCCACATGCCGATGGTCGGATCTTCCGCAGCGACGAGGCCCTCCGGCTTGCTACGATAGGCTTCCGCCCACTCCCCCAGACGGCTCGGGTAACGCGCCGTCAAAATCGCCCTACGCGAGGGCGAACAAATCGGTGCGGCGGAATGCACATCGGTAAACCGCGCGCCCCGCTCCGCCATCTGATCCAGATGCGGCGTGCGGATGGGCGTGTTGTTCGGAGCCGTGCCTTCCGCATTCGGATTATAGCTGCTCAGATCACCATAGCCGAGGTCGTCGGCCACCATAAAGATGATGTTAGGCTGTTGCGCGGCCAACGTGGCCAGCGTGGCAAATAATATTACAATAATAGCTGTTGTTCGCTTCATAATTACTCCTCGACCAGTTTATAAAATCCGCTCTTTGCGGTTGCGTCTGTGTGTAAATGCACAGTTTCTTCGCCACTACCGGCAGTGCCGCTGAAAACCGAGCTCCAATCTCCTGCCGAAAGGCTCTCCCGATGGTAAAGCGAATAGGATCTGCCAACCAGTGAGGGAGACGAAATATCGAATCCGCTGCCCCCCGCCGGCGATAAAGACAGTTGTAAAAATCCGTCTCGGGACTCCAGGCGAAGATGATCCACCTCCACGGTAATCGTCTCACTGGCCTGATATGGAAGCAGCAGTCCGATCCTACCAGTGCTCAACCACTGATCCCATGCGGGAGAAAGGGTAACATCGATGGCGTATTGATGCCACTCTCCGTCGGAGACCGCAGTGAAAGGAATGTCGCCACTCCCCGCAGTCCATCCATCGTATCGCAGTAATGCCTTCGCAGCCAGCGCATCCTCGGCAGCGCCAGTGATGCGCATCCGGACTTTGAGAATCTGAAAGCGGGACGTATCGATATATCCGATACGGTAAAGCATGGGATACGGATACACACACCCGGGCTGAATCTCCACCAACAGGACTCCGTTCGAAACCACGGGCTCCGAGACCCGCGTTTCGTTGTTCCGATCCAACACTTTGCCCTGCATGTCACCATCCCAGGTAAAATCATACAGGTCGAAACCGGTCACCAGGGGCGATGGATTTGGGAGATAACTCGATCCGGAAACATTGAGGGCGGTCGGCAGGTAGGCGTCCAGCCGCGCCTGATCTGGCGAGCCAGTCTGATCAGCTGACCACACTAAAAACTCAGCATCCAGATCAACCGTGTCCGTTTTCCAATCGGAAAATTCCGACCGCAACTCTTCCAATTTTACGGTTTCCGTAACGGCGAGGTTGGTGGTTTCACCGACATCCGAAGTCAGGTGGAACAACTCGTCGGTATATGTTTCCGCCCATTGCTTGCTCCCCAAATAGTCGTAGCTGCGCAGGAACTTCCAATCGCCTTTACGCAAGGACTCCTGGCGCAGATAATTGGAGGTTTTGCTCCAGTCGCGTCGACGCCAGCCGAAGGTGCGGCTTGCGAGCGGGCTGCCCCCCTCCTTCAGCACAGGCATCAGATCCACCCCGTCCAGCACACGGTTGGTTGGGACGTATTGCAGTGCATCCGCGACCGAAAGAACGGTGACTGCGGCATCCATCATGATAGCAGGCTGGTCGCTGACGGAATCAGCAGGAATGCTTCCGGGCCACTGCAGAATCATCGGCACCCGCACGCCCCCTTCTTCGAGCCACTGCTTGGACTTCTTTAAGGGCCAGTTATTGGCGGCGGTCTGGCCGCCGTTGTCACTGACAAACACAATCAACGTATTGCTGGTCAACTCGAGTGCATCCAACTTATCCAGAATTTTCCCAATCCGCGAATCGAGATACTCAACCATTTCGACATACACCGCGCGGCCTTCCGCGGTAGTGGTGGACGGACCGGCATCGTATGCCATGGACGGATCGCCGCTCGGCGACTGCAAAGGGGTATGGGGCACGGACCACGGCAAATAGAGGAAGAACGGCTCATCCTGTTTTTCTTCGATAAACTCTAGAGCTTTGTCTGTAAAAATATCGGTCAGGTATTGTCCACGCAGCGAGGTTTCACGCACACCTCCGGTTCTAAACAACATTTCCTGGCCGTGGCAGTTGGCGTTGTCGTTCTGGTGCTGGAAGTAGCCGGTGTTGTGGTCGATGATAAGCCAGTCGTCGAAGCCATGCACTGTCGGCCAAGAGATGTCCTTGGTTTCGCCAATGTTCCATTTGCCGTAGACCGCCGTCGCATAGCCGGCCGCTTTCAACCACATACCGATGGTCGGTTCTTTGGACGCTTCCACCCCGAACGGCGCAGTGGCATAAGCTTCCGCCCATTCGCCGAGGCGGTTGGGATAGCGGGCGGTCAGCAGCGCGCGGCGCGAAGGCGAGCAGAGCGTCGCGGCGGAATAAAAATCGGTCAAGCGCACACCGGCGGTGGCCAGGCTGTTAATACGCGGCGTATCGATCGGCGTGTTGTTCGGAGCGGTTCCATCAGCCGTCGGATTGTAGCAGCTCAAGTCGCCATAGCCCAGATCATCCGCCATCATAAAAATAATATTCGGACGTGTTTCATTCGCCTCACAGGCAAGTGTCGCAAGCAACGCGAGGGCACAGCCCGCAATCAATTTAACTAATCTTGCTTTCATAGTTCTATTACATTTAAATTTTACACTATTTCACTGGCGCAACTGCCACAGGGTCGTAACTCGGGTTAATGACCGGAGTCACTGCTCCGACGGAATCAAAATGCTGCTCCATGAGCTGCGCCATTGCCTGCACCTTTTCGGGGTAACGCGCAGCCAGATCGTTGGCCTCGCCAATATCATTGGCCAAATTGTGCAAGGTGTAGCGGTGCTCACCATTCGGGCCATCGCAGAAGAACCGTGTGAGCTTATAGTCCCCCCGGCGAATCCACGCGGCGGGGATCGAGCCGTTCTTTTCGATATAGTTCGGCCAGTAACCATAGAGTGTGTCACGCGCACTTTCGCCGCCCTTCAACAGATCCACTTGTGAAACACCGTCGAGTTCAATCGTATCCGGCATTTCGATACCTGCCATCTCAACGAAGGTCGGAAAGATGTCGGCTCCAGAAAAATAACCCGTGCTACGACTGCCAGGCTCAACAGTCCCTGGCCAAACAACGAAGAAAGGACACGCAGTGCCGCCGTCATAAATCGTGCCTTTCGATCCCTTTAGCGGCGCATTGCTAGTGATCGGCGTATCTAGAATTTCTTCCTTGGTGCCGTTGCCCCAATACGCATCTTCCTTATAACCGGAGCGCACTGTGCCGCCATTGTCACTGGTGAGCACCACGATGGTATTGTCGGCGATGCCCGCCTCCTCCAACGCATCGAGTAAGCGACCTACATTGCTATCAAAGGTTTCGACCATACCGGCATAGATCGGATTACGCTGCGCTGCATCGGCAGGGAAGCCTTTTGCCTTGGCGCGATACTTTTCCAGCAGCTCCTCTTTTGCGAAATAAGGCGAATGCACCGAGAAGGCCCAGTAGTTGAGAAGAAATGGACGATCTTTGTTGGCGTGAATAAACTTCACCGCTTCGTCTGCCATGCGGTCTTCTAGATGCTCGCCCGCCTTCAAGGTAAAAGTGTCACTATACTTTTTAGGGCCGAAGTAAGTGCCTTTAGGGCCATGCGACTTGGTATGCGGCACATCGACATCGAAGCCATGCTCCAAGGGCGAATATGGCTCATCCCCCAGATGCCACTTACCATAATGCGCAGTTAGATAGCCATGATCGCGCAAGACTTTTGCATAGGTGGGAAACACTGTGTCCAGACGCGTCGTGCCTCTGGGCGCGATCACTTTTTTGTGCGGCCAACCACGCTCAGGTAAGGTGGCTTCGAGGCTAATCGTCGGAATATGGCAAGCTGGCTGAATCATGCCGAGACGCTCGGCGTAGAGCCCGGTCATCAAGCTCGCGCGGGCCGGCGAGCAAACCGGCGATGTGCTGTGGAAGTTTTTCAGCATCATGCCATCCTTAGCCAGACGCGAGATATTCGGCGTCTCATGGAAGGTGCTGCCATACGGATTCGTATCTGCCCAACCGAGGTCATCGGCGACGATGAACAGAATGTTTGGCGGACGTTCTTCAGCAAAACTGCTCAAGGTCACAGAGCTAAACAATGCACAAATAAGGAATGATTTTGTATTCATAGAAATATGGGAATTCTGGCCTAGACGCATAGGGTAGCTAAAGGCTACCAACTATAAAGTATCATTGAATCATAAAACCCGATACCCCGTCAACCCTTGAACGCGGCATGTTATTAACCAGCTCTCCTCCTATTCAAAGGAGTGGTCGCCCCGTCCCCAGAGGCATGAAGCCACACAGACAGAGCAGAGATGGGGGCCGCTTATTTTGCTACGCCACACCGGCAAAAGGACTCGAATGGCTATCTAGATGCAGCCACCTTATTGAAATTTAAGGACACTAGCGTTTCCAAAAGTGCGGAAGGGCGTAGCGTGCAGCTTCAGCAAACGTTCATCGTAATGGCTGCCGTTCGACTCGGTTAAGGTCCTAAACGTTTGCTAAAGCTGCACGCCACTAGAAAAAGTTCCATGATAAGACATAGAACTCTGACCTTTGCTAAATCATCAATTTAAAGTGCCATGCCAACTTCTTGATGCGAAAAAACACCTTGCCCTAACAATTCCATGCATCCATTGTTCAATGATTTACCACAAATGATTTATGCCCAGCATCTCTAAACAACCCAATCTCTCGCAGCAAGTCCTCCGCCACATCTACAAACAGATCCAGGACGGCACTTTGAAAACAGGCGACAAACTACCCACCAACCGCGCACTGGCCGAAGAACTGGAGGTGTCGATCCTGACCGTTCAGCGCTCGATGAAGCAACTGGAGGCGCAAGGCACCGTGACCTGCCATCGCCGCACCGGCACTTTCCTGACCGACCCCAAAAGCATTACCTCGCCCAAAATCCAGAGCGGTCTGATTGGCCTGTTTGTGCCGGGCTTCTACTCCGACTTCCACCTCGACATTCTACAGGAACTGGAAGATGGCATGATGGAGGAAGGTAAGCTGGTCAGTATCAACTTCACACGAAGTGACCCCGAACGTGAGCTCACCCTGCTGCGCACACTGGCGCGCCAGCGACTCGAAGCGCTGGTCTACCTCCCCTCCCCGCGCGTGGTCGGCTCCGAATCGCATTCAAAAACCATCGGCAGCTGGATCAATCGCTACATCGAAGAAGGCACGCAAATACTCTTCGCCGACCTTTGCCCCAAAGGCTTCGAGAGCCGCCTAGTCTCACTCGACGACAGTCGAGCAGGCAGCATGCTAACCAACAAGCTGATCGAGCACGGCCACAGTAACATTGCCTTTCTAGGCTCCACGCACTTGCCCTCAGCAGGCCAACGCCTCAGCGGACACTACAAAGCCCTCAAGAAAGCGGGCCTGCCGATCAACGAGGACTGGCATCTCGACATTCAAATACTGCAAAGCAAGGACTGGGTCGAGCGGACCGAACACAGCATTCGAGAAATGCTCAGCCTCTACCCCGAAATCACCGGATTTGTGATCTCTGACCAGACCACCGCAGAAACCGTTTACAAGATCCTCAACGAATTACCCAAGCGAAAATTCTCAGCGGAACAATCAATTGCTGCGCTGTTTGAAACACCCACGCCTCCCTTTGATGCACTCGCTTGGATGCACATCCCAGGCAAACGAATGGGCAAAAAAATCTGCCAAATTCTGCTAGAGAACCATGCCGCCGACTACCAGCCAGGGCATACCAAAATCCGTCCAACCTTCTGGAAGGGGTAATCTTAAAACTCAATCTCCTTCGCAAAGCGATTGGTTGCCACAGGCGCTCCACCGGTGTCCGCCTTGCCTAGAAAGCCTTCTTCGATCGATTCGTTGATCCTTCGGTGACGCGGCGAGTTGTCGAATATCTAGTTATTTCTTAATATTTTAAGACTTGATTAATATAATCACCATAGTCCTAATATATAAAGAATTATGAAACTAAAAACAGAGACTGAGATTTCCCAAGAGATCGCAGGCCGAATCAGGGCGGCACGTGTATTGCACAAGCTCACACAAAGCGATGTGAGTCAACGCTCGGGCGTATCACTCGCGTCCTACCAGCGCTTCGAGCAGACAGGACGCATCGAACTGCTGAGTCTGATTAAAGTCGCACAGGCACTTCACCTCGAAAATGACCTCGATCAACTCTTCAACAAACCCAAACTCATGACATTGGATGAGGTCGAAAAACAAGCTCAAGTATCCACACGTAAAGGACGTGTTTATAAGCGCTCATGAAACGACTCAAGGTTCTGATGGGCGACCGAATCGTCGGCCAACTGCTTGCCCAAGAGGGAGCCCACTACTTCAGTTTTGACGAATCTTTCATCAAAGCCCCTCTCCCTCTGTCTCCCTACAAGTTACCTGTCGCTCCCGGAGTCAGCGAGCACCGCGAAGGTTATTTCTTAACGCTACCCGGTTTAATTTACGATTCACTGCCGGACCGTTTTGGCATGTCCGTTCTTCGAAAAAACTTTCAAGACCAGGGCATACTGAGTCCAACTCCACTTCAAATGCTCAGCCATCTAGGGAGCCGAACCATGGGGGCTTTAAGTTACTCCCCCGCAGAAGACGAGCCTGCTGCCCAGGAGATGATTGATCTAGCCAATGCCGCTCGATCCGCAAAATCACTCATGCAAATGGAGCACGCCGACACGTTAGATCCAGCCATCGTAAAAGCCGGCGGCACAGCAGGTGGTGCCACGCCTAAACTGCTTGCTGCGATCTCAACCAACCGCAGTCAGATCATAACCGGCCCGAGTGTGATTCCAGCAGAGATGGAAGCATGGCTGATCAAACTAAACACATCCGATACAAAAACCTCCTCGATCTGCCAACTAGAACAGACCTATTTTGAATTGGCCAAAGCAGCCGGCATTCGTGTGCCCGAAACGATGCTCATTTCTGACAAAAAAGGAATGCAGCACTTCGCGATCAGGCGCTTTGATCGCAAGCAAGAAAATCCGAACCAGCGTGTCCACATTCACAGCTACGCGGCCATGACTGGAATCGATTTCAGTCACCCCGGCACCGACTATGAAGACCTGCTACGCCTCACCAAGCATTTAACCCGCAACTTCGAGGATCTCTGCGAGCAATTCCGGCGTATGCTTTTCAACCTATTGGCTAGCAATCGAGACGATCACGCAAAGAACTTTTCCTTCACAATGGATTCGGCGGGAAAATGGACAAACACCCCCGCCTACGACCTACTTTATACCGACAACGACCTAGGTGGCAACTGGATGCTGATCGGTGGAAAACGAAACGACATCCGCTACGACGACTTGAAGCGATTGGCCGACTTGATGGGCATTCCACAACGCCGGCTGAATGAAATGCTTGAGCAGGTTCAGGATGCCCTCGCTCAATGGCCCGCACTGGGCAAAGCCAACGGAATAGGAACTGGATTACGCACAGTGGTTCAATCGGTGATCGAAGACCTCAACCGAACCTTAGGTAAGTGAGAATCAGCCTTATTCTGAAAACGCCGCTTTAATGCGCTTACCATATTCATAGCCGTATTTCACATCCGGCTGCAGGTAGCCGTCTTCATAGACTTCGTTCCAGATGCCAACCGTCACAAACTTACGTGCGTCACGCTTGAGCACCTCTTCCTTCGCCATCTCCAGGGCCTTGGCATACACGTCCGGCGTGCAACCATGATAATAAAGCATGCGCTGCGGGCCCCAGTGCCGCCAATCTTCGCGAACGGTCAGAGTCGGGAAAAAATGATCCTTCCCCCAGACCTGATACATCTTGTCCCAGAATATTTTGTGCGAGGGCATCATCACTGTTTCATAATCCGCTTCGTGCAGCTCACCGGTTCGGATCTGTCCATTCGGTAGTTCATACTCAATCGGTGTGACCGTCTCGAGTGATTTGTCCGCATCCGTCACATAGGTAAAACAACCGTCGAAACCGAGCCCCTTGAACCATTTCGAGAACTGTGGCAGAATCGCGCCTAAGGCCATATACACTTCATCATGCCCGTAAGTCTTGGCGATCGCGCGCTGCTCGAGCACCCATTCGCGAATCCGTTGATCTTTCTCTGCCTTCGTGCCCTCACCGCCATGCTCATTCATTAACACGCCGGGCGCGTGAATGATGATCGCGGGCTTGCCATCAATTTTGTAATAATTCGGCTGATTGAGGAAATTCTCACAGGCATATTCCATGGTGCCTTTGGGAATCCAGGCCTTGCCGTGATTCGTCCACATTGCGAGGAACTCAATCTTCTTTGCAAAGCGATTGGTCGCCACAGGCGCTCCGCCGGTTTCCGCTTTGCCCAGAAAGCCTTCTTCGATCGATTCGTTGATGCTTCGGTGACGCGGCGAATTGTCGAAGGCCTCTTTTGACTCCGATGGATACCAGTCAAACATCACCAGGTTGATGCCTGCCTCGCTCATCCATTTGACATGCCAATCCATCACATCCGGATCAGCCAAGCGCGAATAATAAATCCCATTGTGCAAACATTCCGGATCGGTCGGATCGTAGAGCAGCGGCATGCGCAGCGGTTTACCAAAGGCAAGCTCGGGCATATGCTTGCCGCCTGGATTCCATGCAGGAAAGTTCCAAACTGCCACCGTCCAGTCGGACTCCTTCATATCGGCAATCGGCCCCGCCTTCTGCTTGGAAACATCGATTCGATGCACCTCCGGGTTGAGCACTTCACCATCTGCGGCGAGCCAGGGTTTTTCTTTTGAAAAACGAATGACTGTGTCTTCAGCCACTGCACAAGCAGAGAACAACGAAATCGCGATTAGACTTAGGGTGACTCTTTTCATCGTAAATATTTTTTTGAATGCAAATCGAACGGGCACTGAAACTACCCTGAGCATGGAATGGGTTCGATCAAGTATTAATTATATCAATGGATCAATGCAGTGTCCTGCATATCCTCCTGTTATCCTTTTTAAGGCAGATAAAGAAAGGAATATCTGACGACTCAAAGAGCGATTAGATTGAGACCTGCAAAGCGCCCAATGCTTCCTGCAAGCCCAGCAATGCATCTTGCTCGGCCTCATTTTGAGTGACGCTGATCTGTGCCGACTGCGTCTCGACCTGCACCAGCGTGGTGATCGACAGCAGCAGTAACAGCACAAACGCCATCAAACTTAGCGCAATGACGAGCGCGAAGCCTTGGCAATTCTCTGGGGTATTTTTTGGGGAGTTCATTCTATCAAGCCATTGGCAGCATCGCCGAAAGTTTATGTCATTAAATCAGTCATCGACACCCTGTGATTCCGCTAGTCAGCAATCACTACATCTAGTTTACGCACTTGTGCCACAACTTTCAGCGGCCCGTGGCTTTCGAAAATAAAGAAGGCCCAATCAATACCATGCGCCTCGTCGGGGTTCTGAAAGTCGGCCACATCGCCCTCGAATCCGACCCAGCGATTCACCCATAAGCCACGCTGACCGGGAAAGGCTTTCGCCGCAATCGCTTGACGATAAAACTCGGTCACATCGATTTCTCCCTTAAATACAGTCTTGTCCAATTCAGGCTCTTCGAGATCGAGGTAATCACTCCCCTGCCAAGCAGATGACTGCCCCTGTCGCAACGCGGGATTGTCCAGCACATCGATCGGCAGTCGCCACCATGCGATATCGCCGGAGTTCCCACCATCGGCCACCAAGGGGTTCATCGCATCGCAATCGGTTGCCAGAAAGCCCTTACCATCGGCTTCGTCTGGGAACACGCCAACGGGCACCTGATTATAAGTGCAGAGCATAAACTCGGCTAAGCGATAGTTCGGATGGCGTTGCCTAAAGTTAATCCCAACACTCAGCTGAAAATTGACCGGCTCCAAGCGCGTCTTGGAATACTTTTCCACCATCTTGCGCTGTATCGGCAATAATGATACACCCTCCTTCTTTGCACCCTGCGCATAGGTCTGCGTATTCAGATACATCTGCTTCACTAGCCCGACCGAATCTGAATCGCCGCTGTCTAAATAATCTTGCAAGGTATGCTCGCCCATCGCCGCTCTGTGGTCCTCGATTTCGAGTGCAATCTCGTAGCGCAGTAAAATGCGCTTCTCGGAAGAGCCCGTCTTGGCATCCCTCAGAATCGCAACCGTTTGATCCCAGAACTCCGGTTTAGGGTGCAGACGCATCCCCCAAGAAGGCTGCTCGCGGGCATGGATCTCATTGATCGGGCAAATCCAACGAAACGGATTATAACGATTATCGCCAATAAAGGTCATACTATCCGGATTCGCCACCGCCACATACCCAAAAGTCTGTTGCAGCGTCGCCTCCGTCAATTGAGACGAACCACTCAAAATCGGATCAATCAGCTCCCCTCGATAAGGGTTCATCTGACGCGCTGCTGGCATCAGGAAATCATCCTGTCCGCGGTGCGTCTTCATCCAATCGATGAACAAAGGCTGTAGCGCCTCATACGGCTTCTTGTAGGAAGTGACCACGACCGTGTCGTCTTCCGGCTTGGGATGCTGCGGATGGTAGTAGAATTTAGGAAAAGCATATGCACTCACCCATTCACTAAACGACGCACGCAGCGCCGGATCATCGCCACAAAACGTATCCATCAGCGCACCGAGCGGCTGTAGCTTCCCGACACCATCGGTATTCGGAGACAAGTAGTCGTTGTCCATCAGCCACTGCACCTCGACCGCGACACGGGGCTGTTCACCATTCCCTGGAGTCCATTTTAAAATACCCACCTCTTCAACGGACGAATCGACCGTCGGAGCAACGGCTGAAGTAGTTTCACGCGCATCGCAGCCCGCAGTCAATGCAAACACAATTAGAATGAAGTGACGTCCGAGGCCCGTGACTCTGCTAGAACTCATATATAATGGGGAAGTGAACACAATGATATTTGATTTATTGATTCATTAAATAGCAATCGGAACAGAAAATCAACTCTAATATCAAGAAAAGCGGCGCGCCCGAGATGCCGAGTGCAATTGCGCTTACCGGGCATATTTTGATACATATATACTTGTATCTCCAAGTCCACCTAATGACGGGAAATTTGAAGCTCCTCCCCTATTTCAAAGTAATGGTCAACTCTCCCCTTGTGGCAGGAAACCATCCAGACACAGGTCCAGCAGAGCTGGGAACCGCTTATTCGCGCTGATGTAACGCTTATCCGAAAACTGGTTCTTTGCACCTTGATATCCTCGTAATTAATGGTGCATTTAAAGCTCCTCCCCTGCTAAGGGGAGGTGGCCCCGTCTGCGGGGACGGAGGGGGTTTCACAGCTATTTGAAAAAAACGCGGCAGCAAGAATCCGAATGCTCAGCCATAACCCTTCCGTCTCGCTCCGCAAACCACCTTCCCATTCTGCAAGAAAGCCCGCCACCATTCACTTTGTCGAGGCCAGTGTTGGCCAATTCAATAACCGCCAGAGTGTTTCCTACCCAAAATTGCTTCGATGTTTCAGTAAAATTAGACTTGCCCAATGCGGACAAAACACCATAGAAATATCATTAAATCATAATAAATCAACAGCAGCAGATATTTAAAACCAACCGAAATCATTAATGAGTTCTAAAAAAATACACGTCGTCAGTAACACACACTGGGACCGCGAGCACCGCCACGGCTTTCAAGAAACACGCTTCATGCTGGTCGAAACCATCGACCGCTTGATCGAAATCATGGAGGCCGATCCGGACTTTGAGAAGTTCACCTTCGATGGACAGTCAGTGTGGATCGAAGACTATCTCGAAGTGAAGCCGCACATGCGGGATCGTCTCAAGGCCTTGATCGATGCCGACCGCATTCAAATCGGCCCGTGGTATTCACTCCCCGATCACTTCTCCAGCCACCCGGAGGCGATTGTGCGAAATCTGCTCATCGGCCACCGCGTATGCGAATCCATGGGTGGCGTCACCAAGTTCGGTTATTCGATCTTCTCTTTCAGCCAGATCGCCCAGTTGCCGCAGATCTACTCCGGCTTTGGTATCGATACACTGATTTTCTATAAGCTCTATCCGGTCGACACGCTGAAGAAGTCCGAGTTCTGGTGGGAATCTCCGGATGGCACACAGGCGCTCTGCTCACGCCTCGGCCCGCTCGCGCGCGCTAATTTCTACTTCTCCTTCACAATTCCAGCAATCCTGGGCGGCAATGCCTTGGGTAAAGGAGATGGCTGGCAGGTGCGTTTTACAGACGGTGCAAAGATCTGCCGCCTAATCGACGACTCCTTTGAGCATCCACACGCCACTGAGCTGGAACAAGATATTCGTATCCGCGATGAGGAAATTGCCGAAGCGGTCAAGAACACCATCGAATCCGCTGCGTGCGAATCCTTCAACCAGGACGTGCTACTAGGCTTTGACGGCAACGACTTCACCATGCCAGTTGCCGAACTTCCAGAGTCGCTACGCAAGGCCAATGAAGTCAGCGACGACATCACCTTCGTGCACAGCACCCCACTCGATTACTTTGCAGAGTTCCGCGAAACGACCGATCTCACACAGTTGCCGGTCGTCGGCGGTGAAATGCGCTTCGGGCCGCTCTGCCGTCAGCACTGTGAGCTGATGGGCACTGCCATTGCGATCATGCACCGCTTGAGCAAGGTGGAATCCCTGTTGATTCACACCGCCGAACCGCTTGCGGCCTTTGCTGCTATGGGTGGTGCGACCTACCCGCGCGACATCCTGCGCCTGGCATGGAAGAAGTTGCTGCAGAGCCAATCGCACGATTCCACGCACGGCATCGGCGTGCCAAACATCGTGCCAGACACCATGCACCGCCTCCTTGAGGCCAAAGACATGACCGAAAGCGTCGCCAATCGCGCCGTCCAAGGTCTCATCAAGCAAATCGATACCAGCTCCGCGGATGGTAATGACATTCTGATCACCGTGTTCAACCCGACCGCCTACGAGCGCAGCGAAACCACACGCTTGCTGGTCGAACTGCCACGCGGCGAAGCAATTGCCGACTGGTGGCTTGAGGAAATGGATGGCACTCGCGTCAACATTTACTCACACACCGAAGCGTCCCTCAACCTCGCATCGGTCAATCACGAGAACCGCCCGAAGGCGCTTTATATCAAGCGCGTGGACATCGATGCAGAGATTAACCACATTCCTGCCTACGGCTACAAGACCCTGCGTCTAGTGCGTAAGATCGAAGAAGGCTTTGTCGACATCTTCCCATTCCCGAATCCAAAGGACCCCTACCGTCCGCTTGGACGCATGCCCAACATCCTTGAGAATGAATTCCTCAAGATCGACATCCTGCCCAACGGCACCGTCGATGTAACCGACAAGGAGAACGGCAAAATCACTCGCGGCTTGAATCTCCTACTCGATACGGGGGATGCCGGCGACATGTGGATCCACCGCAAGCCGAAGATCAACAAGATCATCAGCAACCTCGGTGCCAATGCCGACATTCAGCTCATGCGCAACTCCGGGCTGCTCAGCACCTTCCGCGTCGAAGTCGTGCTCAACATTCCGGAATCGCTAACTCAGGATCGCCTCGCACGCTCCGAGCACACCGTGCCGGTTAAGTTCACCACCGACATCACCCTGCGCAAGGGTTCCCGTCGCCTGGAGTTCAAGATGAGCTATAACAATGTCTGTAAGGATCACATGCTCACCGTGCGCTTCCCTGCGGGCATTGAAACAGAAACACTCGCATCGGATGTCGCCTTTGAAGTGCGCGAACGCCCGGTCGAAGATATCACCGACGACAACGGCGAGCGCGGCCACGAACTCCGCCGTCAGCCCAAGCACCGCTTCATCGACATCTCCGATGGCACGCATGGCCTAGCAGTCTTCGGCAAGGGACAAAACGAATACGAGCCACATCAATATGATGACGGTGCTGGCGTTGAACTGACCCTGATGCGTGCGATGACCCAGACCTTCCCGGTTCACTGGGATGTCTTCTTCTCCTACGAAAAAGAAGAGTCGCAAAGCATTGGCGAGCACAGCTTCGAGTATGCGCTCTACTTCCACGAAGGCGACTACAAGCAAGGCTGCGTGCAAAAGGAAGCACAGCAATACATCACACCGCTCACCGCAGCGCAGTATGGCAAGGGCCGCTTCGAGGGCTCCCTGCCGCTTGAACAAGGCAGCTTCCTCTCCGTCACCAGCCCGCTCACCAACGTCAGCGCAGTCAAGCTCGCTGAAGATCGCGACGATGCACTCGTCGTGCGTGTCAACAACCCAAGCGACATCGCTGTGGACGAAACACTCACCCTGCTGCGTCCGCTCAAGAAAGCCTGGCTGTGCGACATGAACGAGGAACCAATCGAAGAGCTGGCGATTCAGGACAACTCAGTCTCCGTAAAACTCGATCCGTTCAAGATCGTCACGATTCTAGCAGAATCGTAGTTAGATTCCGGATGCAGAGTTAAACAATTACAACAAAGCCCCGCTCGAAACCGAGCGGGGCTTTTTGTGTTTTTTTCTTAAAGCAACTAAACGATGTAGCCACCTCACCCGCCTAAAAGCCCTTTAGTCGAAGAGAGAGAGAGAGAGAGAGAGAGGGGGGGGTTAAGACACGCTCTAAGACGAACTCAATACAGCAGATACAAGGTAGCGTGCAGCTTCAGCAAACGTCCATCGTCGTGGCCACAAGAGAATGGAACTCCTGCGCTTCTGCGAAATGATGATTCACAACCGCCCCGCTAAAGCGGCCCTTGAGTGCTCGCCCAGCCTGCCGCGTGCGCGTAGCGTTTTACGCTGCGGTTGTATCAATATGCGATGGCATTGAGCGCCCTACAAGGATAGCGCGATTTGCGTAGCGCGCAGCTTCAGCAAGCGTTAATAACCGTGACTGTGACTCTGAACGTTTGCTGAAGCTGCACGCTACGCCATGCCCTGACCATGCGTCGACTCGCGTGCATCGATTTGCGACACATAAAAGACAGCCATCCATCTGCGAAATGATTGTTCACAACCACGCTAGAGCGGTGCTTCTTCCTTGGCCGAGGCCACAGCGGACGTGTCGGGCGAGTTTGGAGAGCTAATCCTGAACGCCTACTTCAAGCGAGCGAGGATCTGCTCGAAGTTATCGTCGTAATGCGTGCACAAGGATTGCGTGCCACTATCGACGATGTTGCCGCCACTAATTCCCAGCGGGGCGAATCCGGCCAACATAAGAGAGAGGACGCCCGCCCCACTGTCTTCGATGCCGACGACAGAATGACGTTCTTCAAACGGAATGCCGAGCCCCACACGGGCGGCTTCAGCGTAGAGCCATGGGTGCGGCTTCGGCGAGAGCTCACCCAGCGTGCCCGGCTCTCCCAGACGGATCGCATGCCCCGCGGTAATAATCGCGTCATAAAACTCATTCGGGTCGCCCATACCGAGGGTCTTGAAAGCATCGAGGATCTCAGGCCAAGCCTTTTCGTAAAGTCCCGAGGTGACTAAGCCGATCTTTACCCCCATATCCTTTAGCTCGTAGAGGAAGTCCTTGATGCCCGGCGATGGCGTAAACGCATTC